>NZ_JBQHCW010000004.1:0-480324 GCF_052068115.1 Nonomuraea sp. ZG12
GGCCTCTGACGAGGCTTCTGACATGAGCGATCCCGGCGGCCCGAGGTTCACCGGAGTGATCGTTGCACGCGTCGGCAGCAGCGTGGAATACGACGGGAATACGCCTGATCACCCGGCATCGAGAGATGACTTCGGGCGGCAGGTGATATCTGCAGCCGCGCCTTCGACCGGATCGCCGACGGCAGCAAGACCATCGAGTGCCGTCGAGTCTCCAGCACACCCACTGATGCTCAGGAGCCCGCGCCGAGGTGGCGTTCGGCCCACTGGGTGATGTCGCGGCGTTCGATCGCCGCCATCAGGTCGGGGAAGGCCCTGCTGCTCCCCGTGGACAGCGGCCAGCGCGCCGTCCATCGCCGCGTCAGCGCCCTGCAACCCGCACCCGGTGCCGTCCCCCTCGCCGCCGCCCAGCACCATGCGCCACCTGCGCAGCCGCTCATCCACGCGCTCCCCCCAAGATCGCCAGCACCGTCTTCGCCGCGGCGCCGGTTCCTCACGCCGTTCCAGATTTGCTAGGCCGCAGACCAGAACCGGGCCTTCAGCAGAGTGACGCCGACGAGGTCGGGGGTGAAGTCCTCGTGGGCCAGCGCCTTGCGATGGATGCTCACCCGCCAGAGCGTGTCCCGTTGGCCCAGATCGAATTCTTCGCCGTAGGTCGTGTCGCCGTCATAGTCGCTCAGAGCGAACACTCTTCCGGCCGCGAAGCGTACGTTTCCAGACCAGCTACGGTCCCAGGAGTCGAGTGGCGGTGGCTCCCCGTTCCAGAGCTCGTACTTGATCAGGCATCGCCGGCTTTCCCGCTCGTTGATCGCGATCGCGTTCTCGCCCGCGTTGATCCAGCCTTCAGGGTCGATGTCGTAGACGTCCGACATGCGACCGCGCGAATAAGGCGGCCACCGGGTGAACGGATAGTTCTGTGTAATGCCTTCTTGCTACATTGCCCGATCCGCCACCGTTGCTCATGCCCTCTGCTCCTCTCGCGTATCCCGCCCGGACAGCCAAGCAAGGCCAGTAATCCGGTTCCAGAGCACTTTGGGCCCGCGAATGAGGCAGAAATGCGGCATCGGGCCGGGTGAGCAGGACAGTTGTACGCCCGCCGTTTTACGCTTACTTGTGGCGATGGGAGTGCAGCGGGTTCGGCTCACCCAACGGCGCAAGGCAGTCGGCTACAGCCAGGAGGCGCTGGCCGATGCTCTTGGCGTCGAGCGTTCCACTACCGGCCGGTGGGAACGGGCCGAGACCGAACCGCAACCGTGGCTACGTCCCAAGCTGGCGGCGTTGCTCAAGGTCACAACCGCCGAGCTTGACGATCTGCTGGCCGACATCACCACCCTGCCCGGCAAGTCCGCCGACTACGTGTTGCACTCGTCGGTGCCGCTCGACTTCTCACTGACCCGCAGCCACACGATAAAGATCATGGAACGCTTCTCTACCTACGACATCGCATCCAGGCGACAGGTGATTGCCGAGCTGGTGGTGCTCGCCGGCTCGGCCTTGCCGCAACCCGTACGCCAATGGGTCGCCAACTTGCCGGTAGTGCCCGTGAGCGGCGATGTGACACAGGACGACGTAGCCGAACTGGAGCAGGCGGTCATGCTGTTCAGGCGATGGGACGCCTCGGGGGCGGGTGGACTGCGGCGTAAGGCTGTAGTCGGCCAGTTGAACGCCGTGACCGAAAGCCTGACTGAGCGCCACCCTGCCGATGTTGCCCGGCGACTATTCCTCATCACCGCCGAGCTGGGGCAGCTGGCAGGTTGGATGGCCTACGACCAAGGGTTGCATGGCATGGCGCAGCGCTACTACCTGCTCGCCCTGCATGCCTGCCGTGAGGCCGCTGCCCCTGCGCTTGGCGCAAAAATCATCGGCGACATGACGCAGCTATCCACTGCCCGCGGCAACTTCGAGGACAGCTTGAGCTTGGTGCGTACGGCGCTCTGAACCAGGCCGAAGTGGACTGCCTAGCGGCCAACACGTTCACAGAACTGGCCCTGCGAAGTACGGAACCAGAGCGTTGGCGGCGCTACGCGAACTCGCAGAGTCCGTTCGTTCGTCGTTGGTGGTGGATTGGTTCGTCCGATTCGATGGTGAGTTGCTGGCCCGCCACCCGGATTGCTCGGAAGCCGCCGGATTCCACGATGAGCTACGCGACTACATACGCAGGGCAGCGCCACAGAGGGAGCGTGAGCTGGTTGGGCACGGAGGCTGAGTACCGGGTGCTGAACGGCCAGGAGGCAGCCGAGCACCTGGACGAACTCACCGACCTCTACACGGAGGTGTACTCCGAACCGCCTTACGAGTGGGGGCCGGAACACGCCTCGCTGTTCCGCGAACGGTTCGACGTGCAGCGCCGGCAAGAGGGGTTCGCGTTGGTGACGGCCGGCGAGCACGGACATCTTGTCGGCTTCGGCTTCGGAGTTACACTCCAGCCGACAACCCCATGGTGGCGAAACTTGCTCGCGCCATTGCCGGATGACCTGACGACCGAACGGTCTGGTCGAACCTGGGCGTTGGTCGAGCTGCTGGTAGGCGCCGTGGCGGCGACAGCATGTAGCCCAGACCATCCACGACACGTTGCTCGCGGACAGGTCAGAAGAACGGGCCACGCTGACGGTGCTGCCGGCGGCCGCGCCTGCCGTGGCCGCGTACCGCACATGGGGGTGGAGACAGGTTGGGCAGAAGCGGAACCCTTTGCCGGGGGCGCCTGTCTTTGCGGTGATGCTGAAGGAGTTGAGCACGCGCTGAACCGCCGTTGAGCCTCCAGCACGCTCACTAATCGTCGTGCTCGGTGTAGCCGAAGAAGTGCAGCTGCCCCAGCCAGCGGATTGGATGGCCGGCCGGAAGCCTCCGATCGGGCATCAAGGACGGCAGGAACATTCGGGACCAGTCGATCTCCGGACCACCGGCTGGGGCTTGCCGAATCACCTCGGCCAGCTCCGTTCCTCCGCTTTGGCCGCCGGGGACGTGGGTCCACACCCCGAAGTCTTCGCCCAGTCCCTGGCCACGGCCGTCCAGCCATTCGGAGAGATAGTCATCCGCCGCGCTCCGGACTGTGGACACGTCGTTCAGTAGCCAGACCTGCCCCTTGGTGCTTCCGCTATGGCCTACCAGGCGGGTCATCTCCAACAGGTGAAATCCGTAGGGATGACGGGTAGTGATCCTTGTCGGCGGATCAGGAAGTTCAACATCCTCCAGTTCCTCCACACGCGCCCTGGCGATGTCATCGTAAGGGTCGATACGCAGCGCCTCACGGTAAGCGGCTGCCGCCGCCTGATCTTCGCTCAGCCAGTGCAGTGCGCACGCGAGCGAGAACGCCGCGAGGTTATCGTCCGGCTGAAGTCTGAGGGCAAGTCGCGCGGCCTCCATCACCTCCTTCGCCAACTCCAGTCCGAGCTCGTCGTCTTCATCCAACCCGGCAGGCGGATCGTAATGCGCCTCGAAGTGGTCCTCACCGCCGGCAGAAACGTCGTTCAAGTGGGCCCGCAGCTTCCCCAAGGCCAGCACCGTCAGGCACACGGCGCTGGTGGAGTCGTCGGGAACGGCAGCCTGGATGGCTGCGTAGGCGTTCCTCACCCCGTCCTCGTCTTCCAGGTCATCAAACGTGCCGTGCTCAGTGGCCTCCCAGAAGTACTGAAGGGACACACCGGCCGCTCTACGCACCGACTCGATATCCGCCATGTCGCTCATGACACGACACGATAATGATCACAATCTGCGTGTACGCGAGAATCGCCTCGATCACTGGATCACGTCACGAACAACGGCAGGGCATCCTCACCAACGGCGTCTTGCTCATCGCTCATCGGGCTCGCACTTGATCTAAGAAGCAGGCCCTAACGCTCAGGAGCCCGTGCCGAGGTGGCGTTCGGCCCATTGGGCGATGTCGCGGCGTTCGATGGCCGCCGCCATCAGCCCGGGGAAGGCGTCGGGCGTGCACGCGAACGCCGGCACACCCAGCGCGGCCAGGGCGGCGGCGTTGTCGTGGTCGTAGAACGGGGCGCCCTCGTCGGAGAGCGCCAGCAGCACGATCACCTGGACGCCCGCCTGGGTCATGGCGGCCACCCTGCGCAGCATCTCCTGCCTGACCCCGCCCTCGTACAGGTCGCTGATCAGCACGAAGATGGACTCGGCCGGCCGGGTGATGAGCCCCTGGCCGTACGCGATGGCCCGGTTGATGTCGGTGCCGCCGCCGAGCTGAGTGCCGAAGAGCAGCTCGACCGGGTCGTGGAGCTGGTCGGTCAGGTCCACCACCGCCGTGTCGAACACCACCAGGGACGTCTTGAGCGACCGCATCGACGCCAGCACCGCGCCGAACACGCTCGAATACACCACCGAGGCCGCCATCGACCCGCTCTGGTCGATGCAGAGCACCACCTCCCGCTGGACCGCCCGCTGTCTGCGCGCGTAGCCGACGAGCCGCGACGGCACGACGGTGTTCTTCTCCGGCAGGTAGTTCTTCAGGTTCGCCCGGATCGTCCGGTCCCAGTCGATGTCGGCCACCCGCTTGGGCCGGTGAGTGCGGGCGGAGCGGTCGAGCGCGCCGGTGACGGCCGTCCTGGTCTTCTGGGAGAGCCTGCGCTCCAGGTCCTGCACCACCTTGCGGACCACCGCCCTGGCCGACTCACGCGCCTGGTCGGGCATCACCCGGTTGAGCGCGAGCAGTGTGCCGACCAGGTGCACGTCCGGCTCCACGGCCTCGAGCATCTCCGGCTCCAGCAGCAGCCTGGTCAGGTTCAGCCGCTCGATGGCGTCCTTCTGCATGACCTGGACGACCGTGGACGGGAAGTACGACCTGATGTCGCCCAGCCACCGCGCCACCCGCGGCGCCGACGCACCGAGCCCGGCTCCCCGGCCGCCCTGCCCGCCGCCCTCCTGCTCTCCGTAGACGGCGGCCAGCGCGCCGTCCATCGCCGCGTCGGCGCCCTGGAGCCCGCATCCGGTGCCGTCCGCCTCGCCGCCGCCCAGCACCATGCGCCACCTGCGCAGCCGCTCATCCATGCTCTCTCCCCAAGATCGCCAGCACTGTCCTCGCCGCGGCGGCCGCGCGCCGCTCGTCCAGCTCCGCCTCGGCCGCCTCCGCGTGCCTCCCGCCCGACCGGACGCGCTCGCCGACAGCCCTGCGCTCCGGTACGGCGAAGCCGCCGAACGTACGCCTGAGCAGGGGCAGCACCTCGATGAACTGGTCGCCGCCGAGCCCGGTCAGCCACTCGTCCACCAGGGCGAGCAGCCGGGGATCGTGCACCAGCAGCAGCCCGCCGCCCGACAGGAACCCCTCCACCCAGGCCGCCGCCCTGACCGGCGTCTGCCCCCGGGACATCGCCCTGGACATCCGGTCCCCGACGTCGTCGAGGTCGCCCGCGTCCAGCAGGATCCTGGTCAGCCGTCCCTCGATGAGCCCGTGCAGGTCCTGCCGGTCGCAGATGCCGCGTAACGTGACCAGCCACCGGCTGCGCGGCGTGGCCGCCCGCACTCCGCCCTCGTCAGGCGCCGACGCCTGTTCCCCGCCCTCGTCGGGGCTGGGGTCGGGTGTCCGCGCCCGTCCTCCGTCCTCGTCGAGCAGGGCGACGGCGGTGTGTACGGCGTCCACGTGGCCGAGCAGGTCGGCCGCGGCGCCGTCGTCCAGGCCGGTGACCGAGACGGGCAGGCCCACGCAGATCCGGTCGACCATCGAGTGCACGATGACCTCCAGCCCTTCGGCCGAGGTGCCGCGCACGTCGCCGTACCGATGGGCGCGGACCATCGCGGGCAGCGCCGCCATCAACCGCGTGACGTCGGTGTCGAGCGCGGCCCGCGCCGACAGGGCGGCCAGCACTTCGGGCAGCGCCTCCGGCAGATCCGCCAGCAGGCACCGCTCCACCAGCGCGGTCAGATCCGCCAACGACCCGACCGGCCCCGGCCCCACGCTCCCGCCAGGCGCGGAGCCACCAGGGCCCTGCGGAGCTCCGCCGCCGTCCGGCTGCCCGGCGGTCGGCGGGGCGACCGCGCCGGAGGCCAGGTCGCGGGCCTGCTGGGTGGCCGCGGCGGACACGGTGGTGCCGAGGGCGGCGCGCTCGATCAGCTCCAGGTCGAACTCCGGCTGCCAGCGCAGCGTCCATGTCTCCCTGAACGTGCCCTTGCCGCGCGAGACGCCCGGCACGCCCCAGTCCACGCCGAGCAGCCGCAGCCGGTGCAGCAGGTGGCTGCGGCTCAGGTCGAGCGGCTTGCGCAGGTCCAGGTCGAGCTCCCGGTCGAGCGCCTCCGCCCGGAGCCGGACCTTGCGCTGCTGGTCACGCAGGTCCCGCTGCAGCGGGACCATGGGCGTGCCGTCGGTGACGTGCCCGAGCCGGTCCCCGACGACCATCCGCCGCTGGATCAGCTCGACGGCCAGGTCGTCGCCCTCGCACAGCACGGCGCGGGCCGCCTCGGTCACCTCGCCCAAGCCTGCCAGCGGACGCCCGCGCAGCCCGGCCAGGCTGTTCGCCAGCCGCACCGACTCGATCACGTGGGCCGGCGACACCGGCAGCCCCTCGTCGCGGAGCACGGCCGCCGCGCCCGTCAGCCACCGCTCCACCGGCCGGTCCACCACCGCGAACAGGTGGTCGTACCAGCCGGGCGAGGTGATCCCCGCCCCGTAGCCGCTCCACCACGCCAGCCGCCCGTACGTCCACGGCACCCAGGTCAGCTCGGCCTTCACCTTGGGCAGCCCGCGCAGCAGCGCGGTGTCGTCCTTCGCCGGGGGCAGCGGCTCGGTCAGCGCGGGCACGTGCCAGGCGCCGCACACGACCACGATCCGCTCGAAGCCCTCCTTGAGCGCCGCACGGAGCGTCTTGCGCATGTACGCCTCACGCCTGGCCTCCCGCTCGTCCGGCCGGTAGCCCTCCCGGACGGCGGCCATGGCCTCGGCGATCACCTCGAACGGCGTGTCGCCCCGATGCTCGACGACGTCCTCCCACCACCGCTCGGGATCGTCATACCCGGCCGCCCGCGCGAGCGCCGCGATGGGATCGACCCGCAGCTCCGGCCCGTCCGAAGGGTCGGACTGAGGCTCGGGCCGGGGTTCGGCCAGGGTGTGGGCCGCCGGTAGGTCGCAGAAACGTACCGGAATGCCCGCCGCGACCCCGTACAGGATGGCCTGCCACTCCGGCGAGAAGGTGGCGAACGGCCAGAAGGCCGCGCCGGCGGAGGTGCCCGGGACGTGGGCCAGCAGCGCGACCGGCGGCTCCAGCTCGGGCGCGAGCCTGACGAGCGCGTCCGCCTCCGGCGGGCCCTCGATGAGGATCGCGTCGGGCCGCAGGCGCGCGAGCTCGGCCCGCACGGCACGGGCGGAGCCGGGGCCGTGGTGGCGCACGCCGAGGATCGAGACGCTCATGACACCTCGCGGCAGGCGCGGTAGAAGTCACGCCAGTCGGACCGCTCGCGGACGACCGTCTCCAGGTATTCGCGCCACACCACCCGGTCCGACACCGGCTCCTGCACCACGGCGCCGACGATGCCCGACGCCACGTCCGACGGCCGCAGCACGCCGTCGCCGAAGTGGGCCGCCAGGGCGATGCCGCTGGTCAGGACCGAGATGGCCTCGGCCGTGGACAGGGTGCCGCTGGGTGACTTGACCTTGGTACGGCCGTCCTCGGTCACGCCGGAACGCAGCTCGCGGAAGATCGTCACCACCCGGCGGATCTCGGCCATGCCGGTGCTCGTCTCCGGCAGCTCCAGCGAACGGCCGAGCTGGGTGACGCGTCGGGAGACGATGTCCACCTCCTCCTCGGCGGTGGCGGGCACCGGCAGCACGACGGTGTTGAAGCGGCGGCGCAGCGCGCTGGACAGCTCGTTCACGCCCCGGTCGCGGTCGTTGGCGGTGGCGATCACGTTGAAGCCGCGTTCGGCCTGGACCTCCCGGTTGAGCTCCGGGATGGGCAGCGTCTTCTCCGACAGCACCGTGATCAGCGCGTCCTGCACGTCGGAGGGCATCCGGGTGAGCTCCTCCACCCGCGCGACGCGCCCCTCGGCCATCGCCCGCATCACCGGCGACGGGGTCAGCGCCTCCATGGACGGGCCCTCGGCCAGCAGCCTGGCGTAGTTCCAGCCGTACCGGATGGCCTCCTCGGCGGTGCCGGCCGTGCCCTGCACCAGCAGCGTGGAGTCGCCGCTGACGGCGGCGGCGAGGTGCTCCGACAGCCATGTCTTCGCCGTGCCGGGCACGCCGAGCAGCAGCAGCGCCCGATCGGTCGCCAGCGTCGCGACGGCGACCTCGACGATCCGGCGGGCGCCCAGGTACTTGGGCGAGATCCGGTCGCCGTCGCCCAGGATGTAGGTGGTGACCGCCCACGGCGACAGCTTCCAGCCCGGCGGCCTGGGCCGGTCGTCGTCCTTGGCGAGCAGGGCCAGCTCGTCGGCGTACTGGTCTTCCGCGTGCGGGCGCAGGATGGTCATGAAAGCTCCCTGATCATGTCGGCTCGGAAACGCAGCAGGGCGGCGACCTGCTGGATGGACGGGACCGGCGAGTAGTCCTCCGCCAGATCGGCGAGCGCGGGATCGATGCGCTCACCCGCCAGCCTGACCAGCTCGCCGAGGTTCCACGGCTGGGTGGTGGCCACCTGGATGATCTTGCGGAGCACGGCAGTGGCCAGCGTCTCCTGCCAGCACGGCGACACGCCTCCCAGCACCATGATCAACTGGCTGTCCAGGTCGTGCTCCGTGGTGAAGCCGGCGGCCAGCTCCTGCTGCTCGGCCGGCCCGAGCGCCACGAGCAGGTCGGAGATGGGGTCGCAGGCGAACATCGCCCGCGCCCACGCCGGCTCCCGCTGCAGCACCGCCGCGCGCACCCAGGCGGTCTTCACCTCGCTCTCCCAGTCGGGGATCTTCTTGCGCAGCATCGCGCCGGGCGACTCCCCCCACATCTGGAGCGGGGCGCGGGCGATCACCTGCTGCAGCCACCAGGCCCGCTCCCCGACGCCGCGCGGCGCCTTGGGCCTGATGCCGTCACGCTCCATGACCTTGTCGCAGCTCGACGGCGCTTCCACGATGATCGTGGCCGGCTCGACGGTCAGGCAGGCCCGGGCCCGCTCCGCCATCCGCTGCGACAGCCGCGAGCCGGGCAGCCGGGTGAGCAGGTTCGCGGCCCCCTGGCGCACCTCGCGCCTGCGGTCGTCCAGCGCCGCCTCCAGGAAGGGCTCGTCGTCCATCGACAGCCCTTCGGCCAGCACCTGCACGAACACCGCCCGGTCGTCGGGCGTCTCCCGCTCCCAGGTGCTCTCCAGCAGCCGCCGTGCCTCGCCCGGCTCGGCGGCCCTGAGCCGCCGCAGGTGGTCGCGCCGGTCGGCGGCACTGCCCAGCTCCCACGTCTCGCCCGTCGGCTCCTCCAGCAGGTACGCCCACACCGGGTTACGCTCGGCCAGCCACCGGCCGCGCCGGCCCGCCAGCACCCCGAGATCCGCCCGCATCGAGGCGTCCCGCCTGCCACGATGCAGCAGCTCGGGCAGCACGTAGGCGGGCGCCCTGCGTCCGCTGCCGGCGGCGACGGACAGCCACTCGGGCAGCACCCTCTCGTGCTCGCCGCCCAGAATCCTGACCAGCCGCTCGGCCGCGCGCCTGCTGACGGCCTCCTGCTCCTCGTCGGGCGCGCGCACCGGCTCCCCCGGCCGGCCCGGCCGCCACCCGGCCCGCCGCCGCACCACCTCGACGGCCGCGCTGCCGAGCAGATCTCCTGCGTACGGCCTGCGATCGGTCCCCACCAGTGCCGTCGACGCCAAGTCGTCCCAGCTCACCGAATCACCGCCACCTCATCGTCGTCCCAGCTCACCGGGTCACCATCGCCTCGTCGTCAGCCCAGCTCAAAGGATCACCGTCGCCTCGTCGTCAGCCCAACTCACAGGATCACCGTTGCCTCGTCCTCGTCCCAGGTGGTCAGGGGCCGGATGCCTTGCGGGGTCCATTCGGCGGCCACCGTCAGGGGCCGGCCGCCGGACACGGCGAGCAGCCGCCAGATGTCGCCCCTGCGCGGGTGCAGCGGGAAGCCCCCGAGTGAGGTCTCCTCGGGTACGACACCGGCCAGGACGATCGGCCACGAATCGGCCCACGGGTCCCCCGCCAGGGCGACGCCGATCTCCTCCATCGCCTCCTCAGGAGTGACCCCAGGCGGCACCCTGCCCTCGGCGACCCCCGCACCGCCCTGAGCAGCGCCGTCCCACGAACCACCACCGGCAAAGCCATGGCCACCCCTCTCCGCACCGCCCCCGGCGACGCTGCCCGCACCGCCGTGGGTGGCGGTGGGGGTGGTCGGGTCGGTGGGTCGGTGGCGGGTGGCCACCAGGGCGCGCAAGGGGGAGGCGCCTGGGTAGAAGGCGAGGTCGGCGTCGATGATGGTGCCCGTGACCAGGGAAGCGTCCAGGGCCTGGCCGGGTGGGGCGAACGACAGGATGAGCGCCGCCCGGCCCGTACGGCGGCCCCGCAGCCATACGCGGCGGGCGGCGAGCCGGTCCTGCTCCTCGTCGCGGCTGCCGAGCACGTCCCACCGGTCGCGCGTCACCGGGCCGGCCAGCACCTCCTCACGCGTGACCGGGAACCCGACGCGCATCAGGACCGTCTGGGCCAGGTCGGCCGGGAGTTCGGCGCGCTGCCTGTAGGCGATCGCGAGGAGGTTGAGCAGGGAGTACTCCTCCAGGAGTCGCCCCGGCCAGCCGTCCACGGCCCGCACCCGCGCCAGCCGCGACACGATGCCCGCCACCCCGGGCGCCTGCGCGTCGATGAGCCGCTTGGCCAGCCCGGCCCAGTCATCTTCCGCCGCACCCGACAGGCCCTGCCGCACCTGGTCCGCCAGCCAGCGCTCCAACTCGGCCAACCCCGCCGCCACGCGCGTATGCCGTACGGACTCCGCGCCCGCGGCCCGCCCGCCCACGGCACCGCCCAGACCGGAACCACCGCCTGAACCCGCAGGACCGCCCGCACCCGAACCAGCATCCAAGCCAGCTGCGCCGTCCGCACCCGAACCGGCGTCCAAGCCCGCTGCGCCGTCCGCTTCCGAACCGACCTCCGAGCCCGCTGCGCCGTCCGCGTTCTCGGCGGCGGACGCGGCTCGGACGGCTTCCGCGCGGGCGGCTGACTTGGCGGCGCGGTCGGCGCGTTGGGCGAGCCACTCCGCCGCCCACGACGGGACCGCCTCCACCTCGGGCACGCCATCGGCCGACCACAGCAGCAGCAGCCCGAGCGCGTGCTTGCAGGGGAACTTGCGGCTGGGGCAGGAGCACCGGTAGGCGGGCTCGGTCAGGTCCACGGCCGCCAGGTAGGGTTTGGCGCCGCTGCCCTTGCACTCGCCGAACACCGCATCGCCTGTCGTGCCGCGTAACGACCATTTACCCGGTGTCGCCACGCCCTGGGCCGCCTTTTTGGAGGGCGCGTCGGGGGCGAGGGCGAGGACCTGATCACGGCTCCACCGTTCGATCACTTGAAGCACACTAGTCACGCGCACCGACATTTCGCGTCCCCGCCGACGCACCCGCCACCGCCCCGAAACCTCCGCGCCCGCCGCGCGAATCCCCGCAGACCGTACAATCGCCGGGTGGAATTGATGATCTATCCCGAGGGTCCGACGGTCGAGGTCGCCGACGAGGCCGAGGCGCTGGCGTGCGATCTGGAAGGGCAGCTGGTCCTCGACGGCACCCGGTTCCTGCGGCGTGACGTCACCGGGGCGCCGGTCGCCTTCGTCGAGCGCCCGCCGATCGCCGACGCGCTGGACCTGCTCCCGCATCCCGAGGGCGGCTGGTTCAGGGAGACCTGGCGGTCCGCGGTGTCGTTCGTGCCGGACGGCTACGGCGGCCCACGGGCGAGCGCCACCGGCATCTACTTCCTGCTGCGGCCCGGCGAGGAGTCGGTGCCGCACCTGGTGCGTTCGGACGAGGTGTGGCTGTGGCACCGGGGCGGGCCGCTGAGCCTGACCATCGGCGAGCGGGACGTGGTCCTGGGGCCGCTGGTCGAGGAGGGGCAGGTCCCGCAGGCGGTGGTCCCGGGCGGCGTGTGGCAGTCGGCCAGGCCGGCGGGCGACGAGGAGGTGCTGGTGAGCTGCGTCGTCTCGCCGGGCTTCGACTTCGCCGACTTCACAGCCGTGGCTGACGCCTGACCGGACACTGACGCCTGATGGGACACGTACGCCTGACCGAGCACGGACACCTGACCGGACACGCGGTCACGTTCACGGCACCACCAGCTCCCGGGGCACCGCGCCGGGATCGGCGACGCCGCACAGGGTGAGGGCGTTGACCAGCTCCGCGCGCAGCAGGGACAGCACCTTGGTCACGCCTTCCGCGCCGGCCACCGACAGGCCCCACATCACCGGCCGCCCGATGGCCACCGCCTGGGCCCCGAGCGCCAGCGCCTTGACCACGTCGGTGCCGCGCCGTACACCGCCGTCGAGCAGCAGGGGCACCTGCCCGCGGACCGCGTCGGCGATCAGCGGAAGGCGGTCGATGGTCGGCGGCATGGTGTCGAGCTGGCGGCCGCCGTGGTTGGACACGATGACGGCGGAGGCGCCGTGCTCGACCGCGAGGGCGGCGTCGGCGGGGTGCAGGATGCCCTTGAGCACGATCGGCAGCGAGGTGATCCCGCGCAGCCAGTCGATGTCCTTCCACGAGAAATCAGGAGAAAGGACGACCTGCCGTACGTCTCCGTCGCGGAGGTTGGCGCAGGACATGCCCGGAGGCAGGTCGTGGAAGTCGTGGCGGTCCTTCCGCTCGTTCATGCCCAGGGCCGGCGAGTCGACGGTGATGACCAGCGCCTTGCACCCGGCCGCCTCCGCACGCCGCACGAGAGACTCGGTGTAGCCCAGGTCGGGCTGGATGTAGAGCTGGAACCACAGCGTCGCGCCGGTGGCGGCGACCTCCTCGACGGCGACCGTCGAGAGCATCGCCACCATCATGATCACGCCGGACTCGGCGGCGGCCCTGGCCGTCTCCGTCTCACCGGCCGGGTGCGCCAGCCGGTGGAAGGCGGTCGGCGCCAGCAGCACGGGCATCGACGCCTGCTGGCCGAGCACGGTGACGCCGAGGTCGGGCTGCCCGACGCCGCGCAGGACCCGGGGCACCAGCGACAGCCGTTTGAACGCGGCCTCGTTCGCCTGGACCGTGAGCTCGTCGTGGGCTCCGCCGGCGAAGTAGTCGTAGTAGACCGGGTCGAGCTTCTCGCGCGCCACATCCTGGAAGTCGCGCAGGTTGAAAAGGTGCAATCCGTCTCCTCGAAGAAGGCGTGCGGGGGCTCGCCGTCCGTTCACTCGTTGTCGAGGCCCCAGGGCAGGCGGCAGGTGGCGACCACCTGTCCGCCGGGGACGTTCACCCGTTCGGCTCGGGGATGCGGTCGTTGATGGTCGGCTGCGGCACGCGGTCACCGCCGAAGGGGGGGAGGGTCCATCCGGGCGATGACCCGATCGTAGGCGAGCTCGACGACCTTGTCCCGGCACGCGTAGGCGAAGGTGACCATACAGTGGCCGTCGCGCGTACCGGAACGCCGGCCGGTCGGTGGAGCCCGGCAGGTTGTCACGGACCGGATCGGGAAACAGAATCTCGTTCATGCTTCCTCCTCGTCGCTGTGAGTAATACGGTTGATGCGCAGCGGAGAGATTCGCGGAACTTGGCGCATGTATCGCGGCAATTTTGGGTACTGCACCAATTCATTGCACTATGCAATGATGAACCCGGGTGAAATGTCATACTTTGGAGGGCGGAGACGTGCAGGCCGGCTTCTCCTGGATCATTACCCCGCACAGCGGTGCAGCGGTTCTCAGCCTGTCGGGTGAGCTCGACCTCGCCACGGCGGCGGAGCTTCGCCACTGCATGGCCGAGGCCATCGCGAGCACCGTGCCACCAAGGGTCGTCGTCGACCTCAAAGCCGTCGCCTTCTGCGACTCCTCGGGCCTCAGCGAGCTGCTCGCGGCCCTGGGCGGCGCCGAGGCCGCAGGCGGCACCCTCGTCCTGTGCGAGGTGCACCCGCGGATCAAGCGGGTGCTCAACGTCACCGGGCTCAACAGGCGGTTCCAGACCTACGACACGGTCCAAGAAGCGGTCGTGGCCCTGCCCGAGCCGGTCGTCAGCTAGACCGGTCGTCAGGCCAGCCGAACGGGTTCAGGCCGCTCTCAGACGGCTCGCCGCCCGCCTCGTTGAAGGCGTTCATCGCCTCGACCAGCGCGCGGCACTGCTCGGGGGACAGGCGTGAGACGATCATGCCGATCTCCTGCCTGCGCCGGGCGGTCACCTCGTCCACGATCCGCTGCCCCTCCCCGGTCAGGCGGATCAGGCTCTCGCGGCGGTTGTCCGGGTTGACCTCCCGCACGATCAGCTCGGCCGCGGCGAGCCTGCCGGCCATCCGCATGGCGGTGGAGGAGTTGACGTTGAGCACGTCGGCCAGCGTGACGAGCTTGGTCTCGCCGTGCCAGGCCAGCACCACCAGCATCCTGAACTGCGGCAGCGTGACCCGGTCCTCGACCGCGGCCAGGGAGCGGGCGGCGATGCCGACGAGCATCCTGGTCCCGGTCAGCACGGCCGAAATGACCGCCGATAGGTCGTTCGCCTGTTCTGGCATATGCACTGTTCTACACGGCTCTCACATGAGCGCGCGCTCCACCTGGGCACGGCGGCGGAAGGTGTGCCGTCTGCCGTCCGCCCGGAAGGCCGCCGAAGCCGTGACCGGCCTGTCGCCGCTGACCCGGAAGACGGCGCTGCACTCCTCCCCCGGCAGGAGCGTCGCCACCTCGTCCCGCGCCGCCAGCCTGCGCCCCTGGGCCAGGTCCAGGCCCAGCCTGACCCGCCGCCACGGCTCCGCCGACCCGTTGACCAGCGTCACCGTGACCTCGTCGGCCGCGCCCATCACCTTCAGCCCGTACGGCCTGCGCGGGTCGGGGCCGATCGCCTCGTCGAGCAGCGTCATCAACTCCGTGGCCAGCTCCGGCCTGCGCTGGGCCAGGTCGCGCTGCTCCCCGAGGTCGGTGGCCAGGTCGTACAGCTCGACCCGCCCTTCGGGCCCGGCGCCCGCGATGCCGGGCGAGAACCTGATCGCCTTCCACCGCCCGCGCCGGATCGCCTGAGCCTTGCGCGGCCGGTTCCACACCAGATGGTCGTGCCGGGGCGCGGACCGGCCGTTGAGCAGCCGCCGGAACGACAGGCCGTCGATCCGGTCCGGCACCGGCACCTCCGCCAATTCGGCGAGGGTCGGCAGGATGTCGTAGAGCGCCACCGGCCGCTTCTCCACACGCGGGCGCAGCTTCGGCGACCACGCGATCAGGGGCACCCGGATGCCGCCTTCGTACAGGTCTCGCTTGTCTGCGCGTAAGGGGCCGTTGGAGTCGAACAGCCAGGGCGTCACGCCCCTCTCCCGGTGCGGCCCGTTGTCGCTGGTGAACAGCACGAGCGTGTCCTCGGCGACGTCCGCCTCGCGCAGCGCCCGCACGATCTTGGCCACATCGGTGTCCAGCCGGGTGACCTGCGCGGCGTGCCGGCGGTTGGACCCGGTCCAGGGCTTGCGGGAATACTGACCGGCGCCGCCGGGGACCACGCTGGGCGAGTGCGGCAGGTTGGTCGCGTAGTAGAGCAGGAAGGGCTGGTCGGACGGCTGCTTGATGAAGTCGACGGCCCGTTCCAGGAACAGGTCGGGCGCGTACGCCTCCCGCGCGAGCGGCACCGGGGTGTCGTTGTGCCAGAGGTACTCGGGATAGTACTGATGCGCATGTCGATGACCGATATATCCGAAAAATTCGCTGAATCCACGCTCATTCGGATGGGACGCCTGCCCCGCCTTCTCCGGCCCGAAGCCCCACTTGCCGATGCACGCCGTCCGGTATCCCGCCAGCTGGAGCAGCTCCCCGAAGGTCAGGTCGGCCTCGGTCAGCGAGCGCTGCGCCCCGCCCTCAGGGTTCTCGCGCACCGTCGCGTGCCCGGCGTGCAGCCCGGTCAGCAACGAGCACCGCGACGGAGCGCACAGCGGCGCCCCCGAGTAGGCGGCCTCGAAGCGCACCCCTTCGGCGGCCAGCTTGTCCAGATTGGGGGTGGCGATCATCCGCTGCCCCTGGCTGCCGATCTCGCCCCAGCCCAGGTCATCGGCGAGGATGACGACGAAGTTGAGCCGCGCGGGGAACGCGGCGGCCCGCGCGGGCGAGGCCGCGGACGGCAGGGTCATACCCGCGAGGGCACCCGTCAGGAGGGTACGGCGCGACGGCGCGTCGATCATGCAGGACACCTTCAAGGCAACAAGAGATCGGCAGGGGAACCACCGGAGAACGGCAGGCGAACACTGCCGGAGTCATGGTGACGGAAGTCCTGACTCAGCGGTAGTCCCACAGCATGCAGATCTCCCTGAGCTCAGGAGGCAGCTCGTCGCCTGACGGCAGCGGGCGGCCAGCGACGACCGTACCGCTACGGATCTTGTCGCGCCAGTCACCTACGCCTTTGACGAAACCTCCGTGGTCCTTCTCGCCGTAATTCAGCATCGACGGCTCCCACTCCACCTCCAGGAACGCGCACAACCGCCGCAGCTCCGCCTCCGGCTCGGCCACCAGATCCTCGTACCTGATGGTCGCCCCCTCCAGGTGGGTGCGGGCCTCCTGCAGATACGTCATGTAACTGAGGGTGCGCGGCACCGCCTCCTCCATCGGCCGTTTCTCCGGGTCGGCCTCGTGCCACGACTGCACGATCGACATCGGATGCCGCAGCAGGAAGATGAAGCGCGCGTCCGGCCAGCAGGTGGCCAGCCGCCGCCAGGCGAACACGTTGCTCGGCGTCTTCTCCACCAGCACCGGCTTACCGCTGCGGGACAGCTCCCGGTGCAGCATCCGGTCCCACACGAGGTGCTCGAGGTCGCTGTGGGTGTGGCCGAGCAGCTCCATGGCCTGCCGTACGGGATCCGTCGGAAGCCCTACGGTCATGCGGCGGAAGTGCGTCTCGATCGGCGAGTGGATCCGGGAGTGGGTGTTCAGCATGACGCGCAGCAGGGTCGAGCCCGAGCGCACCGAGGAGAGCAGGAAGACCGGCCTGCGCAGCAGCCTGTCGTGAACCGGATCCACCGGCGGGCGAACCTCGTCGCCCGGAAGCCGTACGAGCTCGGGCGCCGGCTTGGGCGGGGCGGGCTTGGGCGGAGCCTTCGTCACCCGGCCGGCCCGCGTCAGCGTGTAACCGGTCAGTCCCTCAAGCGTCGCGTTGGCCTTGTACTTCCAGCTCATGGCCCGCAAACGTAGGCTCTACCGGTGAACCCCCGGTTAACCCGCCCTGTGAAAACCCTACGTGCGCGCTTCGAGAACCGAGAAGTCGACCACTCCCTCGGCCACCATCTCCCGCATACGAGCCACCGCCGCAGCCCGCCTGCGCCGATCGACGACCTCTCGCAGGGCGGCGTTGACCATGCCCGTCTCGGAAGTGGTACCGAGCAGCTTCACGGCTTCGGCCAGAGCTTCGTCATCAAGATCGACCAGCGCCGAAGCCGTGCTCGCGACAGGATGGGTCAACTCCTCAACACACCATAAGGCACATGTTATATTGGCTGCATGGCATGGGAGATCGTGCTGCTTGAGCCCGTGGAATCCTGGTTCCTCAAGCTATGTGAGAGCGACCCGGTTTCGGCAACTCTGATCGAGAGAGCCATCGACCGCCTCGCAGAAGTCGGACCCGCTCTGGGGCGACCGTTGGTCGATACCCTGATAGACGATGAGATGGCCAACCTCAAGGAGCTTCGCCCTGGATCGCGAGGTCGAACCGAGATTAGAATCGTGTTCGTCTTCGACCCGGACCGAGAAGCGATCTTCCTAGCCGCCGGCGACAAGGCCGGCAAGTGGTCGCGGTGGTATGACGAGGCGATCCCCCTCGCCAAGGTCCGCTACTTCGAATATCGCGCCGAGAAGGCAGCCCGGACAACGAGGGAGGACAAGCGATGAGCCCTGGACGCAACTGGCGCGAGGTCAAGGCGGAGGCGCACAGACTGCATCCCGAGATGGCCGATCCGCAGCGTCAGGCAACTGCTGACGCGCTGTTGGACGCCTACATCGCTGGACACCACCTCAAGGAACTGCGCAAGTCCCTGGGAAAGACGCAGAGCGAGGTCGCGGCAACTCTCGGCATTTCGCAGGCGCGGATCTCCCAGATCGAGAACGGCGACCTGGATTCGATGGAACTGGAGACCATCCGTGCTTACGCGGCAGCGCTCGGCGGACATGTCGACGTGACCATCAGTGTCGGGCCCCTCACCGTCAAGGTCGCCTGAACTGCGATGACGCAGGAGACCCTCCCTCGCGTCGATGCCAGGGAGAACGATAATTCGCATAAGTGGTAGATCTGGCCAGTGTGACGGAGATCAGTAAAGAGCTCAGGGTTGCCGCCTACGCGGTTTGCATCGACGGTGGGAAGGTCCTGCTCGCCCGGTGGGCCGGCCCCGAGGGGCCGCGCTGGACGCTGCCCGGCGGCGGTGTCGACCACGCCGAGGACACCGTCGACGCGGCGGTCCGCGAGGTGGAGGAGGAGACCGGCCACGTCGTCGAGGTGGAGACGCTGCTCGGCCTGGACACCATCCGCCGGCACGTCCCTCGCGGCCCCGGCGTCGAGGCCGACTTCCACGGGCTCCGGGTCATCTACGCGGCCCGGGTCGTCGGCGGCACCCTGCGGAACGAGGTCGGCGGGAGCACCGACCTGGCCGCGTGGGTGAACCTCGACGAGATCGCCGGCCTCGATCGGGTGGAGCTGGTGGATGTCGGCCTGGAGCTCCACCGCCTCCGGCCGCGCGACGGAAAGCTGCCGAACAGGGTGAAATAACCCGGCCGCCGCGATGGTTGCACCCGCATACAAGTACGATCCGGGTCCCCGTGTGAAAGGCGTGTCCATGGCTCTCCCCCTCTCCATTCTCGATCTGGCGCACATCGGCGAGGGCGAGACGGTGAGCGACAGTCTGGCCGCCAGCGTCACGCTGGCGCAGCGCGCCGAAGGCTGGGGCTTCGAGCGGATCTGGTACGCCGAGCACCACAACATGCCGGTGATCGCCTCCTCGGCGACCAGCGTGCTCATCGCGCACGTGGCCGCGCACACGCAGAAGATCCGGCTCGGCGCCGGCGGCGTGATGCTGCCCAACCACGCCCCGCTGACGATCGCCGAGCAGTACGGCACCCTCGAAACGCTGCATCCCGGACGCATCGACCTCGGCCTCGGCCGGGCGCCGGGCAGCGACCAGGCGACCATGCGCGCCATGCGCCGCAACCCCGCCTCCGCCGACACCTTCCCGCAGGACGTGCTGGAGCTGCAGGGCTATCTCACCGGCGAGACCCGGATCCCGGGCGTCGACGCGACCCCGGGCAAGGGCACCAACGTGCCGCTCTACATCCTCGGCTCCTCCCTGTTCGGGGCCCAGCTCGCCGCCATGCTGGGGCTCCCCTACGCCTTCGCCTCCCACTTCGCGCCGAACGCGCTGGAGGAGGCCGTCGCGCTCTACCGGCGCGATTTCAAGCCGTCGGCGCAGCTGGACCGTCCGTACGTGATCGCCGGCGTGAACGTCATCGCCGCGGACACCAAGGACGCGGCGGAGGAGCAGTTCCTGGCCGCGAAGCGGTCCAGGGTCGGCCTGTTCGTCGGCCGTGGCCGGACGTTCACGCCGGAGGAGGCGGACGAGATCCTGCGCTCCCCCGGAGGCCAGCAGATCCTGCAGATGACCAAGTACTCGGCCATCGGCACCCCGGCCGAGGTGAAGGACTATCTGGACGACTTCGCCAAGCACGCCCAGGCCGACGAGCTGATCGTCGCCTCCCCCGCCACCGACCGGCAGGCCTGGCTGCGCTCCTTCGAGCTGCTGGCGGACGTCCGCGGCCTCATCCCCGCCTGAGGTCAGGGGGCCGCCGTCGTGGCGGGCCGGTACCGTACGTTGACGACCGCCGTAGGATCGCCTTCGCCGACCTGGTGGAGGCGGATCGGCTCGCCGCCGGGATTGTCGTACAGCCGGATGCCCTCGCCGAGCAGGACCGGTGCGATGTGCAGGTCGATCTCGTCGATCAGTCCCAGGGCGAGGAGCTGACGGCCGATGGTCGGCGAGAACACCTCGAGGTTCTTGCCGTCGGCCGCCGCCAGCCCGATCCGCACCGCCTCGGCCGGGTCGCAGCTCAGGAACGTGACCCCGGCGCCGGGTGTCGCGTCCTCGGGGTGGTGGGTGAGCACGAAGACCGGCCCGTCCCAGGCGCTGCCGTAGATGGCGCCGGCGTCCGGGGAATGGTCCCACCCGGTCCGGCCGCCCAGCACGGCGCCCGTGGTCTCGACGTACTCGTCCACCAGGCCCGGACGGTGCGAGATCCCGGCCATCCAGTCCATCGCGTGGTCGGGCCCCGCCACGAATCCGTCCAGGGACATCGTGAAGTGCCAGAGCACCTTCGCGCCCGCGGTCTGCCGCTCGGTGTCGCTCATACGTGGCCTCCTGCCGGCTGATCTCGGTTTCGAGGCCGATGCTGCCAGGTGCCACCGACATTCCGTCACCCGCAGGTCTTGCCCTCCGCTGCTGGGGTGACGGCCCCACCGGTCGGGTGATTTCGCGTGCACGACCGCATGGGCGACCACCTCCGAGACGACCATGACCACGTCGTGGGCCGGCGCGGATGACCCACGGGGTCAAGTCACCCGCTGCGTATGGGGGAACAGGCCGCTGTAGGCGTTCAGCGCCGGCTGGCCGCCCAGGTGGGCGTACAGGACGGTGGCGTCACGGGGGATCTCCCCGCTGGTGACGAGGTCGATCAGGCCGGCCATCGACTTGCCCTCGTAGACCGGGTCGATGATCACGCCTTCGAGCTCGCCGGTGAGCCGGATCGCGTCCAAGGTGGACTGCACCGGGATGCCGTACAGGTCGCCCGCCCACCCGTCCAGGATCGTGATCTCGTCGCCCCGCAGGGGCCGGTCGACGCCGATGAGCTCGGCCGTGGCCGTCGCGATGCGGGTGACCTGGTCGCGGGTCTCCTCCAGTTTCGCGCTGGCGTCGATGCCGATCACCCGGCGCGGCCGGCCGCCGGCCTCCTCAAGTGCGGCGAACCCGGCGATCATGCCGGCCTGGGTCGAGCCGGTGACCGCGCAGACCACGATGGTGTCGAAGAAGACGCCCAGCTCGCGTTCCTGCCGCTCCACCTCGTACGCCCAGTTCGCGAAGCCGAGCCCGCCGAGCCGGTGGTCGGAGGCGCCCGCCGGGATCGGGTACGGCGTGCCGCCGCGCGCCTTCACGTCCTCGATCGCGCGTGTCCACGAATCCTTGAAGCCGATGCCAAAGCCGGCCGGGTCGAGCCGGACCTCGGCGCCCATGATCCGGCTGAGCATGATGTTGCCCACCCGGTCGTTGACGCAGTCCGGCCAGTCGACCCAGTTCTCCTGCACCAGCACCGCCTTCAGGCCCAGCGACGCGGCGACGGCGGCGACCTGGCGGGTGTGGTTGGACTGGTAGCCGCCGATCGACACCAGTGTGTCGGCGCCCTGGGCGAGCGCGTCGGGGACGATGTACTCGAGTTTGCGGGTCTTGTTGCCGCCGTACGCGAGCCCGGAGTTGCAGTCCTCGCGCTTCGCCCAGACGGACGCGCCGCCGAGGTGCCGGGTGAGGCGCGGCAGTGGGTGGACGGGGCTCGGCCCGAAGGTCAGCGGGTGGCGGGGGAAGTCGGACAGGGTCATGGTCATACCTCGGTTGCCGGCAGCGTGCGCCAGGTGTCGAAGGCGACCGCGGCCGCCTGGTCCGCGTCTCCGGCGGCGCAGAGCCGGATCAGGTCGTCGTGCCGTGCGAAGGACGCACGTCCGCCCAGCGACGAGAAGCGCAGCCGCTCGGCGCGTCGCACCACCGGCGTGAACTGGTCGAGGACCGAGGTCAGGGCCCGGTTGGAGGCCACCGTCACGGGGATGCCGTGCAGGTCATCGTCGGCGCGCAGGGCCGCCTCGACGTCGCCCCGCTCGATCGCCGCACGGAACCGATCGTTGGCCTCGCGCATCGCGTCCAGGTGGGCTTCGGTGAAGCTGCCCACAGCTTCACGGACGGCGAGTTCGTGCATCGCCGCCACTACGTCGCGGGCCTCACGGACGTCGCGCACGTTCAGCGAACTCACCGTGGTGGAGCGGCCGGGCTGGGCGATGACCAGCCCGGCCTCCGCGAGACGCAGCAGTGCCTCCCGGACCGGAGTGCGGCTGACCCCGAGCCACGCCGCCAGCTCGGCGTCGCGCAACTGCTCGCCGGGGGCGAGGCTCCCGTCGACGATGGCGTCGCGTAGCCGGTGATAGACGTCGTCACGGAGGAGGCGCCGGTCGATCGCCGGCGCGTTCTGAGGGATGGGCATGCAATATATTGCTCACACCCTGCGGAAATGTTCAAGCCGGCCAGGGAAGCCTTGACAGTGTCAGCGATATATTGCATATTCCATTTCAGAGACTCCACCACCGAAAGGAACACCCGATGACCACTCCCACTGTCGTCCTCGTCCATGGCGCCTTCGCCGAGTCCGCGAGCTGGAACGGTGTCGTGGCCGACCTCAAGCGCCGGGGCTATCCGGTCGTCGCCGTCGCCAACCCGCTGCGCGGTCTGCAGGAGGACGCGGCGTACCTGCGCAGCCTGCTCCAGAGCCTGAGCGGTCCGATCGTGATCGCCGGCCACTCCTACGGCGGCTCGGTGATGAGCGAGGCGGCCGACGGTGTGCCCGGGGTCAAGGCCCTGGTCTACATCGCCAGCTTCAACCTCGAGGTCGGCGAGAGCACCGGTGAGCTGGCGGCCAAGTTCCCGGGCGGCGAGCTCGGCCCCGCGCTCAACCCGGTGCCGTTCCCGGCGGGGACCGATCTGTACATCCAGCAGGACGAGTTCCGCCGGGTCTTCGCCGGCGACGTCGCACCGGAGGTGGCCGAGCTGATGGCGGCCACGCAGCGGCCCATCACGGCGTCCGCGCTGGAGGACAAGGCGACCAAGGCGGCCTGGAAGACCATCCCGTCCTGGACCATGGTCACCCTTCAGGACCTCAACATCCCCGCCGAGGCCATGCGCTACATGGCCGAGAGGGCAGGGTCCACGATCGTCGAGATCGACGCCTCCCACGCCGTCACCGTCTCCCGCCCGGAGGCCGTCGCCGAGCTCATCGACGCCGCCGCCCGCGCCACCACCGGCTGACGCCGCCCTAAGGAGGCTCCGTATGCCTGCCACCAGCCCGGTCCGCGCCTTCGGCGGACCGACGGCCCTCTTCGAGTACGGGGGCCTGCGCTTCCTCGTCGACCCGACCTTCGACGCCCCCGGCGACTATCCGACGCCGGGTGGCACGCTGGTCAAGACCGCGCCCTCCGCCATCACCCCCGCGGAGCTGGGCCGCATCGACGTGGTCCTGCTGTCCCATGACGAGCACCCCGACAACCTCGACACCTCCGGCCGGGCCCTGCTCGCCGACGTCCCCCTCACCCTCACCACCCCAGGCGCCGGACAGCGTCTCGGGGGCGGGGCCAAGGGCCTGGCCGACTGGGAATCGGTCCGGTTGGACCGTCCGGACGGCGGCGTCATCACCGTCACGGGCGTGCCCGCCCTCCACGGCCCCGGACCGCGCGAGCTGGTCGAGGCGTTCCTCGGCCAGGTCGTCGGCTTCGTCCTGACCGGCGAAGGACTGCCCACCGTGTACGTCAGCGGCGACAACGCCTCCCTCGACCTGGTCGAGGAGATCGCCGCACGCTTCGCCCCGGTGGACACCGCCGTCCTCTTCGCCGGAGCTCCCCGCATCCCGGTCGTCTTCGACGGCGCGCCGATCGTCCTGGACAGCGCACAGGCCGCCGAGGCCGCCAAGATCCTCGACGCCCGGCGGGTGGTCCCTGTCCACTACGACAACTGGGCGCACTTCACCGAGGGGCGCGACGAACTGGTCGCCGCTTTCACCGCCGCCGGCCTCGCCGACCGTCTGGACCTCGGCGACCGCGCCTGACCGCGGACCGCGGTCAGGCCGCCGATCGGCTGGGTAGGGCCCCGCACTACCCAGCCATCCCGTGGCGCCCACGCTCAGGCGCCCGCGTCGTACCGGTGCACGAACCCCTGACGTGCCCGGCACCTCGCCCTCACCGCCGCTGCTCGGCGGCCGCCGGCTCCGTGGCTTACGCCCGCACCGACAGCGCGTGGTGGAACACCCCGCGCGGGTCCCACCGCCGCTTCACCCGCCGTAACCGGGCGTAGTTGTCGCCGTAGTAAAGGGTGGACCACGGCACCCCGGAGGTGTTCCACGCCGGGTCGGCGTGGTCGATGTCCGGGTAGTTGATGTAGGCCCCACCGCAGTTGCCGCCGGGCACCGGCACTCCCCCGGTGCTCGCGAACGTCCGGCTGTGGAGCCGGCGCACCCAGGCCAGCTGCGCCTCGCCGTCCTGGCTCTGGTCCCAGGTGGCCATATGGATGACCTTGAGGATCGACTGCCGCTCGACCGTGGCGGTCGCCACCGCGGGCACCGTGTTGACCTGCCCGCCGTACGACAGGACCCACAGCAGGCCGGTCGCCGAGACGTCGTCGGCGGTGCCGAGGTGGTCGAAGGCGACGTCCGCCTGCTCGTCGGTGAAGGGCTTGCGGAGATAGGCGGACTTGCCCTTGTAGTGGCCGGATTCCGATGCTTCGTCGAGTCCGAGCGTACGGACCGCGTGGTACCACGGATCGCGCTGGAACGGCGGCACGATCGCCGCCGGGGTGACCCCTTCGCCGACGGCGGCGAAGTAGTCCTTGAGCAGTTGCTCGGCGCCGGGCACGCCGGCGTCCACCTGAGTGGGGAGGATCATCCCACCGGGGTCGGCGCCCTTCTGGCGGCCGGGGATCAGCAGCGAGCCCCACAGGGAGACGGCGGGGGTGCCCGGCTCGCTGTTGCGCTCGTGCCACTCGCCGTGGTTGCGCAGCAGCCTGCGGAACGACTCCTTCGTCATCCCGTCCCATGACCAGATCGCGACGCCGGACAGCACGGTGGCGGGCGGCTTCGGCAGCAGGGTCACCGGGTCGTCGCCCCGGGCCTTGGGGTCGCGCATCCAGTAGCGGGTGACGACGCCGAAGTTGCCGCCTCCGCCGCCGGTGTGCGCCCACCACAGGTCGTGGTTCGGGTCGGCCGGGTCCCGGGTGGCCACCACGGCCTGGGCCCGCCCGCGCCGGTCGACGACCACGACCTCCACCGCGTGCAGGTAGTCGACGGTCAGGCCGTCGCGCCGGGACAGCGGACCGTACCCGCCGCCCGCGATGTGCCCCCCGGCGGCCACGCCCCCGCACTGGCCGCCGGGGATGGTGACGCCCCAGCCGAGGTAGAGCTTGCGGTAGGTGTCCATCAGGGTGGCGCCGGCCTCGATGGCGAACGCGCCGCGCTCGCTGTCGAAGTACACCTCCGACATCTCGCACAGGTCGATCACGACCTGCGCGCCGTCGCCGACGAAGTTCTCGTAGCAGTGGCCGCCGCTGCGCACGGTGACGCGCCGGTTCGCGCGGACCGCGTCGCCGACCGCCTTGACGACCTGCTCGGTGGAGCCGACCACGTGGAAGTACTCCGGCTCGGGGCGGAATCGCTGGTTCGTCCTGCGTACGACCAGGTCCTCGTAGCGCGGATCGCCGGGCCTTATCATGACAGGACCGAGCGGCGGCGCCCCTTGAGGCGGCGCCGTCACCCCCGCCGTCACCCCTGCCGTCATGACGCCCCCACCGAGTGCCGCGGTGCCGCCGATGAATCCCCTGCGGGTCACCTCGCTCATGAGCCACAACCCCTGCCGCTTGTCGGGAAATGCTGTGCTCTCGACGCTAGAAGCGGACGCGGGGCCGGAGAAGGTAGCCAGTGACCCAGCTGGGGTGGAGGTATCTGCACCGGTTTCGGCCTGGTACGGGCCCGCGCGCGGGCCGGGCCGGTTCCACGCCCGGCCTCAGCTGGTCGGACCTGCGACGGCCGGGTGAGCGCGACGGGCGGTCCAGACCTGGCGGAGCTGAAGGACGCTCATGCCGAACAACAGCACGCCCAAGGGGAAGTGCAGGGTCTTCACATCCGCGATGCCCAGCGCTATCTGCGCCAGCGTGAGCCCGAAGAATCCGGCCGCGGGCAGGATGGGCCTCGACGAGCCGCCACCCGGACGCCACACCAGAATGGTGGCGACCAGGGACAACACTGCTGCGGCGAACACGCCGTACGCCGAAACACTGTGCAAGGTGCGTCCTCCCGGGGAGGACAGCAGCAGCCCGGCGGTGATCGGCGCAGTGAAGAGAGCGACGGTTTGCAGGATGATCGCGACACGCAAGAACATGGCCGGCTCCTCAGGACGGTCTGCGACGCTGGACAGCGTCTCAGCAGCCCGACGACACAACCGCCTGAAATGTCAGGCGACAGGCCCCCCTTTCTGTCTCGTCGAGCAGGTGAGGGCAGACGAGACCAAGGGAGCAGGCGCCACCATGATCACCCCAGCCGAGCCAGGGCACGGCCAGACCGACCCGCGTCAGCCCGCGATCATGAGTGAGCGCCGGCAGCTGATCAATGTCGCCTACCGGCTCCTCAGCTCCCTGGCCGATGCCGAGGATGTCGTGCAGGAGACCTACACCCGCTGGTACGCCATGTCTCGCGCGGAACAGGAGGCCATCGAATCCCCCGGCGCCTGGCTGACGACGGTCGCCGGCCGCATCTGCCTGGACCTGCTCGGCTCGGCACGCGCCAGGCGGGAGCGCTACGTGGGTGAATGGATCCCAGAACCGCTGCCCGACCGCGCCGAGTGGGTCAGCGGCCGGACGGGCGGGATCGCGGCCGACCCGGCAGACCGCGTCACCCTCGACGAGTCGGTCGACATGGCCTTTCTCGTCATGCTCGAATCGATGACCCCGGCCGAGCGCGTCGCGTTCATCCTGCACGACGTCTTCCGCTACGCCTTCACCGAGGTGGCTCCGGTCCTCGGCCGGACACCGGCGGCATGCCGCCAGCTGGCCTACTCGGCCCGCCGTCGCATCCGCGTGGCGCAGGCTCCCGCGACTGCGACCGCCCAGAACGCGGGCGTCGTCAGAAACTTCAAGCTGGCCTGGGAAGCCAAGGACGTCGAGGCCCTCATCGGCCTCCTCGCCCCCGACGCCACGGCGACCGCCGACGGCGGCGGCCTGGTCAGCGCCGTGCTTCACCCGGTCGAAGGCAGCGAGCGGATCGCGCGCTACGCCGTCGACATCGCCGGCCGCGCCCCCGGCCTGGCGCTCCTGGAACGTACGGTCAACGGCCGGCCCGGCCTGGTGGCTCAGCTCGATGGCGTCACCGTGATGGTGGTGGCGTTCGACATCGCGGGTGACCGGATCAAGCGCATCTGGGCAGTGCGCAATCCCGAGAAGCTCCGCCCATGGACCGCACTGTGAGGTCCGGGCCTGTGGGGGTTGGGGTTTCGGGGGCAGGATGATGGTGTGTCCGGAGAAACTATGAGGAGGTCAACGGTGACCCGACAGATCGTTTCCGTCGTGGGTGGCAAGGACGCCGCCGCTACGGGCACGTACGCATCCGTCAACCCCGCTCGCACCAGCGAGATCGTGGCCCAGGTGGGGCTGGCCGACGCCGGCACGTTCGCCGACGCCTGCCGTACCGCCAAGGACGCGCAGCGGGAGTGGGCCAAGGTGCCCGCGCCGGTGCGCGGGCGGGTGATCGCCTCGATCGGGCGGCTGGTCGAGGCCAACGCCGAGAGCCTGGCCCGCCTGGTGACGCGGGAGATCGGCAAGCCGTACGCCGAGGCGCTGGGCGAGGTGCGGGAGATCGTCGACACGTGTGACTTCTTCCTGGGCGAGGGGCGCAGGCTGTACGGCCAGACGGTGCCGTCGGAGATGCCGGACAAGAACCTGTTCACCTTCCGCAACCCGGTCGGCGTGGCGGCGGTGATCACCGCGGGCAACTTCCCGGTGGCGGTGCCGTCCTGGTATCTGGTGCCGGCGCTGCTGTGCGGCAACGCGGTGGTGTGGAAGCCCGCCGAGTACGCCGCGGCTTCGGCGCACGCCCTCTACCAGATCTTCGTGGCCGCCGGTCTGCCGGACGGGGTGCTCGACCTCGTCTTCGCGGACGGAGCCCAGACGTTCGAGGGGCTGGAGCGGGCGCTCACGGAGGGCACCGTGCAGAAGATCGGCTTCACCGGCTCCAGCGCCGTGGGCAGCAAGATCGGCGAGCTGGCGGGCCGTCACCTGCAGTCTCCCTGCCTGGAGCTGGGCGGCAAGAATCCCATGGTGATCATGCCGGACGCGGAGCTCGACCTGGCGGTGGAGGGCGCGCTGTTCTCCGGTTTCGGCACCGCCGGCCAGCGCTGCACCAGCCTGGGCACGGTGATCGTGCACGAGAGCGTCCACCAGGAGTTCACCGAGCGCTTCGCCCGCGCCGTACAGCAGGCCGAGATCGGCGACCCGGAGCAGGACGTGCTGGCGGGGCCGCTGCTGGACCAGAAGTTCGCCGACCGTTACGAGGAGTACCTGACCTGGATCGAGCCGCACCACCAGGTCGTCTCGGGACCGGTCGGCCGGATCACGGCGGACAGTCCGCGCCGCGCGTTCACCGGCGCGGGCGGACTCTACTATCACCCGGTCGTGGTGGACGGGGTCAGGCCGTCGGATCGGCTGTTCCTGGAGGAGACGTTCGGCCCGATCGTCGGCGTGACGACCTTCACGTCGCTGGACGAGGCGATCGAGCTGGCCAACCTGCCTGGCTACGGCCTGTCGAGCAGCATCTACACCACCGACCCGAAGCACGCCTTCCGCTTCCGTGAGGGCATCTCGGCGGGCATGGTCAGCGTCAACAACTCCACGTCGGGCGCGGAGGCGCACCTGCCGTTCGGCGGCAACGGCAAGTCGGGCAACGGCAGCCGCCAGTCCGGCATGTGGGTGCTCGACCAGTTCACCCGCTGGCAGTCGATGAACTGGGACCACTCCGGCCGCCTGCAGAAGGCGCAGATGGACGTCGCCGACATCACCCCGGACATGGGCTTCCGGATCTAGTTCTCTTATACCGAGAGTGAATGGAGCCACCCCGCCAGAGAGAAAATCCCTCCCGGCGGGGATGACCCGTGTCACGATGACGACGCCCCGTGTTACGAAGAGGAGTCGCTACGTGACACTCCGTACCCTCCGGGCATGAGGAAACGCGGGCCCCATCGGGGGTGCCCGCGTTTTCTCGTGCGTACCGTCAGTGCGTCACGTCAGTGCGTCACGTCAGACCTGGCCGGCCTTCTCCAGCGCCGAGCAGCAGGTGTTGACCAGCAGGCGGGTGACCACGTACGGGTCGATGTTGGCGTTCGGGCGGCGGTCCTCGATGTAGCCCTTCTTGTCCACCTCGACCTGCCACGGGATGCGCACCGAGGCACCACGGTCGGAGACGCCGTAGCTGTACTTGTTCCACGGGGCGGTCTCGTGGGCGCCGGTCAGGCGGCTCTCGATGTCCGCGCCGTACTGCGAGACGTGCTCCATCGGCCTGTCGTCCTGGCCGAGCGCCTCGCAGGCGGTGATGATGGCGTCGTAGCCCTCGCGCATGGCCTTGGTGGAGAAGTTGGTGTGCGCGCCGGCGCCGTTCCAGTCGCCACGGGCGGGCTTGGCGTCGAGGGTGGCCTCCACGCCGTAGTCCTCGGCGGTGCGGTAGAGCAGCCAGCGGGCGATCCACAGGTGGTCCGAGACGTCGAGCGGGCTCGCCGGGCCGACCTGGAACTCCCACTGACCCGGCATGACCTCGGCGTTGATGCCGGAGATCGCGAGCCCGGCGGCGAGGCAGCGGTCGAGGTGGATCTCCACGATCTCCCGGCCGAACACGGCCTCGGCGCCGACACCGCAGTAGTAGTGGCCCTGCGGGGCGGGGAAGCCGCCCTCGGGGAAGCCGAGCGGGCGGCTGCCCTTGAAGAAGGTGTACTCCTGCTCGATGCCGAACCACGACTCCTGGTCGGCGTACTGCTCGGCGACCGGGCGCAGCAGGGCGCGGGTGTTGCTCTTGTGCGGCGTGCCGTCGATCTCCTCGACCTCACACAGGACCAGCACGCTCGTGCCACCCCGGATCGGGTCCGGGCAGGTCATCACGGGACGGAGCACGCGATCCGACGAGTGGCCCTCGGCCTGGTTGGTGCTGGAGCCGTCGAAGCCCCACACCGGCGGCTCAACCCCGTCAGCCACGATCTTGGTCTTCGAGCGCAACAGAGCCGTGGGCTCGGTGCCGTCGATCCAGATGTATTCAGCCTTGTAGCTCACGGCGGTCCTTTCGAGGATTTGCTCAGCCACGCCGAGTCTTATGGACAGCCGTTTCCCCGATTTTGCCCGCATGTGAACGGCGTGTTAAGCCGTCAGCCTTCTCGTACGATTCCGCCCTCGGCGATGACCTCGGCGGACGGGCCCGCTTCGCCGCAGTCGGGGCCGTTGGGGAAGCGCCCTTTCGGGGTCACCTGGAGGGTCCGGTCGAGCACCTCGCCGCCGCCGGCGTCACGCAGCGTCAACCGTACGCGGACCGGGCTCTTGGGCAGGCCCGCGACGGTGCCGAAGCCGTGCTCGTCCCCGGTCGGCTCCATGGTCACCGAGCAGCTGTCGCCCGCGCAGGTCTCACCGGCGGCCGCCGTGGCGGGGAGGAGCTCCAGGCGGGGACGGTGGCAGGAGCCCGACCAGCAGACCTCCAGCGTCGCGTCCGCCACCCTGGCGGCGAGCGGCGCCTTGACGGTCACCGCCACGCCCACCGGGGCGCCGACGGCGGTGCAGGGCCGCTCGGCCGCACAGCCGGTCAGCAGGGCGAGGGCGGCCAGGCAGGCGGTGAGGGTGCGCACACCAGTAGGACGTCGGCCGGGTGGGTCCGGTTCAGACGGCGTCCTGGCGTCGCCCGTCCCCGTCGTAGCCGAGCAGCCGCATCGCCGTGTCGGGGTCGAGTGCCGCCGCCAGGAACTGGGCTCGGGCGTGCGCCTGGTCGCGTTCGCGTTCGGCCCTGAACCGCTTGGCCCGTACCCCTTTCACCGCCACGGTCGCCAGCCCGGTGCCGACGATCACGGCCACCACCACGACGAACAGCAGGAGCAGCAGCACCGGCAGGGCGATGCCCGGCCCCGGCCCGGCACTCGTCGCGCTCGTCTCCGCGCCCGAGGCCGGGCTGACCGTCAGCGCCCCGGTGACCGCCAGCCCGACGATGACCGCCAGCGCCACCAGTGCGAACGCGCTGGCGGCCGGCACCCACAGCCGCCTGCCGGGCGCGCGCGCCGGTGCCACGGGCGCGGGGCGAGGCTGGGGAACGTACGGGCCGCCCGTCGGCACGAACTCCGGACGGCCGGGCGCCCCGACCACCTGCCCCTCCATGACCTCGACCGCCGCCGCGAGCGGGGGCAGCGCGCGATCGGCGGGGCTGTGCCCCCGGTGCCCCCCGGCGGCGTCGCGGTGATAGTCCTCCAGCTCCCGGTAGAGCTCGTCGGAGGCGTAGCGCGCGCCGTCGACCATCGGCCCGCGCGACCGTTCGATGATCGCCACCACGTCGTCGCCGTCCAGTGTCCGGTACGTCTCCAGCGCGTGGGCCACGCTGAGCACGTCCCTGCGGCTCGCACGCAGGAGCCCCTCGGTCTCCTCCAGCAGCCGGGCCAGGGCGGCCTCGATCCGCTCCTCCAGCGGGACACCGCCACCGGCCGGCCCGGCCATGGCGGTGATCTCCAGCTCCCGCAGCGCGGGCAGCGAGGCGACGCCCGACCCCATCCCCCAGGTCGCCTCCATGCGGGCGGCCAGGACGGTGGCCGCGTGCAGGTCGCCGGAGACGGCGGACGAGCTGTCGCCGAAGAAGATCCGCTCCCCCGCCGGCGAGGCGAGCGCGACCATGATGTCCGCTTCGTACTCGGATTTCCACCAGGTGACCCGGCCCTCGGGGACGACCGGGTCCAGGTGGCCGGCGCCCTCCTCGATGGTCACGAGGTCGATCTCCAGGCGACGGCGGGTCGCGTACGCCACCACCGCGTGGCAGGCCTCGTGCACGGCCAGGGCGTGTCGCTCGCGTTCCGGGCACTCGACGTCCTGGGGCGGGCCGAGCCGCATGAACCGTCTGGCCCGCAGCACGTCGGACCAGGTGACGACCTCCCGGCCGTCGCGGAGCGCGCTGATCAGCGACTCGTTCACCAGGTCCCTGATCGTGGCGCCCGTCGCGTACGGGGTGACGGTGACGAGTCTGTCGAGCTGCCGCTCGGTCAGCTCGTGGCGGACCTGGTCGAAGTAGCCCCGGTACGTGCGCGTCCGTCCGGCTTTGGACGGAGGGCCGACTCTGTGGACGCGGTCGATCCGGCCGGGCTTCAGCAGCGCCTCGTCCAGCGCGTCGGGCCGGTTCGTGGCCATGATGACGAGGACGCGATGTCTCGGCGGCGGCTTCGGGCGCATCCCGAGCAGCCGCCGGATCGGCCGATTGACGAGCCCGCGCGGCTTGTCCAGGGCGGACAGCTCGGTGAGCAGCGCCCCCAGGGTGCCGGTGTCGCGCGCCCCCGGCTCGTCGGCCTCGCGACGGCCGCCGACGGCGAGCGCCGATCGGGCCCCCTCCGACAGGTAGGTGCGACCGTGACAACCGGACGAGCCGCGCGGCCCCCGCCGGGCCGGCCCGCCCTGCCCGCCGAGCGCGTCCGCCTCGTCGAAGAGGACGACCACCCCGCCGTGGCGCAGCGCCAGCCTGCGCACTTTCCTGAACAGCGCCTTCACCTTGAGTACGCCCGTGAACGCGCCCGAGTCGACGACCACGTACGGCTTGCCCGTCTCACCGGCCACGGCCTCGGCCAGCAGCGTCTTGCCGGTGCCCGGCGGCCCCCACAGCAGCACGCCGCCGGGCACGTGCCCGCCGCGCCGCTCGATCTCCCCGGGCCGCGCGAGGAGGGCGACGCTCTCCCAGAGCTGCTCCACCACGTGGTCCTGACCCCAGACGTCGGCGAAGCGGGTCGTGACCTCCCCCGGAAGGTACGTCTCGACACCGCTCCGGGACCGGACCCGGATCAGGCCGGCCGACGCCACGACGATCACCAGGACCAGTAGCACGACCGGCAGCCACGGGCCGATCATCGCGGGCGCCCTGAGCAGCGCGAAGAGCGGGCTGGTGTCCAGCACCGCGCCGAGCACCAGCGCGAGCAGGACGAGCCCGAACGCGACCTTCAGGACCAGTGCCACCTGGAACCTGGTCCAGTCGCCGAAGCGCCGGTGCGACCAGCGCTCGAACCCGCCGAAGACCCGCCGGCTCCAGAACCGGTGATAGCCGGACCACCGCTCACTGATGAGGACGTGCGCCTGCCGCAGCGCCTCGACCCCGAGCAGCCAGAAGATCCACTGATGCTTATCGGCGATCAGCCGCATCGCATCCGGATAGGTCACGATGCCCTCGAAGTCGGACATCACCTGCCAGGTCAGCACCAGATAGACGGCCGTCAGCCCGACGAGGAGCCCGCACCGGCCCAACAACGGCATCTTGGCCCTGGTCAGGCCGGCGGAATGGAGTGTCGTCACTGATGCCCCTTATCCGCGCAGCCGGAGCAGCTTGAAGGAGCCCGCGATCTCGTCGAACTCCGCGCCTCGCGCCGCGAAGCAGCTCGACCGGCAGGTGATGAGCATGACGGAGACGGTGGCGCCCTGCTCGTCGAGGATCGCGGTGTGGTCGAACGTCTGGATCGTGGCGCCGATCTGGTAGTTGAAGCGCACTCGGACCCCCCTGGCGCCGTTGTCCAGGAGGACCAGCCGGTCGCTGATCGGCTCGAACCCGGTGAACAGCGGGGTACGGCCCGTGTGCAGCGCGCGCGTGAGATAGGCGGTGCGCGTCTCCTCCGTCACCGGAAGGATGAAGTCCCGCAGCCGGTCGAGCGACACGGTGGCGCGCTGTTCCTCGGTGAGCTTGTGGACCGTGGCGTAGACGAACGGCGCGCGGGAGTCGAAGAGGTGGTCGATCGCCGGCTGCTCCGCCTGGTCGAAGGCCGTCGCCCAGACGCGCCGCGCACGCTGCAGGGCGGCCTGGGAGTCGGGCGGGTTCCCGCTGAGCGCCAGGTCCAGCGAGGAGGCGTCGATCTGGGCGAAAGAGGCCGGCACCTTGAAGTAGGTGGTGCCGTCCCGGTCGCGCACGTAGGTGAACTCGGGCGGTCCGCACCCGGACAGCATGAGAATCGTGACCAAGAGCATGATCCAAGCCCGTGTCTGTCCCACCAGGGCTTACCTCCGCATTACGGGGCAACGCCATTGTTGTGCCCGCTTTCTCAGCGGATGAGCCGTCACGGCGGCGAGAAATCTTCACCAAATCTTGGCCGTACTCTGATATGTCCGTTACAGATCGTGTCGGATCGTTCCAGAAGATCCGCCGGTGACTTCCGGACCAGGCATTGGTCAGCTGCGGGAAGTGGCGAAAGATGGGAGGACCCACCTTCGCATGACCGGAGCAGAGAATGACACATTCGGCAGTGGACTCCTACGGCATGACCGCCGAACGCGCCTTCGCCGACATCTGGTCGCGCGCCGCGCTCCCGGCCAAGGGCCGGCGCCTGCTCCTGCTCGGCCTGCTCGTCGGCCAAGGGTTCGACGAGCAGGTGGAGGTGCAGCTCGACGCCGCCCTGCGCACCGGAGACCTGAGCGAGAGCGAGCTGCGCGAGGTCGTCGTCTTCCTCACCCACTACGCGGGCTGGACCCGGGGCTGCCGGCTCAACACCCAGGTGGAGGAGCTGATCGAACGCGTCAGGCGGGATCGATCCGATAGAGGGGACCCGCCAGGCTGAGCGCGTAGAGCTCGCCGTCGAGCCCCTCGCCGAACGACGACAGCTGCTCCACCCGTCCCACCTCGGCGCCCTGGTCGAGCTCCTCGACCGGGGCGGCCTTGATCCAGCCGGCGCAGAAGTCGCCGTACAGGAACTGACCGCGCAGCCAGGCGATCTTCGTGCCCCGGTAGACGTAGCCGGTGATCACCGAGCAGTTGCCGTCCTCGTTCAGCGGGTAGACGATGACCGGGTCGACGAGGTCGGCCGCCTTGCCCCCGTCGTACGGCTCCTTGCCCTCGCGCAGGTTCCAGCCGTAGTTCTCGCCGCCTTCGGATCCGGCCGGCTGGTAGTCGACCTCCTCCCACTGGTTCTGGCCGACGTCGCCGATCCACAGATCGCCGGTCTCCCGGTCGAACCCGAACCGCCACGGGTTGCGCAGCCCGTACGCCCAGATCTCGTGCCGCGCGCCCTCCTTGCCGACGAACGGGTTGTCTTCGGGGATCTTGTACGGCTTTCCGCGCGGGTCGATGCGGAGGATCTTGCCGAGGAACGTGCCGAGGTCCTGGCCGTTGCCCTGGGGGTCGCCGCCCCCGCCACCGTCGCCGAGCGCGATGTAGAGGAGGCCGTCGGGGCCGAAGGCGAGCTGGCCGCCGTTGTGGTTGGCGTAGGGCTGTTTCTGGGTGAGCACATCGCGTCTGGCCGTCGCCTGCTCGCCGTCGTAGGCCCACTCGGTCACGTGGGTGGTGCCGGCTGTGTCGGTCCAGTCCAGGTAGAGCCAGCGGCCCGTGGGGTGGAACGCTACGCCCAGCAGCCCTTGCTCGTTGCCGCCGCTCACCTCCGCCGACAGGTCCACGATCGTGTCGCCCGTGCTGGTGCGCAGCTTGCCGCCCTGCTCGGCGACGTAGAGCCGCCGGTCGTCCGCGCGCACCGCGAACGCCACCGGCCGGTCCAGCTCAGCGATCTTCGTGAACCGGAGCTTCCCCTTGCCGGCCGTCTCCTCAGGCGCGGTCGGCTGCGGAGTCTCCGGTGGCGGCGCGGAGGCGGGTGGCGGCGAGGTCGCGGCCACCTCCGGCGCGGCGGCGGAGCAGGCGGTCAGGGCGACGGCGAGTACCGCCACGGCGAGGCGCACGCCGCACATCCTTCCACGCCCGGCTCCCGCACGGCAGATCTCATGCGTACCCGCGGAGCGCGGCAGGGGACACGTCGGCGGTGGGTCCGGGGGCGGGGTGGGCGAGGTTAGAGTTCGGCCATGCCTACCGCACTGATCACGGGCGCGACCGCCGGCATCGGCGCCGCCTTCGCCCGGCGCCTCGCCGCCGATGGCCACACGCTGGTTCTCGTCGCTCGTGACGAGAGCCGGCTCGCCGAGACGGCCGACCGGCTGAAGCTGAGATACGGCGTGCCGGTCGAGGTGCTGCCCGCCGACCTGTCCGCCGAGGAGGGCCTGTCCCGTGTGGAGTCCCGCTGCCGTGAGGGTGTCGACCTGCTGGTCAACAACGCCGGTTTCACGCTGCGGGGCAGGTTCCCGGACAATGCGGTCGAGGACGAGCTGCGCATGCTCAAGGTGCACTGCGAGGCGGTGCTGCGGCTCACCCTGGCCGCGCTGCCCGGGATGAAGGCGCGGGGCAGGGGCGCGGTGATCAACGTGGCGTCGGTGGCGGGGTTCTTCGCCAGCAGTTCCTACGGCGCGTCGAAGGCCTGGGTGATCAACTTCAGCGAGTCCGCGGCCGCCGGGGCACGCGCCGACCATGTCAGGGTGATGGCGCTCTGCCCGGGTTACGTGCGTACCGAGTTCCACCAGCGAGCTTCGATGGACATGTCGGGCACGCCCGGCTTCCTGTGGCTCAGCGCGGACCGGGTGGTGGGCGAGGCCCTGCGGGACCTGAGCCTGGGCAAGTGGGTCTCGGTGCCGTCCCTGCGCTACAAGATCGTCGTTTCGGCCGGACAGCTCTTGCCACGCCGTCTGGTGAGCCGGCTCTCCGCCCGGATCGGCCGCTGAGGCGTACCGGAAGCTGGGGAAATGAGGCGGGCCCTCGCCGCGGGAGGGGGTCGCGGTGAGGGCCCATGACGGTCGCGAGCGCATGCTCGCGACCGGGCACTGGAGAGTCGGTCAGCGGCCGACGTTCGCCGGGTGGCCGATGGACAGGCCGGAGTCCGTGTCGAAGAAGTGCAGGTTGTGCGTGTCCAGGACCAGGTCGATGGCCTGGCCGGAGCGCGCGTGGCTGCGGGCGTTGACGCGGGCGGTCCACAGGGACTTGTCGCCGACGAGCGGCAGCGCCGACTCGTCCTCGTCGCCGGTGTCGGCGGCGGCGACGGTGTCCTTGTGCTCGACGGGCGGGGCGTCGATCAGGAACAGCACGTTGATCTCGGAGCCCAGCTCCTCGGTGACCTCGGCCTTGACCGACAGCGTGCTCCAGCCGTCGGCGTGGCTGCCGGCGGAGGTGGCGTCCTCGAAGTCCGACGGGCGGATGCCGAGGATGATCTTCTTGCCGACGTACTGGTCGAGGCCGGGCTTGTCGGAGAAGGTGGAGTCCGGGATCGGCAGCTTGATGTCGGCGAAGGACACGTAGGTGGTGGAGCCGTCGCGGACCAGCTCAGCGGTGACGAAGTTCATCGACGGCGAGCCCATGAAGCCCGCGACGAACAGGTTGACCGGCGCGTCGAACAGGTTCTGCGGGGTGTCGACCTGCTGGAGGAGACCGTCGCGGAGCACGCAGACGCGGTCGCCGAGGGTCATGGCCTCGACCTGGTCGTGGGTGACGTAGACGGTCGTGACGCCGAGGCGCTCGTGCAGCGTGTTGAGCGAGGCGCGCATGGAGACGCGGAGCTTGGCGTCCAGGTTGGACAGCGGCTCGTCCATGAGGAAGGCCTGCGGCTCACGGACGATGGCGCGGCCCATGGCGACACGCTGGCGCTGACCACCGGACAGGGCGGCCGGCTTGCGCTTGAGGTAGGGGTCCAGGCCGAGCATCTTGGCGGCTTCGCCGACGCGCTGCTGGATCTCCGCCTTGGGCATCTTGCGGAGCTTGAGGCCGAAGGCGAGGTTCTCCTCGACCGTCATGTGCGGGTAGAGCGCGTAGTTCTGGAAGACCATCGCGATGTCGCGGTCCTTCGGCGGCAGGTGGTTGACCACCTTGTCGCCGATGGAGATCTCGCCGCCGCTGATGTCCTCCAGACCGGCGATCATCCGCAGCGCGGTCGACTTACCGCAACCGGAGGGGCCGACGAGGACCATGAACTCGCCGTCCTTGATCTCAAGGTTGAGGCCGTTCACCGCCTTCACGCCACCGGCGTAGATCTTGTCGACGTTGGACAGAACGATGGATGCCATGACAGTCCTTCGCGCTCAAGGGCGGGGCCCCGATGTGGTGCGGAGTTTCCACTCGTGTGGATACGTTTTCAAGCATCTCACCGGAAAGCGGGCATCCCTGTCAAGGGTTACCGTGTGAGCAGCCGAAGCGGGCGTGCCCGTCTTCCGCATCGATGGAAACCATGATGGAATCGTTTCCATGGAGAAGCGGGCGACGATCAAGGACGTGGCGGAGGCGGCGGGCGTGGGGGTCGCCACGGTCTCCCGCGTCCTGTCGGGCGGCTCGGCCAGCCCGAGCACCAGGGAGCGGGTGCTGGCGGTCGCCGCCCAGCTGGACTACCGGCCCAGCGCGCTCGGCCGCAACCTGCGCCAGCGCCGCACCGGCGGCATGGGGCTGCTCGTGCCCGATCTCACCGACACCTTCTTCGGCCGGCTCACCGAGGGGGTGCTCGCCTGTGCGCGCTCGGCGGGCGAGCCGGTGGTGGTCGGCTCCACGGGCGACGACCCCGAGCAGGAGTCCGAGCTGATCGGGATGCTGCTGGAGCAGAGCGTGGACCGGGTGATCGCGGTGCCGTCGGGCGACGCCGACGTCTGGCGTCCGGCGATCAGGGCGGGCATGACGGTGGTCTTCGCCGACCGGCTGCCCTCCGGCCCGCAGGACCCCGCCGCCGCCACCGGCTTCGGCGACCTGATGCTCCTCGACGGCCTGGCCGCCGCCGCTCCCCCGCCCGCCCGCGCGCTCGACGCGCCCGCCGTCCTGGCGGACGACAGGGCCGGGATCCGTACGGCGGTCCGCTACCTGTCGGGGCTGGGCCACCGGCGTATCGCCTTCCTCGCCGGCCCCGGCCACGAACGGCGGGTGGCGGCCTTCCGTGAGGCCGTGGGCGAGCCCGTGGACGACGAGCTGATCGTGTTCGCCACCGGGAGCCGCGACTCCGCCTACGCCGCCGCCTCAGGCCTGTTCCAGAGCCGCCCCGACCTGTCGGCGGTGCTCGCGGGCGGCAACGTGCTCGGCGAGGCGGCCGTGCTGGCCGCCAGGGAGCTGGACCTGCGGGTGCCCCAGGACGTGTCGCTGGTGATGTACGACGACGTGCCGTGGGCCGAGCTGTGCTCACCGCCGCTGACGGTGATCGCCCAGCCCGGCCGCGACATCGGCTACCGCGCGGCCGAGCTGGTCCTGCGCGCCGGGAGCAGGCGGCCGCGCACCGTCGTGCTGCCCACGGAGCTCATCGTCCGCGGCAGTTGCGGCCCGCGCCGCTGATCCCGGCTCAGGTGTACGGCCTCAGAGGACCTTCTCGATGGCCGAGACGACGATCGGGTCGCCGGGCGTGGTGCCGGGGCGGAAGCGGGCCACCACGGCGCCGTCGCGGTCGACGAGGAACTTCTCGAAGTTCCACTGCACGTCACCGGCCACGCCGTCGGGGTCGGCGGCCTCGACCAGGTGCTCGTAGAGCGGGTGCCGGCCGGGGCCGTTCACCTCGCCCTTCTCCAGCAGCGGGAAGTCGACGCCGTAGGTGGTCGAGCAGAAGGTCTGGATCTCCTCCGCCGTGCCCGGCTCCTGGCCGGCGAACTGGTTGCACGGCATGCCGACCACGGTGAACCCGCGCGGGCCGTACTCCTGCTGGAGTTTGACGAGACCACCGTACTGCGGCGTCATCCCGCAGCGGGAGGCGACGTTCACGACGAGCACGGCGCTGTCGCCGGCGAGCTCGGCAAGGGTGGTGGGGACGTCCGCCAGAGTGCGGACCGGAATCTCTCGAACGCTCATGGTCCGACCTTACGAGGTCCGGCAGGTGCTGTGACAGAGTCCACAAATCTCCCATAAACCCCCAGAACAACCATAAGTAGCGATCTTTACCTGTTATCTACTCTTTCATGGTCAATTCGCGATAAATGCGGCAAGTCGTGCAGTGTGGCGCGGTCCCCGATTCCTTCGAAAGGGAACCCGCATGCCCATGCTCCGCCGTACCCACGTCCTCCTCCTGAGCGCCACGCTCATGACGGCGGGCGGCGCCACGGCCGCACAGGCGCAGAGCTCCCAGACCGGTGCCGCGAGCACGATCTCGACGGCCGCCAAGGCCGCCGAGAGAGCCGACCGGAACAAGGCCATCGCCAGGTCCATGGTCGGCAAGCGAGGCTGGGCCGCGTCCCAGTTCAGCTGCCTGGCCAAGCTCTGGGCCCGGGAGAGCGGCTGGAACCACAGAGCGGCCAACGGCTCCTCCGGCGCCTACGGCATCCCACAGGCGCTCCCCGGCCACAAGATGGCCGCCAAGGGCCGCGACTGGCGCACCAACCCCCGCACGCAGATCGCGTGGGGACTGAGCTACATCAAGCAGCGCTACGGCTCGCCGTGTCGCGCCTGGGGCCACTTCCAATCCCACCACTGGTACTGATCCAAACCCCAGGCTTGCGCACGTTTCGCGGCAAGGCCGCACCATCGGGGCGCCGGGCCCGGCCATCGGGGCCCAACGAGAGCGCCCTTTGTCGATAACAGTGCGACAAACACCTGTCCTTCGCGTGTCCCGGGTCATCACGCTCAGTGACGACGCGTACTAGAAACCGGCTAGAGGACATGTCGTGGAGCCCTCCGGGCCGTCCGGTTCGCCGGACGGAAACCGATCCCGGAGGGCCGCGCGGGCTCTGACCGTCCGAGCCACGGACGGGAGCGACAGGGCGCCGGGGAAGCGAGAGCGCCCGCCCGCACACGACCCGACCGCGAGGATCGAGTTGAACAGCAAGCGCACACTACGCAGGACATTCGTCACCGTCACCGCGTTCACCGCCATGGGCGGGGTCGCACCGACAGCACCGGCCGCATGGGCCGAATCCGAGCCCTGGACGCACACGGCCGAATCCGGGCCCCAGGCCCACACGGCCGAGTCCGGGCCCCGGACCCGCACCTGGAACACCCCGGTGGTGCGGACCGGCACCTGGCGGACCACCGCCCGGCCGCGCGTCTTCGCCCACCGGCCGCGGAACAGCAGCAAGGGCTTCGCACTGGATCAGGTGGTGCAGCGGGCGTGGCCGCTGCGCGAGTTCCGGTGCCTGGACGCCCTGTGGACGAGGGAGAGCGGCTGGAACCATCGCGCCTACAACAGTTCGTCAGGCGCCTACGGCATCCCGCAGGCGCTTCCAGGAGGCAAGATGCGGGGGGCCGGCCCGGACTGGCGGCACAACCCCGAGACCCAGATCCGATGGGGTCTGGCCTACATCAAGGGGAGGTACGGCAGGCCTTGCGGCGCCTGGGGGCACTTCAAGTCACACAACTGGTACTGAGACGTGAGACGGCCGGCAGGGCATCCGCGGCTCACCGGATGCCCTCCCGCCGCGCCGGATGCACGGCGATCGCCTGGATGAGCAGCTCGACCCCGAAGTCGAACTCGGCCTCGTGATCACAGTCGTGGAGCAGCGACGACAGCGCGCTCACCTCCGGGAACAGCACCGGATCCACCTCCTCGGCATCGTCCGCCGAGGCCCGCACGGGGGCGAACGTGGGCGTCATCCCGACCTCGCGCAGCAGCGATCCCACGATGAACGCGATGAACAGCCGCAGCACCCGCACGGCGTCGATCCCGTCGAACCCGGCGCCGCGCAGCGTCGCCAGGGCCCGCTCGACGGGCAGCAGCCCGGCGTTGGAGTGCAGTTGCCGGCTGACGACGAGCATGGTGGAGCGCGGGTGACCGTGCGCGATCTGCCGGAACGCCCGAGCCTGCGCCCGCACCCGGTCGGTCCAGTGCGCGTCGGGGTCGTCGGTGAACTCGATCTCGCTCAGCACCGCCTCGGCCACGCCGTTCAGCAGCGCGTCCTTGTTGGGCACATGGTTGTAGAGGGACATCACGCCCACGCCCAGCTCCGCCGCGATGCGCCGCATGGAGACCGCGTCGGCGCCCTCGCGCTCGACGAGGTCGATGGCCGCGGCGACGATGCGCGCCCTGGACAGGGGCTCGGAGCTCATAGCTCATTCTATGGACGGGCGAGCGGGCAGGCGGAGGCCCGCCGCGTCACCAGCCCGCGATGAGGTCGCGGAGCAGCGGGTGGACGAAGTGGTAGGTCTCCGGGGCGCTCTCGCGGAGCAGCCCCGCGTCGACCATGGCGTGCAGCACGCTGGGCACCTGGACGCCGCGGATCCCCGAGCCCCGGAACATGGCCCTGACCTTGGCGTCATCGCTGCTGAAGGTGTCGCGCGACTCGGCTGCGAGCAGGCGGGCGACCTCGCCCAGCGCCGACGCGACGGCGGCCGTGTCCTCCGCCGTCGACCTGCCCACCGCCCGCGCGGCGTACCAGGGCAGGAACTCCACGGGGTGCTCCGGCAGGTCGTCGATCCACCCGGTCCGCGTGGTGAGGGTCGAGAGCATCTGGGGTGAGCCCAGCAGCTCGGGCGACAGGCTCAGCAGGCGCCTCGGCACCGCCTGGCGGGAGATCAGGAGCGCCTCCAGGCGGTGGCGGGCGTCCTCCTCGGGCACCCCCAGCAGTTCGAGCAGGTGGAAGCCCAGCCGGGCCGCCGGGAACTCGCGGGCCGGACGGCTGCGATCGGTCATGATGATCCCCGCTCCCGTCGTCCCCGCCCAGCGCACGACCGATTGCACGAGCGTGGTGCGGCCCGCCGCCGCGTCGAGCTCGTCCAGCCCGTCGAGCACCAGGGTCAGCAGGCCGCGGTCGACCATGGCGAACGCGTCGGGCATGGAGATCTGGTACTCGTCCACCAGGGCATGCGTCAGTGACCGTTCGACGGTGACGAAATCGCCCTCGATCGCGCGGAACGACAGCAGCACCGGGATCTGGCCGCGGGTGGGAGCCGTGAGCATGCGCCGGGCCAGCCGGGCGGCGAGGACCGTCTTCCCCGCCCCCGGCGGCCCGATGATCATGAGTCTGCCGGCGCCACGGGCCAGGATCTCGTCCAGCTCGGCCGGGCGCGCGACCTCGTCCTCCGCGAACCGGATGACCGGCGGCAGCAGCTCGCCCTCATCGCCGCTCACCCTGTCGGCCCGCGCGAGCACGCCCTCGGCGAGAACGTCGCGCGCGGTGCCGAGCGCGCGCCGGCTCGGGCGTCCCAGGCCGGGGGCCGCGTCCGGGACCGCCGCGCTCGCGGACTCGGCGAGCGGCAGGGTCAGGTCGCCCGGCGTCGGCACCGGGGAGGCCTTCACCAGGTCGATGTACGGTCTGACATCCTCCGGCACGCTCTCCCTGATCGCCTCCACGATCTTCAGCGGCAGCGGGCTCCAGGCGGGCAGCTCGTCCTCGCCGGCGGTCTCGATGTCCTCGGCGATGCGCTTCAGCAGCGTGGGATCCTCGGCGAGCCTGGCGTAGAAGGTGCTGTCCCCGTCCCGGATCAGCAGGACGGCCGCGAGCACGGTCACGTCATAGGGATCCAGGCCGCGGGCCCTGGCGACGCGGTCCTGCAGGGTGAGCACGTTGACGAAGCGTTTGATGGCGCGCGGGTTGGACCGCAGCCCGCTCCGCAGCGAGGGGATGGCGTCCTTGAGCCCATCGTCCAGCAGGTCGTCCAGATACTGGTCGAAGTCCTCGTCGGACAATCTCGGCATGTCGAACGGCAACTGCACGATCTTGTCCAGGTAGTCGCCGCGCGGATCCTGGTACTTCTCCCGCACGGCCGCGAGCAGCGGCTCCTTGTCCACCGCGAGCACGAAGACGCAGTCGGCCCGGTTGAAGTGCAGCTTCAGCGCGTCCAGCAGCGCGGTGATCTGGTCGGCGTGGCAGCGGTCCAGGTCGTCGACGAAGACGACCAGGCGGCTCTTGTTCAGGGTCGCCAGGGCAAGCCTGATGAGCCTGCCCAGGTGCTCGTCGAGGCGTGTGCGCTCGGAGCGGATCCGGAAGTTCTCGGCGTCGTACTCGACGAAGGATCTGCGGACGTCCGCGACGTTGAGCTTGATCGACGCCGACAGGACCAGGGAGCCGAGGACCTCGGAGATCGTCCTCAGGGTCCGCCTGACGTGCTGCCTCTTCTCCAGGCCGAGTTCGGTGACGATGGTGTGCAGCAGCGACAGGACCGGATTGTCGTCATATTGGTGCCGCCACGGGTCGAACCACACCTGCGCGCACTGCGGATCGGTCGCCACGATGTCGCGCACCTGCATGAGCATCGAGGTCTTGCCCGTCCCCCACTCCCCGAGGATGCCGATGACCAGCGGCGGGGTCTCGGTCCGGGCCAGCTCCGCCAGATACTCGGCGTACACCTTCCTGTTGAGCCGATCCGTGGCCGCGGGCTCGTCGCTGTGCGTGTAGCCCGGCGATTCGCCGGTCGGCCGTGCCGACGGGGGCTCTTCCTTGCCGTGCGCCGGGCGCCGCCACCACAGGAGCACCGCGACCGCAACCACCAGCAAGGCGGCGGCGATCAACGCGAGCCGGTAGCGCTCCAGGAACGGCGTCACCGTGACACTCACCTGCCGCCGGTCGATCCCCGCGGCCGAGATCAGCACGAGCTGCCCGTTACCCGCACGCGGACGCTTGCCGGGGACCATGACGACCGTGGCCGCGCCTCCAGGCCCCAGGCGGACCCGGCCGCCGCCCTCGATGGCCAGCGCGTCGGCGATCCCCCCGGTGAGCCGTACCTCCGCGTCGACGGCGGCACCGGGGTTGGCGACCGTGATCTGCCACCGGCTGCCCGTCCTCAGCCGCTCCAGCGGGATGGACAGCCGGTCCTGCTCCAGGAACTGCGGCCGGGCCGCAGTCCCGGCCACTGTGCCGGCCACTGTGCCGGCCGGTAAGCAGACGAACGCGATGAGCACCACTGTCGCGACCCGCGAGCACCATCGCGCGAACCGTCCACCCGCCATACCTTGATTTCATCTCACAGTGGCACAGACCGCACGCCCTACGATCAACCGGTTATCGACGGATCAGAGCCCTTCGATGGACGGGGGCCCCGGCGAGGCGGCCGGAGCGGACGACGCGATGCCGCGCAGCGAGGTGACCACCGCCAGCAGCAGCATGAGCACGAACAGGACGAACAGGGAGATGTACGGCTCGACACCCGTGAACAGCAGGGTAGCCAGCAGCGGGCCGAGCGCGACGGCGCTGTAGGTGCCGAGGCGGGAGGCGCTCACCACCCGCGCGTTCTTCTCCGCGGGCACCCGGCTGAGCACGGTCCGCACGGTGACGTTGCTCAGTCCCCCGGCCAGCCCGATGACGAGCAGGGCCGCGGCGAAGGCCGGCGACGTCTGCCCGAACACGAGGGTGAGCCCGAGCGCCGCGGCGCACGCGCAGACGTGCGCCAGCATCATGGATCGGTGGCGCCGCGACAGCCCCATCCGCCGGGTCAGCCGGGTGGCCCACTCCCGGCGGGAGGTCCTCCGCTCGATCCTCAGCAGGATCTGCTCGCGGATCGGTGAGATGAACGCGCCGATGACGCCGCCGACGCCCGCGGCGGCGAGGACCATGCCCACGAGCACCGGATGCAGCGACTCGGCCGTCGCCACCGAAAGGAACACCACGATCAGGCACTGCACCATCAGGTTGGTGAGCGCGGTGATGATCGTCGCCCAGCGCAGGAACCGGTGATGCCACAACTCGCTGAGGCCGGACCGGATCTGGCTGAGCAACTTCTCCCGTGACGCCGCCTCCGCACTCCACTCCGCGGGCAGCCGGCGGAGCGCCAGGGCCGCGAACAGGAACGTTCCCGCGTTGACGGCGAACGGAACGATCGGCCCGATGCCGTACAGCAGACCACCGAGCGGACGTCCGGCGAGCACGACCCCGTGCAGGGTCGTCTCGTGCATGGACAGCGCGAGCCCGACGTCGTCCGGGTCGACGGTTCTCGGGATCAGCGCGGTCTCGGCGACCGAGGTGAGCACGGACAGCACGCCTTCGGCCAGCGCCAGGGCCATCAGGTGGCTGATCTGCAACGAGCCGGAGAACATGACCGCGCAGAGCCCGGCGACCAGCAGGGCGCGTCCCGTCTCGCTCCACACGAGCACCCTGCGCGGCCCGAGCCGATCGATGAGAGCCCCGGCCGGGATGTAGCAGAGCAGGCCGGGGACCGTCGAGGCGAACATCACCCAGCCGATCCAGGCCGATGAGTCGGTGATGGTGAAGGCCAGCAGCGGATACGTCACGCCGAGCGTACGCGTGCTGAGCATAGAAAAGGACGACCCCATCCAAGCCCACCGAAAGGGCCGATGAATGACCAAAAGAGCATTGAACTGCTTAATCTGGCGCACGCCTGCCACCACAGCTTCCGAGATTCGGACCTTGGCGGCTTTCATTTCGGTTCGGCGCACGGATGAAGGCCCGAGCACTGTCGCAGACTAGAGCATCGCGGAGCGAGGAAACGCCGCGCGTAAGTAAACGGGCCATCTGTGCCACCCAAACAGAGCGCAGATCCGGATGTCGGGCCGCGTCAGCTGCGGATGAGCCGGTCCGCTTCGGCGGCGAGGTGCGGCGGAAGGGGCCGCCGGCCCGCGCTCTGCCGCGCGCGGCGAGCCAGCCGCACGGCCTCCGCCAAGTTGCCCGCGACCTCCATCACGCGGGCGGCGCGCAGCAGTGTGGGGCCGTCACTCTCCCGGTCCAGCGGCGGAATGACGCGCACCGCCTGGGAGACGTCGCCGCTCAACGCCAGGGCGAACGCGTAGGCGGCCTTGGTGGCGGGCCGTTCGTGCGGCCGTACCCGATCCAGGTCGAGCAGCGCGGGCCGCGGCCGTCGGAGGTCGGAGAGGATCTCGCCCCGGGCCCGCAGGGCTTGCAGGGAATCCCCCTTACGCGCCAGGGCGCTGTCGAGAACGTCGACGGCTCCGCTGTCCATGCCGCGATACCACAGGGCCCACGCCAACTCCGTCTGAATGACCGGTTTATCCGGACTACGCCTTACTGCGCCATTCAGTTCGCCGATCGCGGCGTCGAACCGTCCCTGGCTGATGAGAATGCGGCCGATGGCGGTGAGAAGGGTGGCGACGGACCGCCCCGCGCCGTTGAACGTGTCGAACAGCTGAGCAGATCTGCGGTAATGAACCAGTGCCTCGTCCAGGTCGTCTCTGAGATACGCCATATCGCCGAGGAAGGACTCGATGCGGGCACGTAACCTCGCGTCGTCGGCGGAGTGTCGCATGGCCTCGTCCACGTTCCTGGCGGCGAGCTCGACCAGGCCATGATGTAACGCCCGCCGGGCAGCGCGCAGTTGGTCGGCCGCCGGGGGCTGCTCCTCCTCCCTCTTCCTGAACTTGCCTCGCAGGAAGGGCCGCACCAGCCTGCCGGGCATCGCGGGACGGCGCTCCGGGCCCAGCCGGAGGACATGGCGCTCGGCCAGCGCTCGCACCACGGGCGCCGTCAGCCCGCCCACCGGTCCGTCCGAGGCGACGAGCTGCCGTAACAGCGCGACGAGCTTGTCCACGTCACCGTGCAGATGGTCGTGGGCCACCTCCACGATCTGGGCGTGACAGAAGTCGGCGAGCACCTGGTCGGTGTCCACCAGGTCGGCGGTGGTGATCGGCGAAGCCTGCCCCCGCACCCGCGCCCAGAGGGCGGTGCACACCGCCTGGAGGTGGACCGGCTCCACCGCCGGTGGCGAGGAGCCGCTCCTGAGGTCGTCGACCAGTGCCTCCGCCGCGCCGGGGGCGAACTCCCGCCCGTATCCGTCGAGCGGTCCGCGGCACGCCTGCAGGGCCGAGGGCACGTCCAGCGGTCCCAGAGCGTAGAGGGTGTTCTCCGTGACGTGCTCGCGCAGCCGGACATGATCCAGGAGCGCCGCGAGATGCTCGTCGGAGACCACCAGGAGCAGGCGGAACGGGAGATCGCCGTCGAGGGCGTCGGCCAGTTGGTCGAGCAGGTGCCCGTCCTCCGCCGGTCCAGGGACGAGCCCTTCCTCGACCTGGTCGATCGCGGCCATGACAGGCCGGCCGTCAGGGCTCCGGCGGTAGCGCCCGAGGTAGGCCGGGATCGTGAGGCCGGAGAACTCCGTCGGGATCTCATGCGGTGACCACGACGCCAGCAGGGCGAAGACACGCGCGTCGCCGTCGCGAGGGATCAGCCCGGCGGGCACGGACTGCGGCCGCAGAGCGCTGCCCACCGGCAGCACCGGCGAGCCGTCCAGGCGCGGCAGCGCCCCCGCCGCCAGCAGCGAGGACTTTCCGGCGCCCGGCGGGCCGTGCAGGATGGTCAGCCGGTTGTCGCGCCAGCGCCGGACCAACTCGGCGGCCTCCCGCTCCCGCCCGAAGAATGCCGCTCGATCGTCCCGGTGAAATGGGCGCAGGCCCACGTATGGCTTCGGGTCGCCGCCGCTGGAAGTCATCGCCACATCCCGCTACCCAGGAATAATCATCGAGAACTCACTCATCGGCCCAGCGTCAGATGAGGACCTTGCATTCACCCTGCAGAATCATCGGCGCCCCTCAACCGTACTCGCTCAATGCCGATCGCGCATCCGGCCGATACCGGGAGCGTGCGAATGGGACGCCGGTCGCCCATCCCACTCCCACGCCTCCAGCAGGGCTGCGGGCAAGGTCAGAGAGCCGACTGGAAGCCCGCGACCGTGCCACCTCCCTCTTCCGCGCACCTCTGCAACGCCCTGGTGAGTGCGGGGATCTGGAGCCGCTTCAGGCTCTCCAGATCAATTTCGCTGACATCGATGAGCCCGGTCGCGTTCTCGTCTCCCATGCGCTCTCCCTATAACCTGTTTACGGTCATCCATAACGCGGCTCTATTTATCTGTGCATGGTCACGCGCCTTCTCTTATGTCATTTTCTATCTACACTTCGCCAGAATCAATCGTAGGATCGAATTCAGGTGGGCTGGAGGTGGAGGCGACGTGGAGGAGCAGGTCGGCACACAGGCATCGGCACGGATGCCCGCGATCTGGGGGAAGGTCCCGGGCCGCAACAAGCATTTCACCGGACGCGAGGAGCTGCTGTCGCAGTTACGCGACAGCATGCTGACCACCGCCACGGCCGCCGTCGTGCCCCTCCCCCAGGCGCTGCAGGGACTCGGCGGTGTGGGCAAGACCCAGCTCGCGATCGAGTACGCCTGGCAGTACCGCGGCTTCTACGACCTCGTCTGGTGGGTGCCCTCCGACCAGCCGATGCTCGTCCCGAGCACCCTCGCGGCGCTCACCGACGAGCTCAAGCTCCGCCCGGCGGGCAGCATCGGCATCGAGGAGGCGGCCGCCTCGGTCCGGGAGGCGTTGCAGCGGGGAGACCCGTACGACAAGTGGCTTCTGATCTTCGACAACGCGGACGAGCCGGAGCAGATCAGGGACTTCCTTCCCGAGGGCGGCCCCGGCCACATCCTGATCACCTCCAGGAACAGCCGCTGGAGCGGTGTGGCGGAGACCGTGCCGGTCGACGTCTTCTCCACCACGGAGAGCGTGGCCTTCCTGCGCAAGCGACTGCAGCGCAACGTCGACGAGAAGGAGGCCGAGCACCTCGCGCACGAGCTGGGGGATCTGCCCCTGGCGCTCGAGCAGGCGGCGGCCCTTCAGGTCATGACCGGCATGTCGACCGAGGACTACGTCGAGCAGCTGTCCAAACAGACACGGGCGCTGCTGGGCATGGGCAAGTCCACGGAATACCCCCACTCCATGACCGCGGCCTGGCAGCTCTCGGTGCTCGAGATCGAGAACCGCCTGCCCCAGGCCGCCGAGGTGCTGCGCTGTCTCGCCTTCTTCGGGCCGGACCCCATCCCCCGCGACGTCTTCCGCCGGGGCAACAAGAGCGAGGCCCAGCGCATGGGGCCGCTGCTGGCCGACCCCCTCATGCTCACCCAGGCGATCGCCGAGCTCAGCCGGTTCGCCCTGGTGAAGGTGGAGCAGGACGCCGGAACCGTCCAGGTGCACCGGCTGGTCCAGGCGCTGCTGCGCGACTCGCTCAGCGACCAGGCGCGCAAGGACATCAGGCACGAGGTGCACCAGCTCCTGTCGAGCGCCGCGCCCACCGACCCCGAGGACACCGGCCAATGGCAGGACTTCGAGGCGCTGGTCCCCCATGTGCGCCCGTCGGGCCTGGTGGAGTGCCGTGACGAGGAGGTGCAGGAGTTCGGCATCAACATCGTCCGCTACCTGTATCGCGTGGCCAGTTACACCTCGGCCAGAGCCTTCGCCCTGGAGTTCCTCGACAACTGGACGTCGACCTCCGGCCCGGACAGTCACAACGTCCTGCAGATGCGCAGGCACCTGGGCAACGTGCTCTGGCAGATGGGCGGATACAAGGAGTCGTACGAGCTCAACGAGGCGACGCTGGACCTCATGCAGGCCAAGTTCGGCCCGGACCACCACGAGACCCTGCGCGTCGCCCTCACCTACGCGGCCAACCTGCGGTCGCAGGGCAGGTTCCGCGAGGCCTTCAACCAGGACACCAGCTCCCTGGCGGCCCATGAGCGCGTGTTCGGGCACACCGACCCCGCGACCATGCGCGTGATCAACAACCTCGCGCTGGACCACGCCCTGCTCAGTGAGTACGACTCCGCGCGGGAGCTGCAGAAACTCGCCTACCTGGAGCAGAGCGGCGCGAAGGCGGGGGTCAGCAAGTGGGACGTGCAGATGTCCTGGAACGGGCTGGCCCGGATCGTGAGACTGTGCGGTCATCACGCGCAGGCCTGCGACTTCGGCGAAGAGGCCTACGCCTACGGCTGCCGGGAGTTGCAGGTGGAGCATCCCCTCACCCTGATGACGGCCAAGGACCTGTCCATCGCCCGCCGCCGGACGGGCGACATCGACGGCGCTCTGCAGCTCATCGAGGAGACCTACGCCCGGCTGTCCAAGCTCTTCGGCCCGCACTATCCGGAGACGATGGCCGCGATGGTCGCGCTGAGCAACACCCTGCGGCAGGTCGGGCGCCTGGACGAGGCGATGTCGCTGGCCACCAACGCGCTGCCGCGTTACCAGGAGGTCTTCGGCGACCGTCACCCGTTCGTCCACGGCTGCCTGATCAACCAGGCGCTGCTCTACCGCCTGCGGGGCGACGTCCAGCGGGCCAGGGAGCTGGATCAGCAGGCGTACGACGGCCTGGTCGCCACGGTCGGCCGCGACCATGAGTACACCTTCGACAGTGCCATCAACCTCGCGAGCGACCTGGCCGCGCTCGGCGACACGGCCGCCGCGCGCCGGATGAGCGAGGAGACCCTGGACCATGTGCGGCAGTTCTTCGGCGAGACGCACCCGCTGTCCCTGTCGGCGGCCGTCAACCTCTCCCTCGATCTGGGCGCGTGCGGCCTCACCGAGGCCGCGGACACGCTGTACGAGACCACCATGCTGCAGTACGCCAAGCAGCTCCCGGCGGATCATCCGGAGCGGATCCACGCCGCCGCGAGGAACCGCTTCGACTGGGACTTCGATCCGGTGACGCTATGACGTCCCGCCGTTGCGGGTGACCCAGGCCGCCCGGTGCGCGGCCTCCTCCTGCCCGGCGGCGTCCCTGGCGGCCCGCGGCACCGGCTCCGCCAGCCAGGCCGACAGGGTGCGCCGCATGGCGGTGACGAACCGCGTGCCCGGCGGCGTGAGCCGGCCGCTGTCCAGCAACGTCCCGGTGACGCCGAACGCGCACTCCCGCCAGCGGGCGAACTCGATGTGCGGGCGGAGGTCGGTCTCGAACGCACGCTGACGCCGCCAGAATCCGGACACCCCCAGGTACGCGTACGCGCCCTGGATCAGACCCGACAGCGGTCGCGGATCGTCGCGCCAGGGCGCGTAGTGCCGGCTCTCGTCCGGCTCCAGGAACTCCACGACGTCGAGGACGGCGCCGAGCTTGGCGTGCTGGACCTCGTGCGCGAACGTGGAGGCCAGCCACCGGCCGTCGGGCGGCGTGGACATGGCGATCGCGCCGAACCTGCCGCTCGCCGAAGCGCTGTTCATGCCCTGGGGCGGGCCCTGGATCGGCGTCAGCACGGAGATGATCGCGCCGGTCTCCCGGGCGATCGTCCAGTGCCGGTCCGTCAGCATCCGCCAGGCCGACTCCAGGCCCGCCTGCCAGCCCCGCAGCTCGGTCTCAGGCAGGCGCCCCTCGATCGCGGTCTCACTGGTCCACCGGTAGGGGTCCAGGTCGTCCACCAGAGGGGCGAACGCGCCGTCCCCGGAACGCACCCGGCGCAGCGGCTGCCAGCCGGGCTGCTCGCCGTCCGGCACGCGGATGCGCCTCCCTCCGGCCTCCACCGTCCCATCGGCATGCACGCGCAGGTCCACCAGCTCCGGGCCGGTCGCCCGGTCGGCGAGCACGATCCGGCCCAGGGACGGAAGCATGACCGTGCCTCCGGTCACCGGCGCCTCGGTCCAGCAGGCGACGCCCGCCCTGACGGCCGCGGCGGCCGCGATGGCGCCCAGCTGCGCCGGAGCCTGCGGATCGGCCTCGCCGCCGCCCAGGGCTTGCAGCGTGTGTCCCGCCCAGCCGCCCACCGCCGGATGCCCCAGCACGTCACGCACCACCTCGGGCCGGGCCTTCTCGATGCCCGCCAGCACGTCGTACGCGTGGTCGACCGCCTTGGCGTGGGGCAGGCCGTCATCGCTCGCCAGCCGCGCCACCCCGAGCACGAGCAGCCGGTACTTGCTGCGTTCGGCCGCCACGAGGTGGCGCGCGGCCTCGGCCCCGCCGCCTCCGGCCGCCAACCGAGCGAGCACGTCATCTGGTAACCGGTGCGGCCGTGGGTCCATGGAGTTCCTTTCAGCGCGACGACCGCCGGAGGTCGGCGACGAGACGGGAGCGGATGTGGTCGATCAGCTTGTACAGGTCGTGGCAGTAGACCGACGGATTGCGGAAGCCGGTGCCCGGCCGGTAACGGTGCGGATAGAGCCCGGCGCCGCAGACCCGGGCGAAGCGGCAGGAGGTGCAGGTGTCGCTCAGCGCCTGCCAGCCGAGTTGCCTGGCCACCATGCCGGGATCGCGCAGCGCCGCGTCGAAGGGGTGGTCGACGATGTTCAGGCCGGTGGCGGCGGCGCCGTGGCGGACCACCTTCAGCGAGTCGGTCTGCTCGATCGTGCCGTCGGTCTCGATCACGACCAGGCTGGACGGGGTCAGGCCGACCGCCTCGCTGGCCGACGCGCCGCCGAGCAGCAGGTTGATGATCTCCTGGAAGAGCCGGACCTCCGGCTCCTCGGCGGAGCCGTACCAGCGGTCGAAGACGGTGACCAGCCAATCGCCGTACGGGGTCCGCCCGGGGTCGGCCGTGCGGCCCGGCGGCGGCGATTCCCAGGTGCCGTGCGGGAGGAGGAAATCAATCATCGGCGGCTGGAATTGCGCGAGGGACTCATAAGTCTCGAGCGGGTCATTGGCCAGATCTATCGTGCACAACAGGCCGCTGTACAAATGCCGATAGTCCGGGCTCATCAGCCGGGCGAGGGCGTCGGCGACCGGGGCGAAACTGCTCCGGCCGTCCGCGAACCGCCGGTTACGGTCGTTACCGCGAGCGTTCCCGTCCAGGCTGACGCCCACCTTGACGTCGAGATCGGCGAAGGACCGCAGCGCCCGTTCGTCGAGCAGCACCCCGTTGGTCTGGACGGCCGCGTCCACCCGCACGTCGGGAGCGGCTTCGGCGCGGATGGCCGCCACGGTCTCGCGGAGGAAGGCGGGCCCGGCCAGCAGCGGCTCCCCGCCGTGCAGGATCAGCCGGACGGCGGAGATCCCATGGGCCACGGCGTGCTCGGCGATGCGCTTGGCCGCGGCCGAGACGATCTCGGGCGCCATGACCATGGGCTGTGACCGCCAGCTCTGATCGGCCAGCGTGTAGACGTAGCAGTAGTCACAGGCCAGATTGCACCGGCTGTGAACCTTGAGAAGGAACTGGTGGAAGGGGTGGGGACGCCAGTTGTTCGCGTACATTTCGGCCACGTCGAGAGTGGCGGGCCACTCTCGCTCTGGGTCTCCCGCCTGGAATGTCAATCTGGAACACCCCGCACCCACCCGGAAATCACGAGTGATTCATGATATTAGCCGAGACGTGTCGAAATGAGGAGGACTTGTCCGGGCATACATAAATACCAGCACATAATTGCTATTACTTGCTGTAAAGGCGGGAGTCTTGCGTTCAGGACCCGGCGTGGAAGCGGCGGTGCAGCTCGCGCACCTCCTCCGCCAGCTCCGGCGCGGGCCCTTCGACCACCGCGTCCGGCACCACTTCCCGGACGGCCAGTGTCCGGACGGGAGGCGGCTCGACACCCATGTCCGCCAGCCACTCCCCAAGTTGCCGCGACGACGCGGCGTACACGATCCGTCCCAGCCCGACCCAGCCGTGCGCGGCCGCGCACATGGGGCAGTGCTCGCCGGAGGTGTAGACGGTGGCCGCGGCGCGCTCGTCCACCGTCAGGTGGGCCGCCGCCCAGCGCGCCAGCTCGAACTCCGGGTGCCTGGTCCGGTCCCCGGTGGCGACGACGTGGTTGTGGTCCTCGGCCAGCACCTCGCCGTCCCCGGAGACCAGGACGGAGCCGAACGGCTCGTCGCCCGATTCGAGGGCTCGTGCGGCCAATTGGACACATTTGCGCAGGTGGCGCAGGTCTGACTCGTTCATAGGGACACCCTGCCACGCGAACGTCAGGGGTCGGTTCCCGTCCCGCCACGACATGCTCACCGGCGCTCGTGGTTCCGTAATTCGGTTGATCGGCCGTATTAGCCTTACAAGGATGCCTCCTGATACGCGCTCACTTCGTCGTCCCCTGCTCAGAACCAACTCATTGTGGCGGCTGCGGTCCTATCTCCGCCCGTACGTGGTCAGGCTGACGCTCATCTGGCTGGCCGCGATGACCGGCATCGGCGCCAGCATCGCGTTGCCCCTGGTGGGCGAGCAGGTCGTCGACGGCCCCGTGCGTGACGGGGACGGCGGCGCGCTGCTCCTGCTCGGCTCGATCGCCCTCGGGCTGGGCGTACTCGAAGCGCTGCTGATCTTCCTGCGCCGCTGGGCGCAGATCAAGCCCGTGCTCGGGCTGGAGACGGCGATCCGCGACGATGTCTACGCCCACCTGCAGCGGCTGCCGATGAGCTTCCACGGCGACTGGCAGTCCGGGCAGATGCTGTCGCGGATCACCACCGATCTGTCGACGATCCGCCGGTTCACCGGCTTCGGCATGCTCTTCCTGGTCATGAACGTCCTGCAGCTCATCGTGGTCACCGCGCTGCTGCTGAGCAAGCACTGGCCGCTCGGGCTGCTCGTGGCGGCCTCGGCGGTGCCGATCGTGATGCTGTCCATGCGGTTCGAGAAGCGCTACATCAAGATCTCCCGTCAGGTGCAGGACGAGCAGGGCGACCTCGGCACGTTCGTCGAGGAGTCGGCGATCGGCATCCGGACCATCAAGGCGTTCGGCCGCCGTCACCATGTGTACGAGAGCTTCGACGAGGCCGCGGTCAAGGTCTACGACACCTCCATGGACAAGGTGCGGCTGTCCGCCCGCTTCTTCACCTTCCTGGAGGTGATCCCCAACTTCACCCTCGCGCTGGTGCTGCTGGTGGGGGCGCTGGCGGTCGGGCAGGGACAGCTCACACTGGGCGCGCTGTTCGCGTTCACCACTCTGGTGCTCCAGCTCGTCTGGCCGATCGCCAGCCTCGGCTACATCCTGGCGATGGCGCAGGAGGCGATGACCTCCGCCGACCGGGTGATGGAGGTCATGGACATGGTGCCGTCCATCACCGGCGGCACCGGCCGGATCGAGCAGCCGCGCGGCCACCTGCGCTTCGAGGGGGTCGGGTTCCGCTTCCCCGACGCCGACCGGCCGGTGCTGCACGACGTCTGGCTGGAGGTCCGGCCGGGCGAGACGGTCGCCGTGGTGGGCGCCACCGGCTCCGGCAAGACGACGCTGACCGCCCTGGTCCCCCGGCTGATCGACCCCACGGCCGGCCGGGTCACGATCGACGGGCACGACGTGCGCGACCTCGCACTGCCGGAGCTGCGCTCGGTGGTGGCGACGGCGTTCGAGGAGCCGACGCTGTTCTCCATGAGCGTGCGCGAGAACCTCACGCTCGGCCGCCAGGACACCACCGAGGAGGAGCTGGCCGGCGCGATCCGCACCGCCCAGGCCATGTTCGTGTACGACCTGCCCTGGGGGCTCGACACCCGGATCGGCGAGCAGGGCCTGTCGCTGTCCGGCGGCCAGCGGCAGCGGCTGGCGCTGGCGCGGGCCGTCCTGAGCAAGCCGAAGATCCTGGTGCTCGACGACACGCTGTCGGCGCTCGACGTGGAGACCGAGGCCCTGGTGGAGAAGGCGCTGCGCGAGGTGCTACGGGAGGCCACCGGCATCGTGGTCGCGCACCGCGCCTCCACGGTGCTGCTGGCCGACAAGGTGGCGCTGCTGGCCGACGGCGCGATCACGCATGTGGGCCGGCACCAGGACCTGCTGAACGAGGTGCCCGCCTACCGCGCGCTGCTGGCGCAGGACGCCGACCTGGATCCCACGGAAGGAGCCCTGCGTTGACCACCCCGACGACGCCCCCCACCCCATCGACCGGCTCGTGGCGGGGGGTGGCCTCCGAGGACCAGGACGAGCTGTCGGACAAGGTCAGCGGGCTGCTGCGGGTGCGCTCCCGCAGGCTGCTCGGCGACCTGCTCACCCCGCACCGCAAGGCCATCGCCCTGCTCACCGCGATCATCATCGTCTCCAACGGGGCGGGCCTGGCAATCCCCTACCTCGTGAAGGTGGGGATCGACGCCGGCATCCCGCCGATGCTGCGCGGCACCGGGCCCGGCACGTTGCTGACCGTGGTGGGCGTCATCCTCGCGGCGGCGGTCACCCAGGCGCTCACCCGGCAGGTGTTCCTCACGATGTCGGGCCGGATCGGCCAGGACATCCTGCTGGAGCTGCGCAGGCGGGTGTTCGACCACTTCCAGCGGCTGTCGCTGAGCTTCCACGAGAAGTACACCTCCGGGCGCGTCATCTCCCGGCTCACCTCCGACATCGAGGCCATCGCCGAGCTGCTGCACTCCGGCTTCGACGGCCTGGTCACCGCGGTGCTGACGATGTTCGGCACGGCCGCGCTGCTGCTGGTGCTGGACTTCCATCTCGGGCTGGTGGCGCTGATCCCGCTGCCGCTGCTGCTGCTGTTCACCCGCTGGTTCAGGCGGCAGTCGGCGATCGTCTACCGGCGCACCAGGGAGACGGTGGCGCTGGTCATCGTGCACTTCGTGGAGTCGATGACCGGCATCCGCGCGGTGCAGGCCTTCCGCCGGGAGCCGCGCAACCAGGAGATCTTCCGGGAGGTCAACGACGACTACCGGGACGCCAACGTCCGGGCCATGAAGCTCATCGCGGTCTTCATGCCGGGCATCAAGCTGATCGGCAACGTCACGATCGCCGGCGTCCTGTTCTACGGCGGCTGGCTGGCCTTCCACGGCGAGGTCACGGTCGGCGTCCTGACCGCCTTCCTGCTCTACCTGCGCGGTTTCTACGAGCCCATGCAGGAGATCAGCCAGTTCTACAACACGCTGCAGTCCGCCAGCGCGGCGCTGGAGAAGCTGTCGGGCGTGCTGGAGGAGGAGCCGGGTGTGCCGGAGCCGCGCGAGCCCACCCCGCTGCCGGAACCGCGCGGCAAGGTGCGGTTCGAGGCGGTCAGGTTCGCCTACGTCGAGGAGATGCCGATCCTGCCGGGCCTGGACCTGACGATCCCGGCCGGGCAGAGCGTGGCGCTGGTCGGCTCCACGGGGGCGGGCAAGACGACGCTGGCCAAGCTCATCGCCCGCTTCTACGACCCGACGGCGGGGCGGGTGCTGCTGGACGACGTCGACCTGCGCACCCTGGACGAGCCGACGCTGCGCACCGCCGTGGTCATGGTGACGCAGGAGAACTTCCTGTTCAGCGGCACGGTCCTGGACAACATCAAGTTCGGCAGGCCGGACGCCACCGACCGGGAGGTGCGGGAGGCGGCCAGGGCGATCGGCGCGCACGAGTTCATCTCGGCGCTGCCCGACGGCTACCGGACGGAGGTGGGCAAGCGCGGCGGCCGCATGTCGGCGGGGCAGCGCCAGCTCGTCGCGTTCGCCAGGGCGTTCCTGGCCGACCCGGCGGTGCTGATCCTGGACGAGGCCACCTCCAGCCTCGACGTGCCGAGCGAACGGCTGGTCCAGCGGGCGCTGCGCACGATCCTGTCGGACCGTACCGCGCTGATCATCGCGCACCGGCTGTCGACCGTGGAGATCGCCGACCGGGTGCTGGTCATGGAGCGGGGCGAGATCGTCGAGGACGGGCCGCCCAGCGACCTGATCACCGCCTCGGGCCGCTTCGCCGACCTGCACCAGGCCTGGCAGGACAGCCTCAGCTGAGTCAGTGCGGGGGCGTGACGGCCGCCACCACCCGGTAGATCTCGTACCCCGCGGCCAGCAGCACCGGCAGCCCGAGGGCGAGCAGCAGGCGGGTGCGTGGCGGCCCCGTCACGGGCGCCCGCCTCGCCTGGGCGGGGACCAGGGGGATCCTCGCCTCGGGCGCCGGCTCGGGCGCGGGCACCAGCTCCGGGTGCCGGCTGAGGTAGCCGGGCGGCAACGACGTCGTGTGGACCGTTCCGCAGCACGGGCACAGGGTGTCCGCCCAGGGCGGCTGGACGGCGACGCCGTTGCTCAGCCAGACCTCCGCCTCGCGGCCGCGGGTGCCGCTCAGCCGCCTGATGGTGTAGCGCACCTCCCAGACGTGCCGACAGCACAGGCATGCGTACGGCCAGAGCTGATGCGTGTCGAGTTCCTCGCGCACAAGACCACCCCCCGATCAGGGACCGCCACCGCAACCGAGTGTGCGCGCGGGTCCACATCCCTACAAGGGCGGCCTTGTGCGACCATGAGTTACTAAAAGGTCACTATCAGTGTCAGGTTAGGAGCCAATGGTTCCGGGCGGGAACCGGGCTGAGCAGCGGGGTCTCGTCGGGGACGCGAGGCTCGGCCGGGATGAGCTCCGGATGGCGGGCGAGATAGCCGCTCGGGAACATGGCCGCCTGCTGACAACCGCAGCGCGGGCAGACCACGTTCGCCGAGGGTGGCGGAACGGGCACGCCGCCCCGCAGCCAGATCTCGGTCTCGGTGCCGTCACGGGCGTCGACGAGCCTGACGAGATAGTCCTCTTCCCAGACGTGCAGGCAGCCCCGGCACTCGAAGGGCAGGCTCCTGTGCTCCTGTCTCATGAGGTCACCTCCTCACCTCCGAGTCTCCGCCTCCCTTCCCCGGCTCCGCAACCCGGGTCAGCGGACGGCCAGCACGAACACGAGCGCGGCCGCGACCACGGCGAGCGTGCCGAGCCAGGCGAACAGCGCGTCCAGGCCGTTGTTCAGCGGCGTGCCCGCGTGCAGGGCGCGCTGCACGCGGCGGAAGCGCGCCCCCGTCCTGATCAGCAGGACCGCGCCGCACAGGGCGGCCAGCGCGAAACCGGCCACGGCCGGCAGCGGCAGGCCGGCGGCCGCCCCCAGCCCGGTGCCTCCCAGCCCGCCGGTGGCCAGCGCCACCGCGGTGCGCACCCAGGCCAGCCGGGTCCGCTCGCTCTGCAGCCCCTTGTCCCAGACCTCCTGCGACACCTCTAGGCCGCCAGCAGGATGAGCACCAGGGCCAGCACCGCCACGGCGGCGACGCCGTACCCGAAGACGGGCGCCAGCGCCGGCGGCGGGAGAGAGGTCTGGGCGCGCAGCGCGCGCTGGATGCTGCGCCAGCGCGGGTAGGCCATGCCCGCGGCCAGTGCCGAGAGCGTCACGAGCACGACGGCGAGCGCGGTGCGCAGCCAGGGGACGAACACGTCGGCGGGCACGGCCGCCACGGCCAGCCCACCCGCGCTGAGCGCCAGGGCGGTGCTCAGCCAGGTGAGGAACGTGCGTTCGTTGGCGAGGGTGAAACGCGGGTCGGGCTCCATGAGAGAAACGGTAATTCGCACCCATTCTCCCTAGAGATAGCGGGATTAGCCTGTGCAGGCCTCGGTGACCTTCTGCACATAGGCGGCCGTGTCGGCGCCGACCTTCTGGGCGGCGTCCACCGCGTCGTTGACGTTCTGCACGTTGATGCCGGACAGGGTGGCGGCCAGGTCGTCGGAGGCTTCCTTGATCGTGGTGTTGGCGGCCTGGTCGGCGACGTCGTTGAGCTTGGCCGCCGTGTCGTCGAGCGCCTTCTCCATGGCTTGCGGGTCGTTGGCCAGGCTGGTCAGCTGGGCGGTCAGGTCGGCGACGATCTTCGGTGCCTCCAGGCAGGCCTGAGCCTTGTCGATCGTGGAATTGACCTCTCCGCATCCGGTGACGAACACGAACGCGGAGATGGCGGCAAGGGACGCGAACCGTCTATGAAGGCGACGCATGCCCCGACCCTACCCAACGGCCACGCGCCGGGGGCGCTACAACCGCGTGGATGACGGGCGCGCCGAACCTACCCGGATGGGCGTTCTAGGATCGATGTCATGACTACGTGTGAGCATCTTGCCAAGTCGGCCGACCCTGAGGCGCGGACCCCGGAGGGTTGCGAGGAGTGCCTGGCGGCCGGCGGCCGGTGGGTGCACCTGCGGCGCTGCCTGGAGTGCGGTCACGTCGGGTGCTGCGACTCCTCGCCCGCCAAGCACGCGACCGCGCACTTCCGCGCCACCGGCCATCCCGTGGTGCAGTCGTTCGAGCCCAACGAAACCTGGCGGTGGTGTTTCGTCGACAGCACCATGGGGTGACGCGCGGGCTTCACCACTCGCGGCGGTCGCTCCGGTCGTCGTACTGCTGGTCGGGGCGGAGCCGCTCGCCGGTGGAGAACATCGGGTCGCCCACGTACGGGCGGCTCAGGTCGCCCTCCGGGCCCCGGTAGGGCTCGGCCTGCTGGCCCAGCGCCAGCAGCGGGTCCACCGGGTTGGGCGGGGTCCGGTTGTCCGCCGGGCCGTAGGGGTCCTGGCCGTAGGTGGGGCTCTGCCCGTAGGTGGCCTCCGGGCTGCCGTGGAAGGGGTCGTGACGCCGGCCCGCGCCCGGGATGCCGTGCATCGGGGTGCCGAGCCCGGGCGTCGCCGCCGCGCCCGCCGGCGGCGGGCTCTGCGGGGGCGGCTGCTGCCGGTAGTGCTGGTCCTGGCCGCCGTAGGGGTCGGGCTGCCTGGACGGGAACGGCTCCGGCTGGGGGGCGGCGTAGGTCTCGCCGGAGTGGAAGGGCTCGGCGGCCTGGGAGGGGAAACCGAGCGGGTCGGTCGTCAGAGGCGCCTGGCGCCGCTTGTCGTCCGGCATCTGGTAAACGGGCTGGCCCGCGCTCGCGTGCTGCTCCTCGACGTACTGAGGGCCGGTGAAGGGGACGGCGGGAGGCGGCGGCTGGACGTACTGCGGCCCGGAGAGCGGGTCGCTGTAGCCGCTGTCGGTGTACTGCGGCCCGGAGAAGGGCTCGGCGGGGCTCGGGTCGGCATACGGCTGGGGCGCGCCGTAGCGGTCGCCACCACCCTGGTCGGCGTACTGGGGGCCGGTGAAGGGCTGCCGCTGCGGGGTGGGCGTGCCGCGCGGCGGGGTCGTCTCGCTGTAGGAGGCCACCAGCTTGTCCTGGGGCGGCGGCGGGGTCCCCCTGGCCACCAGCACGTCGTTGGGCGCCAGCGCGGCCGTGGGCCGCTCGTCCTGCGGCGGCTGCACGGGATTGGGCGGGCGCTGATACTGGCCGGTGCCGGGGAACACCTCGGTGCCGGCCTCCTGGTCGGGCACGGCGGGCTGCTCTCCGGAGGCCTCGGCGAACCCCTCGTCGAGCGTGTCGAGCAACCGGCCGACATCGTTCATCGGCATGCGGAAGCTCGCGGTGCACATCTCTCCTCGCCACAGGCTGAGGACCAGGGTGCCCTCATGCCAGGTGACCCGGAGGCACCGCTCCTGGCCTCGGGCATCGAAGAACACTTCGCCGAACGACGGCAACGGGACAACTTCCGACATGGCAGACATTATTGCTTCAACCAGCCTTTATCCGTCCACTCAACCCCGGAAAACCCTACCTAACCGGACTTCCCCTCCCCACCGGTGACCCCTCAGGCCACATCAGCAAGACTGGTTGACCGGTTGGAGTTCCGATCGCCCAGTGTGCCACGCGAGGCGGCGAAGGTCCCGGGGAACGCCGGGATGCGTTTGGCCGATCACTCGGCGTTCGGCGCGGCCACCCCGGAATGCGGGTAGCGTTTACTGCCGTGCCGGACTCCCATCTCCCGACCGCTGACTCACTGCTCAGCATCGCCGTCGACGCCCTCGGAGGCAGCGAACGGCAGGGCCAGATCACGATGGTGAAGGCCGTGCAGCAGGCCATCGACGACGAGGAGCACCTCGCGGTCCAGGCCGGCACGGGCACCGGCAAGTCGCTCGCCTACCTGGTGCCGTCGGTCCGGCACGCCATGGACACCGACACCCCCGTCGTGGTGTCGACCGCCACGATCGCGCTGCAGCGCCAGCTCGTCGACCGCGACCTGCCCAGGCTGGCGGAGGCGCTCGCCAAGGAGCTGCCGCACGAGCCGACCTACGCCATCCTCAAGGGCCGCCGCAACTACCTGTGCCGCTACAAGGCGACCGCGGGCTGGCCCGAGGAGGACGAGCAGGACCAGCTCTTCGACCCGCGCGAGGTCAGCGCCACCGGCCGGATGGTCCAGCGCATCCAGGAATGGGCCGACGAGACCGAGACCGGCGACCGCGACGAGCTGGTGCCCGGCGTCAGCGAGCAGGCCTGGCGGCAGTTCTCGGTCAGCGCCCAGGAGTGCCTGGGCGCGAGCCGCTGCCCCAGCGGCGCCGAGTGCTTCGCCGAGCTGGCCAGGGCGCGGGCCGGCGAGGTCGACGTGGTCGTCACCAACCACGCGCTGCTCGCCATCGACGCCATGGGCGACCTGCCCGTCCTGCCCGAGCACGACGTCGTGGTGGTCGACGAGGCGCACGAGCTCGTCGACCGGGTGACCTCGGTGGTGACCGGCGAGCTGTCGGAGACCTCCGTCTCGCTGGCCGTGCGCCGCGTCGGCCGCCTGATCGACCAGCCGGTCGCCGACCAGCTCCAGGAGGCGGGCGAGGACCTCAAGGCGCTGTTGTCCGCCGCCCCGCCCGGCCGCGTGGACGAGTTGCCGGAGGTGCTCGGCCTGACCCTCGCGCTGGTGCGCGACAGCGCCGCCCGTTGCCTGACCGCGCTCGGGCCCCGCGGCGGCGACAAGGACGATCCCGACAAGGCGGGCCAGCGCAAGGCGGCGTTCACCGCCCTGGACGAGGTGCACGACACCGCGGTGCGCATGCTGGAGGCCTACGGGCACGCCTCCGAGACCGACAGGTCCGAGGTCGTCTGGCTCGACGGTGCCACCGACCGGCGCCCGCCCATGCTGCGCGTCGCGCCGCTCAACGTGGGCGGCATGCTGCGCGACAAGCTCTTCGGCGACCGCACCGTGGTCCTCACCTCGGCCACGCTGGCTCTCGGCGGCACGTTCGACGGCATGGCACGCCAGTGGGGCCTCGGCGACAAGGGCTGGCAGGGCATGGACGTCGGCTCTCCCTTCGACCACCCCCGCGCCGGCATCCTCTACGTCGCCAAGCACCTCCCCCAGCCCGGCCGGGACGGCCTCCCGCAGGCCTACCTCGACGAGATCACCGAGCTGATCGAGGCCGCCGGCGGGCGCACCCTGGGCCTGTTCTCCTCCATGCGAGCCGCCAAGGCCGCCACCGAGGCGCTGCGCGACCGCCTCAAGGTCCCGCTGCTCTGCCAGGGCGACGACTCCACCATGCTGCTGGTCAAGCAGTTCGCCGAGGACGAGGAGACCTGCCTGTTCGGCACCCTGTCCCTGTGGCAGGGCGTGGACGTCCCCGGGCCCTCGCTGCGCCTGGTCATCATCGACCGGGTGCCCTTCCCCCGGCCCGACGACCCGCTCACCTCGGCCAGGCAGCGGCACGTGGCGGCCAAGGGGGGCAACGGGTTCATGACCGTGGCCGCCACCCACGCCGCCCTGCTGCTCGCCCAGGGCACCGGACGCCTGCTGCGGTCCCAGCACGACAAGGGCGTCATCGCCGTCCTGGACCCCCGGCTGGCCACCGCCCGCTACAGCGGCTTCCTGCTGGGCTCCCTCCCCCCGTTCTGGCGCACCACCGACCCGGCCGTGGCCCGCGCCGCCCTGAAACGCCTGTCCACCGAATCCTGACCCCCGCCTGCCCCGTCCGCTTCAACGTCCCGTCCAGCGGACGGCCCACCATCGCCGTCCCGCACGCGACCGCCCGTCGCGCTCAGCGGGGTCCCGCTGTCGGCGTGCCGTTCTGGGTGGGGGTCATTTTTTACGGCGCGGCCGAGTGGGCGCCGACCGCCGTCCTCCTGCGGGGCGCACGGGAGGCGTTGCCCAAGGGTGGGGTGGCGGGCCGCCGTAACGGCGCTTGCTTTCCCGGCTGAGGGGTGACACGTGGGCCGGCTGACGGTGACACGGGTACCGGTCGAAGGGTGAGGGGTGTCGCGGGGACCGGTTGAGCCGACAGGGGCGCTCACCCGTGTGGGCGGTCGCCGCTCTGGTGCCGGATCCGGTCCCCTGTGGGCCGGTGGGGGTCAGGATTCCCAGTGGGAGAGTTCAGGACGTTTGGGGGTGAGGCCGTCGCCGGAGGAGATGCCGCGTAGGCGGCGGCTCATCCAGGGGACCAGGTGTTCGCGCATCCACTGGGCGTCCTCGCGGCGCCGGGCGCGGGGGTCGACGGCCCTGTCCGGCCACACCTTGTGCCAGTCGTCGAAGGGCACCCCCAGGACGTCGAGGACCCGGGCCGCCACCAGGCGGTGGCCGTCGGCGTTCATGTGCAGGCGGTCCTCGCTCCAGGCTCGCCAGTCGCGCAGCCCCTGCATCGACCACTGATCCACCAGCCGGCAGCCGTACAGGTCGGCGATGGACCGTACATGCAGGTAGAAGATGGCGAAGCGGCCGCGCAGGCGCCGCATCAGCGGCATGTCGCGCGGGTCGACGCCGGTGAAGAGCAGCACGTCCGCGCCGCTGGAGCGGAGCTCGCGGACGGCGGCGGTGAGCTGCTTCGCCATCACGTCGGGGTCGCTGCCCGGACGCAGCAGGTCGTTGCCGCCGGCGCAGAGGCTGACCAGGTCGGGAGCCATCTGGACGGCCAGCGGGACCTGCTCGGCGACGATCTGGTCGAGCAGCTTGCCGCGCACCGCGAGATTGGCGTAGCGGAACGACGAGTCGTCCAGCGCGAGCCGTTCCGCGACCCGGTCGGCCCAGCCGCGGTAGTGGCCGTCGGTGCCGGGGTCGTTGAGTCCCTCGGTGAAGCTGTCACCAAGGGCCACGAAGGAGCCGTAATGCCTCATGACCTGCTGTTCATCTCCGCTTTGTGGGTGCTGCGGCGTGGGCCACGACTGTAGTGGGAATCCCGCGCCGTCACCCGGCGACACGCGTCAAGTCTTGGCGTGTTCTCGCCGGACGGCCGGTGGCCGCCCGGCTCATCCCGCGATGGCCCGATAGGCGGCTTCGAGCAGCTCCTCCGCCGGGCCTTCGAGCCGGCCGACCTTGGCCAGGCCGTCCAGGACGACGAAGCGCTGCTTGGCGCCGCGGTTCTTCTTGTCCAGCCGCATGTGGTCGCGCAACTGCGGCCAGGCGGCGAGGGGGTAGGAGGTGGGCAGGCCGACCGAGGTGAGGATGGAGCGGGTGCGCTCGACGAGGTCGGCGCCGATCCGGCCGTCGAGCCTGGACAGCTCCGCGGCGTACACCATGCCGATGGCCACGGCTTCACCGTGGCGCATCCGATAGTTCTCGGCGCGCTCGATGGCGTGACCGAGGGTGTGGCCGTAGTTGAGGATCTCGCGCAGTCCCGCCTCGCGCAGGTCCGCGCCGACGACGTCGGCCTTGATCTGGATCTTGCGCTCAACGAGCTCCCGGGTGTGCCGTCCCTCCGGCGTGCGGGCGGCCTCGGGGTCCTCCTCGATGAGGGTGAGGATGGCCGGGTCGGCGATGAAGCCGCCCTTGATGACCTCGGCGAGCCCGGCGACGTAGTCGGCGCGCGGCATCCCGGACAGCGTCGCCAGGTCGCACAGCACTCCGGCGGGGGGCAGGAAGGTGCCGACGAGGTTCTTGCCCTCGGGGGTGTCGATGCCGTTCTTGCCGCCGACGGCCGCGTCGACCATGGCGAGCAGCGTGGTGGGGGCGAGCACGACCTGCACGCCGCGCAGCCAGGTGGCGGCGACGAACCCGGCCAGGTCGGTGGTCGCTCCCCCGCCGACGCCGACGACGGCGTCCGACCGGGTGACGCCGTGGCGGCCGAGCGCGGACCAGAGCTGCGCGGCCACCTCGACGGTCTTGGCCTGCTCGCCGTCGGGCACCGGCAGCGGCACCACGTCATGGCCGGCCTCGGACAGCACGGCGCAGACGGGGCCGGAGAGCTCCGGCAGGCTCTCCGGGTGGATCACGGCGACCGTGCGCACGCCCGGCTTGAGCAGGCCGGGCAGCTCGCCGAGCACGTCGGTGCCGACCACGACCTCGTAGGGGCTGTCGCCGCGCACGGCGATCCTGGTCGCGGTCATCTGCCCAGCCCCTTGATGATCTCGTCGGCGAGCTCTTCCGGCTCCCGCTTGTCGGTCGCGACCGTCAGGACGGCCAGCCGCTCGTAGATGGGCCGCCGCTGCTCCATCAGCTTCTTCAGCTGGCTGCGCGGGTTGAGCACGAGCAGCGGCCTGGCGGCGGCGAGGCCCACCCTGGCGACCGCGTCAGCCAGGCCCACCTGCAGGTAGACGACCGCGTGGCCGGCGAGCAGGGCCTGGGTCTCCTCGTTGAGCACGGCGCCGCCGCCGAGCGACAGGACGCCGTCGTGCTCGCGCAGCGCCTGCCGCACGGCCTCCAGCTCCAGCTCGCGGAAGCGGTCCTCGCCGTCCTCGATGAAGATGTCGCCCACGGGCTTGCCCGCGACGGCCTCCACGTCGGCGTCGGTGTCGCGGAAACGTACGCCGAGCCGCTCGGCGAGCAGGCGGCCGAGGGTGGTCTTGCCGGACCCGGGCGGGCCGATCAGCACGGCCGCGGGCGTTGTGACGGTCATTTGATCACCATGGATGAGAGGTAGCCGGACAGGTTGCGGGCGACTTCCTCGACGGAGTCGCCGCCGAACTTCTCCAGCGCGGCGTCGGCCAGCACCAGCGCGACCATCGCCTCGGCGACGACGCCCGCCGCCGGGACGGCGCACACGTCGGAGCGCTCGTGGTGGGCCTTGGCCGCCTCGCCGGTCTTGACGTCGATCGTGGCGAGCGCCCTGGGCACCGTCGAGATGGGCTTCATCGCGGCGCTGACCCGCAGGATCTCGCCGTTGGTCATGCCGCCTTCGACGCCGCCCGCGCGGTTGGTGATGCGCCGGACCCCGTCCTCGGTGGTGTACTCGATCTCGTCGTGGGCGCGGGAGCCGGGCCGGTGCGCGGTCTCGAAGCCGTCACCGAGCGCCACGCCCTTGATCGCCTGGATGCCCATCAGCGCGGCGGCGAGCCGGGAGTCGAGGCGGCGGTCCCAGTGGGTGTAGCTGCCCAGGCCGGGCGGCAGGCCGAAGGCGAGCACCTCGACGACCCCGCCGAGCGTGTCGCCGTCCTTGTGGGCCCGGTCGATCACCTCGATCATGGCGGCGCTGCCCTCGGGATCGGCGCACCGGACCGGGTCGGCGTCGATCCTGGCCAGGTCGCCGGGGCCGGGCAGCCCTTCGGCGGGGGTGCGGGCGCCGCCGATGGCGGTGACGTGGCTGACGATGTCGACGCCGAGCGCCTGCTTGAGGAAGCGCCTGGCGACCTCGCCGAGCGCGACCCGGGCGGCGGTCTCGCGGGCACTGGCCCGGTCGAGCACCTGTCGGGCGTCGTCGAAGCCGTACTTCTGCATCCCGGCGAGGTCGGCGTGGCCGGGCCGGGGGCGGGAGCGGGGCGCGTTACGCGCCAGCCCTTCGAGCTCCGCCGGGTCCACGGGGTCGGCCGCCATGACCTTCTCCCACTTGGGCCACTCGGTGTTGCCGACCCGGACGGCGACGGGGCTGCCCATGGTGCGGCCGTGCCGGACGCCGCCGGAGATCGTCACCTGGTCCTGCTCGAACTTCATGCGGGCGCCCCGGCCGTAGCCGAGGCGGCGGCGGCGCAGCGCCTCGTCGATGGCGGCCGTCGTCACCTGGACCCCGGCGGGCAGCCCTTCGAGGATGGCAACGAGCTCGGGGCCGTGGGACTCTCCAGCGGTCAACCAGCGCAACATGCCTACAAGTCTTCCATGTGTGGCCTAGTGGGATGTCCGGCCGTTCACCTGCCGAGACAGAGCGCGGTGAGCGCGCCGAGCAGCATGAAGGGCCCGAACGGGAACTGCGTCTGGCGCGTACCCCGCCCGGTGACCAGCAGCAGGACCGCGTAGAGGGCGCCGAGGAGCTGCCCGCCGAGCGCCGCCACGGTCCACGCCTGCCAGCTCAGCGCGGCGCACGCCAGGCCGATGAGCCCGGCCAGTTTGACGTCGCCCAGCCCCAGGTCAGTGGGCCTGACCAGCCACAGGAGGCCGTACAGCGCCGCCAGCGCCAGCCCGCCGAGCAGCGCTCTGGGCAGCTCGCCGGTGGGGACGAGGGTCAGCGCCACGATCGGGTACGACGGCAGCGTGATCACGTCGGGCAGCCGGGAGGTGCGCCAGTCGATCGCGGCCAGGGCCGTGCCCGCCAGCGCGGCGTACACGTACGGCAGGCCCGCCCGCCAGGCGACCAGCACGATGACGGCGGCGGTCACCAGCTCGTAGAGAGGCGGCCACGCCGGGACGGGCACCGTACGCACGACGCTCGTGAACGCGGCGCGAGCCTCGGCGCGCGTGTCGGCGGGGTCGGCCCCGAACGCGCCGGCCAGGGTCCTGACGTAGTGGCCGGCCAGGAGCCCGAGGAGCGCCAGCAGTGCGAGCACGGGGCAGACTTTACGTGCGGCGCGAACGTTGCGCCATGGCGGCGGTCCACGCGGCACTGTTGCGGGCGAGCAGGTGTTCGACGGACAATTTCGGCGTGACCCGGGACAAATACGCAAGACTCGCGGTGATCATTGCGACGTTCGTCCTAGTTCCGGTGTTGCTGGAGATTCTGGCCTGGTACATCGAGGGTGAGGAGTACAGCGTCTCGCGCGCGCTGACCGTGATCTCCGTGCTGGTCGCGCTGGCGCTGGTGGCGCTCGTGGCCGGCAACGTCCGGGGCAGGCTGCCTGTGATGCTGGTCACCGCCCTGACCGTGGCCGCCGTCGTCGAGCTCGTCCTCGGGTTCGTCGCCGGTTTCGGGCCGGTGCTGTGGCGGTCCAGCCTGCCCGGCGAGCTGCTCGGGCTGACCATGATCGGGCTCAGCGTCTTCACCCTGCTGACCGGCTCCTACCTGCTGATCCTCTACCGGCGCGGCCTCTACCTGCCCTACCTGGACGCCACGGCGGGGCCCGCGCCCACCACGACCAAGCGCAAGGTGATAGGCGAGTCGGAGATCCTGATCCGGACCCTGCCGGAGCTGAGCCAGGCGATGGAGAAGGCGCTCGGCAGCTGCGTGTCCATGGTCGACCAGGAGGACCTGCACTTCGTGGCGTTCTTCGACACGCGGGGCTGCTGCTTCTACACCGACGTGCTCGACGACGCCGACCTCAGGCACTTCTTCCACGAGACCACCGCCGACGAGCGCCGCGACGGCTACCTCAAGATCGGCCGTCAGCTCGACTGGCTCGGTCAGCGGCTCGACTCCCAGCTCAGCACCATGGAGAGCGGCTCGGTCATCAGGACCGTCGTCGACCTGGAGCGCGGCGCCCTCTACCACTACTGGGTGGACCGCGGCCGCTATCTCGTCGGCGTCACCCTGGACCAGCGCAAGGTCGACATCGCCGACGACAAGATGGCCAGGCTCGTCGACATGATCCGCAGCCACTTCACCCTCCCGCCGATCAACCAGCGTCTCCCCCCGGAACGCGGCGGCGTCCTGCGTCCCCTCAAGAAAGAGCGCGAGTGGCCCGAATCCGGCTCCTGATCCTCGTCCTCCTCGCCGGCTGGGGCCTGGCGGAGCTGACCGGCCTCGACGGTCTCCAGCACTCGCCGGCGTACATGCTGGCGAGTTCACTGCTGCTGGCGGTCGGCCTGTACGGGAGCACGCACGGCATCGACCGGGCCGAGGCGCGCGCGAACGCCGGCATCATCGTGCTCGCGGTCACGGTCGGGGTGGTGCTGAAGGCCGCGTTCATCGCCGCCGTGATCTTCTTCTTCTACGACGACCCGTTCGCGCTGGTGCTGGCGGTGACGGTCGCCCAGATCGACCCCCTGTCGGTGGCCGCCGTGCTGACCGAGTCCCGGCTGTCGGCCAGGGCCAGGACGATCCTGGCCGCCTGGTCGTCGTTCGACGACCCGGTGACCGTGGTGCTGTCGGTGTACGCGGCCACGCTCGCCTTCTCCGGTGACGGCGTGGGGCTGGGCGAAGTGGCGGACCTCGGCTGGAACGCGCTGTTCGCCGTCGTCGCCTACCTGGTGTGGCGGCTGGTCCGCGGCGGCCCCCCGTGGCTGATCCACGCGACCGCGGTCACGGCGATCCTGGTCGGCGCGTGGACGTTCCTCATGCTGGGCCTGGCGATCGCGGGCCTGTTCCTGCGCCTGCCGGACAGCCGGCGGATCGAGCAGGCGGTGTCGGTGGCGTTCCCGCTGGCCGCCCTCCTCATGGGGATGCTGCTGGTCGGCGGCGTCGACGTCGCCGAGGGAATCGTGCTGGGCGTCACCGCGTTCGCCGCCCAGATGCTGGCCGCGGCGTTGCTCACCTGGCGGCTGCCGGTGATGGACCGCGTGCACCTGGCGCTGGCCCAGCAGAACGGCGTCACCGCCGTCATCCTGGCGCTGGTCTTCGAACGCTCACTGGACGGGTTCGTCGCGGTGGTCGCGCCGGCGATCGTCACCATCAACGTCATCCACGCCCTGGCCAACCATGCGGCCAACCGGGCGGTCAACGCGTGGGAGGCGCGGTCATCTCCTGGAGAACCAGCGCCGCTTCCTGACCGGCACCACCCGGGCGACGGTGACGCCGGAGAGACGGTCGACCGTGCCTGACTCGACCGCGGCCAGCGCCCGCAGCACCTCGCCCTCGATCACGAACGGCACCGGCCCGGCCACGTCCACCACCACGGCCGCCGCCTGCTCGCTGACGGCCGCCTGACACACCTGCAGGGTGGTCGCCTGGATGGGCCGCGCGTCGGCGCGCCACCGGGTCAGCGCCTCGGTGCCGGTGAAGGCGAGCACGGCCTGCCTGCCGTCCTGGCCGACGAGCTTGGGCAGCGCCATCTCGCTCTCCTTCTCCTGCCGCAGCCCGTGCTCGCCCACCTCGGACTCGGTCAGCAGGGCGACGACGGGGACGAGCAGGCGGGCGCCGCCGAGGGCGCCGAGCACCCGGTCGGGCCCGGCCGTGCCGTCCTGGTAGGCGGCCAGCGCGGCGGCCACGGCCGGGGCGGCGCCGCCGTCGTCGGTGGGGTCGAGAGGCTGAGGAATGCTCGGCACAACGCCCGAGACTACCCGCGCTCCGCCTCGCCCCCCGCACCAGCCTCGCGTAAACGATCGGTCACGCAAGGCAAGGTACGCCGCTCTGCTGCACTCCATCGTGGCCAATCGCCCCTTCGTCGACGGCGACAAGCGCGCAGGCTGGCTCACCTTGTACGTCTTCTGCGCCAAGAACGGCTTGGATCTCGAGCCGGTCGACGATGACGCGGCGTATGACCTGGTCGTCGCAGTCGCGTCCGGCAAACTGACGGAGGTCCGCGAGATCGCCGACATGCTGCGGAGCCTCACGCCGGGGCCTTGATCCCCGAGAGAGGGTGTGCGTCCCATGAAGGGACGTCCGTTCGGTACGGCGGTCGCTACGTGAGGTCGCTGAGGGCCTTGCCCGACGCCTTGAGCGCTGCCTCCATCGCCGCGCGACCCGGCGTCCTGGGCTCCTCGACGGGCTCCTGGTCGTCCTCGGCGTCCAGCAGGGGCTCGGTGTCGCTCTCGGGCACGTTCTCGTCGGGTGTGCTCATCAGGCAGAATCCTTCCTGGTCAGGGCTGTGATATCCCCGCCCTTACCCGGCACCCGGCGGGCGAACCGGCCCCGTCCGGGGCCGTCAGCCGGGTGGTGGGTCGTCCACCGGGGGGAGGGCGGTCTCCGCCTCCTCGTGGCCGGCGCCGGTGGCTCTGAGTAGGTCGACGACGATCGACCGGAGCTGCGCCACGATCACGGAGGCGGAGAAGCCGAGCTGCTCGGGCCGTTCCCGGTGCGCCACGGCCAGCAGGGCCTGCCGGGCGAGGACGGGCTCGCGGCCCGCCGCCAGTTCGAGCTGCAGCAGCAGCGCCGCCTCCGACACCTCGCGCATCGCCTCGGCCAGCACCAGCGGCGGCGGGCGCAACTCGCCGAGCGCGGCCAGCGTTCTGCGGGCGAGCACGCGGACGTTCCTGAGCGCGTGGTCCACCGGTTCGGCCGCCGTCTCGTACCTGGCCAGCCTGGCCCGGCGGTGCCAGTGCATCGGTGAGATCATGATGATCTCCTTGCTGGTCTGCAGCGCCTGCTCGAACTCCTCGACCGCGGCCTGGGTGCCGCGTGCCTCCTCCAGCGCCTCGGCGGCCAGGTCGGCGTCGCGTTTCTCGATCGCCTCGGCGGCCTGCTCCAACGCCGTGGACAGGGCGTCGAGCACCCCGGAGGCGTGCTTGGCGGCGAGGGTGAGCGGGCTGGCGGGCATCAGCGCCACGGCCGCGAGACCGACGAGGCCGCCGGTGAGCGCGTCGAGCATCCGGTCCAGCCCACCCGAGTCGTCGCCCGGCAGCACCGCCACGACCAGCACGGCGGAGGAGGCCACCTGCGCCACGAACAGCGCCCCGCTGTTCAGCAGCACGGCGGTGACCATCGCCAGCGCCACCACCAGGGCGATCTGCCAGGCTCCGGAGCCGATCCAGGCGACCAGGAGGTCGCCGACCCCCACGCCGAGGCTGACGCCCACCACCAGCTCGGCGACCCTGCGCAGCCGCTGGCCGAGCCCGATGCCGACGCTGATCAGCACCGCGATCGGCGCGAAGAAGGGTCGCGCGTGGCCGAGCACCTGCGTGGCGATCAGCCAGGCCAGCCCCGAGCCCACGGCGGCCTGCGCGATCGAGGGGGCCACCAGCCCGAACGACCTCAACCGCTCCCGTATGTGCTCGCCGAGCTTCGTTGCCACTCTTCCCACCTTGGCCGATCATTATGACATTCCGGTCACACCGTCCATGGAGGCCGAAAAGGACCGGTAGCCATCTACCTCGTTGGCGAGGCCTTCAACGTCGGCCCGCCGTACAAGATCTTCACGGGAGCCACTGAGGCGCTCAGCAGGGCGCGGCCAGGAAGTCGTCCACCGCATGCATGAACGCCATGCGCTCGGTGGTGTGGATCAGGTGGCCGGCCTCGATGGTGACCAGCTTGGCCCCGGGGATGCGCTCGGCCAGCTGGCCGGGGTCGAGGTGACTGGCCCGGCCGCCCGACAGCACCAGCGTCGGCGCCGAGATGGTCGCCAGGTCCGCCGCCCAGGCCGGGTCCGGCTCGCGGAACTGCCGTTCGGTGTCGTGCATCATGCGCCAGTCGAAGCCGGTGGAGCCGTCCTCCACCACGGGCTCGCGGCCCAGCAGCGGGACCGGCGGGACCGCGTCCTCCAGCACCAGCCGCTGGACGAGGCCGGGATGCCGGATCGCCAGGTGGTAGGCGACCGCGCCGCCCAGCGAGTGGCCCACCAGCGTGGCGCGCTCGATGTCGAGCTGGGCGAGGAGGGCGGCGATGTCGTCGGCCATCGCCGGGAGCGGGTACTCCCCCGGATGGCCGCTGGCGCCGTGGCCGCGCAGGTCGGGCACGATCACGTGGTGGCGGGCCGCGAAGTGCTGGGTGAAGCCGTTCCAGTCGTTGTGGTCGGCCGTCCGCCCGTGCAGCAGCACGAGAGCCGGGGCGGCCGGATCCCCCTCTTCGCGGAAGGAGAGCATGATCCCGTTCACGACTGCTTTGCGAATCACACCGCGACACTACTGCCGTCCCCTCCCACGTTGGCAGACATTGCCGGTGAAAGCCGGTTTCCCGCGTCAGTAACGTGAAGCCGGGTATGCCGATCAAGGGCCAGGCCAGCGGGTGCGAAGGGGCGAGGAATGCCGGATCCGATCGAAGTGCGCAAGGTGCCGATCGAGAGCGTCACGGACGCCTCCGGATTGGCGCGGCTGATCGACGACGGGGTGATCGAGGCCCGCCGGGTCCTCGCCGTCGTCGGCAAGACCGAGGGCAACGGCGGGGTGAACGACTACACGCGCATCCTGGCCGACCGGTCCTTCCGCGACGTGCTGGCGGCCAAGGGGCATCCCGCGCCGGAGACCGTGCCGCTGGTGTGGTCGGGCGGCACCGACGGGGTGCTGAGCCCGCACGCCACCGTCTTCGCCACCGTGGACCCCGCGCGCACGGTCGCCTCCGACGAGCCGCGCGTGTCGGTCGGGGTGGCGATGAGCGAGGTGATCCTGCCGGAGGACATCGGCCGGCCGGCCATGGTGGAGAAGGTCGCGGCCGGGGTGCGCGAGGCGATGAAGATCGCCGGCATCGACGACCCGCGCGACGTCCACTACGTGCAGACCAAGACGCCGCTTCTCACGCTGTCCACCATCACCGACGCCAAGAGCCGCGGCCAGGACACCGCCATCGAGGAGACCGGGCCGTCGATGGACCTGTCCAACTCCACCACCGCGCTCGGCGTCGCGGTGGCCCTCGGCGAGATCGACATGCCGTCGGCGGACCAGATCCACAAGGACCTGACGCTGTACTCGTCGGTCGCGTCCTGCTCGTCCGGCGTGGAGCTGGACCGGGCGCAGATCGTCCTGGTGGGCAACGTACGGGGCATCGGCGGCCGCTACCGCATCGGCCACAGCGTCATGCGCGACGCCCTGGACGCCGACGGCATCTGGGAGGCGATCCGCGACGCGGGCCTGCCCCTGCCCGCCCGCCCGCACCACTCCGACCTGGGCGGCCGGCTGGTGAACGTCTTCATGAAGTGCGAGGCGGACCCGTCGGGCCGGGTCCGGGGCCGGCGCAACATCATGCTCGACGACTCCGACGTGCACTGGCACCGCCAGATCAAGGCCACGGTGGGCGGCGTGGCGGCGGCCGTCACCGGCGACCCGGCGGTGTTCGTCTCCGTCGCCGCCGTGCACCAGGGCCCCTCGGGCGGCGGCCCGGTCGCGGCGATCGCCGACCTGTCGGAGGAGGAGAAGGAGGAGGGTTAGACGGACAGGCGCTTGAGCCGGGCCACGGCCTCGTCGATGACCTCGTCCTTCTTGCAGAAGGCGAACCTGACGAAGTGGCCGCCGCGCTCGGGGCGGTCGTAGAAGACCTGCGTCGGGATGGCCACCACGCCCGCCAGCTCCGGCAGCCGGCGGGTGAACTCCAGCCCGTCGGTGAAGCCGAGCGGGCGGATGTCGGTCTGCACGAAGTAGGTGCCCGCGGGCTCGAACACCTCGAAGCCCGCGGCCGACAGCCCGTCCATCAGCCGGTCCCGCTTGTCCTGCAGGGAGGCGCGCAGGGCGGCGACCCACTCCCGCTCGTGCCGCAGCCCGAAGGCGACCGCCACCTGCCAGGGCGCGCTCGCAGTGAAGGTGAGGAACTGCTTGACCGTCTGCACGGCCGTGACCAGCTCGGCGGGGGCGCACACCCAGCCGGTCTTCCAGCCGGTGACGGAGAACGTCTTGCCCGCCGAGGAGATCATCACCGTGCGCTCCCGCATGCCCGGCAGCGTGGCCAGCGGGATGTGCTCGACGCCGTCGAACGTGAGGTGCTCGTACACCTCGTCCGTGACCGCGACCAGGTCGTGCTCCTGGCAGAGCTCCGCGATGAGGGTCAGCTCCTCGCGTGTGAAGACCGTACCGGTGGGGTTGTGCGGTGAGTTGACCAGGATCATCCGCGTCCGCGGCGTGACGGCGGCGCGCAACTCGTCCGGGTCGAAGGCGAAACGGCCACCGGAAGGGCGCAGCGTCACCCCGACCAGCCGAGCCTGCGCCAGCGCGATCGAGGCGGCGTAGGAGTCGTAGTAGGGCTCGAAGGCGATCACCTCGTCGCCCGGCTCGCACAGCGCGAGCACCGAGGCGGCGATCGCCTCGGTCGCGCCGACCGTGACCAGGATCTCGCCCGCCGGGTCGTAGGCGAGCGCGTAGTGCTCGGCCCGGTGCTCCGACACGGCCTGTCTCAGCTCCATGACGCCGGGGCCCGGAGGATACTGGTTGGCTCCCGACCTGATCGCGTGCACGGCGCGGTCCAGCATCGCCGCGGGCCCGTCGGTGTCGGGAAAGCCCTGACCCAGATTGATCGCTCCGGTCTGGGTGGCCAGGGCGCTCATTTCCGCAAAAATCGTCGTGCCGAAGGAGCGCATCCGGGAGACAAGTGGTTCCGTCACATGTTCACACTAGTAGGCCGGGCCGGTGATCTTCGGACCGCTGGAGACCTCGTAAGGTGGTTTCTCTGAGCACTGGGACGCGTATACGCGAGCTGGACGCCCTCCGCGGCTTCGCGGTGGGCGGGATCATGCTGGTCAACACCTGGCAGCACGCCGGCCACGAGCCGGCCACCGGCATCGACTGGGCCATCGACAACCTCTTCCAGAGCCGCTTCTACCCGATCTTCTCCCTGCTGTTCGGCATCAGCTTCGTGCTGTTCCTGGAGCGGGCCGACCGGTGGGTGCTGCTGCGGCGGCTGTTCTGGCTGCTGATGTTCGGGCTGATCCAGCACACCTGGTACACCGGCGAGGTGCTGATCGACTACGCGTTCTTCGGCGCGCTGGTGCTCGTGCCCGCGTCGTTCCTGCCCGGCGGCGTCCCCGTGCTGGTGCTCGGCCTGGCGCTGCTCGGCTGGAGCTTGGTGAACGACGGAGGCGTCCTGCCGCTCGACGGCCTGCCCGAGATCGTCCCCACCGGGCCCCTGCTCATCCCCGCCGCGTTCCTGATCGGCATGGGGCTCATGCGGCTGCGGCCGTCCCGGCGGCTGCTGGCGCCCGCGTTCGCGGTGAGCGTGCTGACCTCCGCGCTGCTCGTCGCCGTCTGGGCGGCCACCGGCGACTGGACCGTCTACCTCACCGCCGCCATCGCCGGGGCCGCCGCCTACTCCACCGGGCTGCTGCTGGCGCTGCGGCCGTGGCTGTCGGCGGCGCTGGAGCCGCTCGGCAAGATGGCGCTGACCAACTACGTCTCCGGCACCCTGGTCATCTTCTTCGCCGAGCCACTGCTCGACACCGATCCGACCCGCTGGTCGGTGATCGCGGTGGCGGCCGTCACGCTGGCCGTGCAGGTCCTTTTCAGCAGGTGGTGGCTGGGGCGCTACAGGTATGGACCGCTTGAGTGGATCTGGCGATGCCTGACGTGGTTTCGGTACGTGCCGAACGGGTTAGAGTCGGGCCGTGACGAGAATCGCCCTCTGCCAGATCCCGGTGTCACCTGATCCGGCGGCCAACCTGACAAGGGTCCGCGAAGCTCTGGCCGGAGCCGAGGGCGCGGACCTCGCGATCTTCCCCGAGGCGACGCTCACCCGCTACGGCAGGCGCATCTCCGAGCTGGCCGAGCCGCTCGACGGGCCCTTCGTCTCCGGCCTGGCAGAGGCGGCCAGGGAGCACGGCCTCGCGGTGATCGCCGGGACGTTCGAGCCCGGCGCGGGCCGGGTGCACAACACCGCCGTGGCCATCGACCGCGACGGCGAGATCAAGGGCGCCTACCGCAAGATCCACCTGTTCGACTCCTTCGGCGCGAAGGAGTCCGAGCTGGTCGCCCCCGGCGCCGAGCCCACCGTGGTGGAGCTCGCCGGGATCCGCGTCGGGCTGGTCACCTGCTACGACATCCGCTTCCCCGAGCTGACCAGGGCGCTCGTCGACCGGGGCGCCGAGATGTTCGCCGTCATCGCCGCCTGGGGCTCCGGCCCGCTCAAGGAGGACCACTGGGTCACCCTGGTGCGCGCCCGAGCGCTGGAGAACACCATGTGGACCGCCGCCGTCGGCCAGGCGCCCAACCCGGCCGAGGCCAAGGACGGCTACGGCGTGGGCCACAGCATGCTCGTCGACCCATTGGGAGTGGTCCGGGCCGACCTCGGCGCCTCACCCGGCGTCCAGGTCGTCCATCTGGACCTGGAGGCGACCGCCTCCTACAGGGCCACCTTGCCCTGTCTCGAACATCGGGTTCTGGGGATCAGTAGATCGTAAAGTGGGAATCGTGAGCGGAACGCAGATGCAGAAGGTGGTCCCGCCGCGTCTGCTCGTGCCGTACCTTTCGGGCAAGCGCACTGTCATATCCGGCTACGTCTACCGCGTGCAGGACTGCGCCAGGCTGACCACGCCCATGCAGCTCTTCTCCGGGTTAGACCTGTCGTTCGACGGCTCGGAGCTGACCGGCGAGGTGCCCGAGCTCTACGTCATGCGCTGGCACGCGCGCGAGATCGACACCTACGCCGTGCCCTACGGCCCGCACATGGGCGGCGACTGGAGCGACACGCCGCCCTTCGCCGGCAACGGGTTCACCACCTCGCGCGACCACGTGGTGCCGCAGTTCCACACCATTCCGACGCCGATCCCGGCAGGGGCGCAGATCGTGCACATCACCGGCGAGGGCGAGCGGCCGTTCGCCGACTACGACGGGCTGACCTGGCGGCCCGCGGCATGAGCGAGGAGATCACCCCCGTCGCCTCCGGCTTCGTCGCCCGGTTCGGCGAGCGCACCCTCCCCGCCGCGCTCGGGCCCGACGACCAGGTGGTGCTGTTCAGCGAGGAGGAGCTGGACGGCTTCGAGCCCGCGGCCGGCTACTGGCGGCGCGCCATCGCCCGGCCTGAGTTGGAGGGGCTCGTGCTGATCCGCACCGTCGGCACGTTCGGCGGCGAGCCGTGCATCGTGCTCGACGAGGACGACGACGGCCTGCACATCGCCTACACCGGCCACAGCGGGATGAAGGCCGAGGCCCTCGGCTACTGGATGGTCGACCACGGCGCCTACGAGGTCGTGGTGCCGCGCGAGGAGGTCTTCTCGATCCGGGTCGAACGGATCCCCGTCCCCTAGCGGCGGCCCAGCGTGCGGTAGCGGGACAGGCGGGTGGCCATGCGGTCCGCCGGGGTCCGCTTCAGCAGGCCGGCGATCTCGTACTCCAGCGCCCGGCCCACCCGCTCGCAGAACGCCCGCTGCTCGTAGGCGGCGTCCGGCACCTCGGGGATGACCCGGTCCACGATGCCGTCGCGGCGCAGGTCGGTGGCGCGGATGCGCTGCGCCTGGGCGATCTCCGGCGCGAAGTCCACGCTGCGGTAGAGGATCGCCGAGGCGCCCTCGGGCGGCAGCGGCGACAGCCAGGCGTGCTGCGCGCACAGCACCCGGTCGGCCGGCAGCAGCGCCAGCGCGGCCCCGCCCGCGCCCTCGCCGAGCAACAGGCAGACCGTCGGCGCGTCGAGGGTGACGAGCTCGGCCAGGCTGCGGGCGATCTCACCGGACAGCCCGCCCTCCTCGGCGGACTTCGACAGCGCCGCCCCCGCCGTGTCGATCACCGTGACGAGCGGCAGCCCCAGGTCGGCGGCCAGCCGCATGCCGCGCCTGGCCACCCGCAGTCCCGCGGGGCCCAGCGGCGCATTGGCCCGCTGCCTGCGCCGGTCCTGGCCCAGCACCACGGCCGGAGCCGTGCCGAACCTGGCCAGGGCCAGCAGCAGGCCGGGCTCGTTCTCGCCCGCGCCACTGCCGCTGAGCGGCGTGACGTCGGTGGCGGCCAGCTTGAGCAGCGTCCGCACGCCCGGCCGGTCGTCGCGGCGCGAGCGGGTGATCGCCTCCCACGCCTCGACCGGCCGCAGATCCTCCTGCGGCGCCTCCCCCGCCACGGCCTTCGACCCGTCGTCGGACAGCACGGACAAGGCGCCGATCGCGGCGTCCCGCGCGTCGTCCGCCGCCACCACCGCGTCGATCAGCCCGTGCTCGTGCAGGTTCTCCGCCACTTGCACGTGCTCCGGGAACGGGTAGCCGTGCAGCGACTCGAACACCCTCGGGCCGACGAAGCCGATGAGGGCGCCCGGCTCGGCCGCCGTGACGTGCCCGAGCGAGCCCCACGACGCGAACACCCCGCCGGTGGTCGGATGGCGCAGGTAGACCAGGAACGGCAGGCCCGCGGTCCGGTGCGCCTGCACCGCCACCGTGATTTTGATCATCTGCACGAAGGCGAGCGCGCCCTCCTGCATCCTGGTGCCGCCCGAGGCGGGCGCGGCCAGCAGCGGAAGCCGCTCACGGGTGGCCCGCTCGATCGCGGAGACCATCCGCTCGGCCGCCGCCAGCCCGATCGACCCGGCCATGAAGGAGAACTCGCACGCCACCACGGCCACCCTGCGCCCGCCCAGCAGCCCCTCGCCGGTGACCACCGCCTCGTCATAGCCCGACTTGACCCGGGCCGCGGCCAGCTCCTCGGCATAGGAGGAGCCCGGCTCCGCAGGGTCGTCGGGCGGCGCGTCCCACGATATCCACGAGCCCCCGTCGAGGACCGTTTCGATCAGCGTACGCGCGTCCGGACGGCTCACCATCGCTCCTTTTCGTCCACCGGTGATCCCATGTTGACGCACGAGAGCGCCGATCGGTGCCCGTGAAACCCGATCATCGCTCTCGTTCTTCGAGCCAGCGGAGCACGTCGCCGCCGTCCTGGCCGAGCGCGGGCGGCGCGGTGTGCGTCATGCCCGTGAGGCCGTCGAAGCGCAGCGGTGGCCCTGGCAGCTCGATCGTGCCGAGCACCGGATGGTCCACCTCGACCAGCAGCCCCTGGGAGCGGGTCTGCTCCCAGGAGTAGACCTCGTCGAGTGAGCGGATGGCGCCTGCCGGGACTCCGGCCTCCCCGAGCCTGGCCAGCCAGTGGGCCCGGTCGTGGGCGGCCAAGGCCTTCTCCATGTCGGCGATCAGCTCATCCCGGTGCGCGAATCTCTCCCTGTTGGTCGCATATTTCGCTATATGCGGGTCAATGTCGAGTAGCGAGGCCACTTTCTTCCATTGGACCTCGTTCGCGGCGGCGATCTGTAGCATCCCGTCCGCGCACCGGAAAGCGCCGTAAGGGGCGATCGAGGCGTGATGGTTGCCGTTCGCGCGGGGTACCTGACCGCCCACGGTCCAGGCGGTGCCGTGGTAGGAGTGCACGCCGGTGACCGCCGCCAGCAGGGACGTCCGTACGACCCGGCCCCGGCCCGTGCGCTCGCGCTCGTACAGGGCCGCGACCACGCCGTACGCGCCGTGGATGCCGGCGAGCAGGTCGGCGACCGAGGCGCCCACCCGGTACGGCTCGTCGCCGGACGGGCCGGTCAGCGACATCAGCCCGGCCTCCCCCTGCGCGATCTGGTCGTAGCCCGGCCGGCCGCCCTCGGGGCCGTCATGGCCGAACCCGGTGATCGACAGGACGACCAGCCTGGGGTTGAGCTCGTGCAGCCGGTCGACCGGGAAGCCGAGACGGTCGAGCACGCCGGTGCGGAAGTTCTCCACCAGCACGTCGCTCTGGGCCACCAGCCGCTCGATGAGCTCCTTGCCGTCGGGTGACTTCAGATCGACGGCGATGGATTGTTTGTTGCGATTAGCCGCAAGGAAATAGGTCGATATTTCGCGATCTGGGCCTACGAAGGGCGGTCCCCAGTCCCGCGACTCGTCTCCCCCGTCCGGATGCTCCACCTTGATGACCCGGGCGCCCAGGTCCCCGAGCATCTGCGCGGCATGCGGGCCGGCGAGGGCCCTGGACAGATCGAGCACCACGATGTCACCCAGCGGTCCGAGCAAGATCGACCTCCAGAATGGTCCGAAACGGCCATTCTTTCAGGCTTAGCTCCACCGTCGCCTAACCTGGGCCCCGTGATCTCCCTGGCCCGTCGCATCCAGGCCCGCCCGCCCTCCTGCGGCCCGGTCCGCCTGGTGGCCGTCGACGGTCCCGCCGGCTCGGGCAAGACCACCCTCGCCGACCGGCTGGCGACCGCCCTGAGCTGCCAGGTGATCCACAGCGACGACTTCCCGGTGCCCTGGGACGAAGGGCCGGGCCCCTGGTTCGACGCCCTCGACCGGCAGGTCCTCCAGCCCTTGCGCCACGGCCGGTCCGGCTGTTTTCGCCGGTATGACTGGGTACGCGGCGACTACGGGGACCGTGTCGTGGTGCCGGTGGCGCCGGTGCTCGTCATCGAGGGGGTGGGGACGGCCCGGGCCTCGGCGGCGGGCCTGCTGGCGTACGTCATCTGGGTCGAGGCGGCCGAGGAGGTGCGGCTGCGGCGCGTCCTCGGCCGGGACGGCGAGGAGCTCGCGGCACAGTGGCGGAGCTGGTTCGCCGCCGAACGCGCCTGGTTCGCCGCCGACGGCACCCGCGCCAGGGCCGACGAGATCATCACCACCTAGGCCCGCTCGTCACTGGGTGAGCCACCGGAGCATGCTCGACCCACTGGAGGATGCTCGACCGCTGTGGCTCGCTCCCGGCCGGGGTGCGGGATCATGGCTCCAGGTGGTGAACGGCGTTGAAGTGCAGCAGCGTGAGCCGGCCGTCCGCCGCGTGCCAGGTCGAAACGGAGGCGTTCAGGATCGGGGCGAACTCCGCCAGACCGGCCAGCTCCGCGTCCGGGGACTCGGCGATCACGTGCCGCAGCACGAGCACCACGGAGTCGTGCGCGACGATCAGCACCCGCCGCCCGCGCGCCCGTTCGCGCAGGTCCGGGAGGAGGTCGCGCAGGCGGGCCGCCACGTCCGCGAAGGACTCCCCCTGCGGCGGGCGGTAGCGGTATTCGCCCTCCGCCCGCAGCCGGGCCAGCTCCTCGGGGAAGCGCAGTGCGATGGCGGCCTCGTTGTAGGGAGCCAGCAGGCCCCACTCCCGGTCCCTCAGCCGCTCGTCCACCGTGAGCGGGAGGGTGGCCGCATCCCATGTCTCCTGGGCGACGGCCCAGGTCTGGCGGGCCCGCAGGTACGGCGAGCACCAGACGAGCTCGGGCGCCTCGCCTGAGGGCAGGGCGGCCAGCAGGCGGCCGAGCGCGGCGGCCTGCGTCCGGCCGGCCTCGGTCAGCGCCACCTCGTCGTCGCCGCGCTCGTAGACCAGCGGATCGTCGCCCGCCTGCCGGTAGGCGACGTTGGCCTCGCTCTCGCCGTGCCGCACGGCGATGATCCGCGTCGGGCACATGACCTCATTCTCCAACAAACCCCTCAATCTTGTACGGTCGGCCGGAGGACTCAACCTTCGGCAGCACAACTTCAGCTCAGGTGCCGACGCCGGGTGGTGGGCGTCATGGGCTCGCGCTCCCGACGAAACCCAACCCGTCTTCATCCGGAACCTGCCGCCCGCTGGGCGTATCACCTGGCCCCTCCTGCGCCCGACATACCGCAGACATACCGCGCACCCCTACTTTGGTGTGCATGTCTTCCTCGCGGCGGTGGCTCGCCGTCCTGATTCTGGTCTCCGCGTTCCTGGTACCGGCCCCTCCGGCCGCAGCGGCCGCGTTGTCCGATGCGGGCTTCTTCGGCAGGTGGAGCGCCGGCGCCTGGACGGTGGGGCCGCGACTGAACTACGCGCACGCGGGCCTGAAGTCCGTGGAGAGCGCGGTGAAGGCGGGCGACTACGCGCTGGCCAAGCGGCGACTGCTGGATCACTACCGCGCGCGCCCGGCCATCGAGGCGGGCGGCTTCTCGCATACGACCTGGCCTGGCGCCCTAGAGCTGACCCCCAGCCACATCTGGACGCTGGGATCGGGCGAGGTCTACATCAAGACGCTGACCTTCGGCCCCGGGGAGAAGACGGTCACGGCGGACGTCACGAGCAGCATCGCCAGCGGCAAGCCCGGATTTTTCCTGATGAGCCGCTACAAGGACGCGGTCATCGCCCTCATCAACAGCAGGAGCAAGGGGTCGGGCAAGCCCACCCTCCGTCTGACCCTGGCCGACGGCTCGGTGAAGACCCTTCGCCCCACGCACGACACCTACATCTGGGCGGCCCACCCTGGCAACTTGTACGGCACGAAGTACTACATGCAGGTCAGCGACCAGGGCATCGGGCCGTTCACCGGCGAGACGCGCAAGGCGTACCTGCGGTTCGACCTCGGCGGCGTCACCGGCGTGAAGAAGGCGGAGCTGACGCTGACCGGCACGGCCGACACCGCAAAGGACATCATGCTGTACGGCAACGCCGAGACCTTCGACGAGGCCACCCGCGCCTGGTCCAACACTGTGCAGAACACGTTCTCCTGGGAGGGCGACCCCGGCGGCTTCGACTGGAAGCTCCCCGGCGATGTCGACAAGGAGTATCTTGTCGCCGACAAGGAGTACCTCTACCAGCTTCCCCGCTTCTACTTCGCCGGCCCGCTGGCCCTGGAGTACCAGAAGACAGGCGACGAGCAGCACGCCCGCACGCTCCTCGGCCTGATGACCGACTTCATCAAGGACGCCGACGCCTACGACGCCGACCAGGGCGCCGGTTCATACCCGGGCAACCTGCACGCCGCACGCCGCCTGCACAACTGGATCGCGGCCTACGAGATCCTGCGCAAGAGCCCGTCGCTGACCGCCGAGGCCAACACCGCGATCCTCAAGACGATGAACCGGGCCGGCCAGTACCTGCAGGTGAACGTCAACGGCACGCCGAACAAGATGCAGTCACAGAAGATCACGCTGCTGCACGCCTCCGTCTACTTCCCGGAGTTCAGCGCCGCGCCCGCGTGGCGCACCAACGCCGCCGACTTCCTCTCGGCCCAGCTCAACGACTCGACCTACGCCGACGGCGGCTACAAGGAGTCCACGGACGCCTACCTGCGGGGCTACCTCAGACAGTACGTGGACGTCGTCGCCTACATGCGGCGAAACGGCATCACGTTCACCGCCACCGCCAAGCTGCGGCAGTTGGCTCGCTTCCTCATGGACCAGAGCTATCCCAGCGGGTACGGCCCGGCCTACGGCGACAGCGACTCCCTCGACCTGCGTAGCACCCTCAGGAGCCTGGGCGAGCTGCTCAACGACCACGAACTCCGCTACGTCGGCACCTCCGGCAAGTCGGGCGAGAAGCCTGCGCACACCTCCGCCCTCTACCCGGACACTCGGGTCGCGGTCTCCCGCTCCGGCTGGACCGCCGACGACTCCCACCTCCGGATCAACGCCGACCGCGGCAACCACAGCCACCCGGACGAGCTGGCGATCACCGCTTACGCATACGGCCGGCCACTCCTGCCCGACATGGGCACCTTCACCTACAGCACGGACGCCCAGGCGCTGTGGCTGCGGCGCACCACGGAGGCGCACAACACGATCGAGATCGACGAGGAGCCGCAGACGTCGACGGCGTCGGGCGGGATCTCGCATCTGATCACCAACCCCGCCTTCGACCTGATCGGCGCGAACACCGAGAGTTCCGCCGGTGTTCGCCATGAGCGATCCGTCCTGTCGCTGCACTCGGGCCTGTGGGTGGTCTCCGACCGGCTCAAGCCGGTGAGCACCACCGCCAGGCACCGCTACGAGCAGAACTGGCACTTCGCCTCGGACGCCAACCCCTCGATCCGCTCCGGGACGGAGACCACGACCACCACCTTCGCGACGGGCGCGAACCTCACGATCGTCCCCGCCGACCCGGCCGAGGTCGACTCCGACCTGCGCGACGGCTACTACGCGCCGCGCTTCTACTCGGTGGAGAACGCGAAGTACGCCTCCTATGTCAAGACGGCCACCGGCCGGACGACCTTCGACACCATCCTGCTGCCGTCCAAGGGCACGGCCGACACCTCGGTGACGGTGGAACGGCTCCCTGTGGGCACCACCCCGTCGCACCAGGCGACAGCCCTGAGCCTGAACGGCGGCGCGGGGGTCTACTACAAATCCTGGACCACGAAGGCGCCGCGCGCGTTCGGCTCCTACGCCTTCGACGGCAAGCTGCTCTACGCCGACGCCGGGTCGATCGTGATGGTCGACGGCTCGTCGGCCGAACGTGCCGGCGCGACCCTGGTCAAGGCACCGGCCCCGGTCAAGGACCTGGCCGTGGCCTTCGGCGGAGACGGCACCGTACGCATCGATGGCAGTGGGCTGACCGCGAGCACCGACCCGGCCAAGGCCATCGCGATCGCGGCGCCGAATGCCGCCGAAGTGATCCTCAACGGTAAGGTCGTTCCCTTCGAACGCGCGGGCGCCCTCATCTACGCGGCCGCCTGAAGGAGACTCATGATCTTGTACAACCGGCCGGGTCATCATCGACAGGGGTGCTGGACAGCCGGTCCGGCATGCGGTGCACGCTCGGCTTGAGATGTGCGGGCACGCTGTCCGGCCCCCGGCGCTGCCTGGTACCAGCAGTCCCAGGAAAACCGGACGGCTGGCTGGTCACCTGGCCGTCGCGCACCCTTGAGGCATGAACCGACTCGCGCTCATCACCGGCGCCACCTCCGGAATCGGCAGGGCCTTCGCCGAGCGTCTGGCCGCTGACAGCCACGACCTGGTGATCGTAGGCCGGCGGAAGGAGCGCCTGGACGAGTTCGCCGAGGCGCATCCCGACGTCGACGTCCGGGTCGTAGCCGCTGACCTGTCCACCGGCGCGGGCATCGACGCGGTCGCCGAAATCTGCGCGACCGAGCCGCTGACCATGCTCGTGAACAACGCCGGGGTCGCCCACTACATGCCGCTCGCCGATCTTCCCGCCGACAAGGCCGCGGAACTCGTCAACGTCAAGGTCCTCGCGCCCACGATGCTCACCCGCGCCGTGGTCGCGGGCATGCGCGAACGCGGGGCGGGCACGATCGTCAACATGGCCGGCATGATCGCCTTCAGCGGGCCCGCCCCGCACTCCCAGATGCCCCCTCGCGTCGTCTACGCCGGGACGCTGGCCTACCTCGTCGCGATGTCCCAGACCCTCAACGCGGAGCTCGCGGGGACGGGGGTCAACGTCCAGGTCGTGTGCCCGGGCGTGGTGGCCACCGAGTTCCACGAGCGCCAGGGCCTCGACCTGAGCATGGTGCCCCGCATGTCGGCCGAGGACGTCGTCACCGCCAGCCTGCGCGGCCTGGAACTGGGCGAGACGGTCTGCGCCCCGGGCGTCGCGGACGCCGGCCTCCTGGAGGCGATCTTCCAGGCCGACCTTGCCGCGTTCGGGGCGCAGAGTCCGGAGCTCGCCCCGCGCTACCGCGTCAGCGGCTGATACCTGAACAGCTTCGGACCCTCGGAGAAGTAGACGTCACCGGACCTGTGCACCGCGAGATGGTGCACAGGTCCCTGCTTGAGCACGGCCTTCGCGCCCGTCCTCGGGCTGACCGTGAACACCTCCGTGCCGGCGTGCGCCCCGTACAGGAGCTTGTCCTCGGGGTTGAACGCGAGCTGGCCGCTCGCGCCGGCGTCGGCGGAGAGTGTGACGCGGGAGACCACCTTGCGGGTCGCGACGTTCACCCCGAACACCTCGCCGCCCGCGATGCCCCAGAGCCGGCCGCGATCGTCGAACGTCAGCGCGGGGACGGCCGGTTTGCCGGGGGCGGGGACGAACTCCCACAGAAGCCGGTCCTCCTTGACCGACCAGGCGAACAGTTTGGCCTCCGGCTGCGTCGGCGGGGTGGCCGACTGGCCGCTGTAGATCGAGGTGCCGCCGTAGAGCACGCCGTCGCGGTAGGCGAGGGAGACGATGCTCTGGTCCTTCACGACGTCGCGCCGGGAGTGCTTGAGCGTGCCCGTGGCGGGGTCCCAGATGGCCAGGACACCGCCGAGCTGACCGAGGTCGGGCATGGTGCCGGCGGCCACGTACCTGCCCGCGGAGGTCAGGGCGCGCGGCCTGATCTGCTTGTCGGCGGCCAGGTCGAAGAGCCGGGCGGGGTTCGGCACGGGGCCCGGCTCGGGGCTGGGCGAGTATTCGGGGCTGTGCCACGGCAGCTCGGGATCGTAGGCGTACAGGCGGGCCTCGGGGTAGGCGCCGACGTAGAGCTTGCCGCGATGCGTGGTCATGGCCTCCGTCTGGGAGAAGGTGTGGAATTCCCGCACCTCGCCCGTCTCCGGGTCGAGCGCCGCGAAGCCGCCGTTAAGGAAGCCGCCGGTGTAGACGCGGCCGTCGGGGCCGCCCGCGATGGCGGTGATGTCGATCGGCTCGCCCTTGATGCCGGTCTGGACGAACGACTTCGCGCCGGTCTGCGGGTTGTAGCGGAACATCAGACCACGCCAGAGCACCCCGACCAGGCTCTTGCCGGGGTAGTCGGGCAGGCCGAGCTCCGCCCAGCCGATGCCGCGGGTGTTGGCCACCCGTCCGGTGACGGGCACGCCGGTGGGGGTGACGGCACGGGTACGCGGGTCGTAGCCGATCAGTTCGCCCGCCTTTACAAAGTAGACCTTGCCCTGCTCGTCGGGCGGGGACACATCGAGTCCGTGCGCCGAGTCGAGCGCGTCCACCCACTGGCCGGCCGCGATGTCCCAGACGTGCAACGGCCCCGGGAACGCGCCGCCGAACCTGACGAACACGTAGCCCTCGGCCACATTGACGTCGTACGCCCAACTGTCCTTCACGTCCAGGCCGGGCGGCGTGGGCAACTGCTTGACCGTGCCGTCGGCGGCATCCACCTCGAAGAGGGCCGCGGGATTCTCGGTGCCGGCGTAGATCTTGCCGTCGGCGTAGGCGACGCTGCGGACGTAGGAGTGGGCCGCCGAGAGCTTGCCGTAGTCGCGCACCCCGGTGGCGGGGTCGTAGCCGAACAGCCGGCCGCCCGGGGAGGTGCCGCCGTAGACGGTCGCGCCCTGGCCTCCTGCCACGGTCCAGATGAAGTTCTCCGAGGGGAGCGGCCGGCCGAGGTCGGTGACGCCCGACTCGCGGGTCCAGCGGTAGAGGCGGCCGTCGCCGTAGGTGCCCGCGTAGACGCTGCCGTCGGGCGTCGCGTCCACCGCCCAGGCGCCGGCGGCGCCCGGCAGGTCGAACCGGGCGACCTCGGCGCCGGTGGCCGGGTCGACCGCGTTGAGCCGGGCCGGTGAGCCGGACGAGGCGCTCCAGAGCACCGGGGGGCCGTCCGGGCCGGGGGCGACGGTGCCGCCGAGGAGCAGCACGTCCTGGAGCGGCACGCCGAGATCCGTCACCCGGCCACCGGCCGCGTCCGCAGGGGCGGCCGGCGCGAGCAGGGCGAGCGCGGTCATGCCGGCGACGAGCACCCGTTTAATTAAGACCATGACCGAAACCTAAGAACAGGGCCACGGATAGGTCAAGTAGCCATTACGGTTAGGGCCGAAATCGTGATGTCCGCGATCACATTCAGCCGGTCAGGGCTTCTCGCGGTAGGCGAGCACCTTGGCCAGGGCCTCGGCGATGTCGGCGGCACGGGCCGGGTCGTCCATGAGCATGGCCTGGCGTACCCAGACCACGTCGGCCGCGGCCTTCTCCGCCGCCGGGCACGGCTCGGTCCGGGCGCCTTCGGCGGTCAGCGCGGCCATGGTGCCGAGCGGCGGGTACCCGGACTCCAGCGGCACCCCCTCGGCCGCCATCGCGGCCAGCAGGAAGTCCCGGTCCACCGGCGCGTCGACGCGCAGCATGAGCAGGTGGCGGGAGTCGCGCGTGGTGCCCGGAGGGCGCGGCACCACGGACACGGGCCCGGTCAGTTCGCGTTCCAGGGCGGCGCAGAAGGCGTTCCGGCGGTCGACCTCGTCGTCGAGCCGGTCCAGCCAGGGCAGCAGGAGGGCGGCCTGGATCTCGGTGAGGCGGAGGTTCCAGCCGACCTCCGGGTGGCCGTACCACTGGCCGCCCAGCCTGCGGCCGACGTTGCACACCGACCAGACGGCCTCGTGGTCGGCCTGGTCCCGGCAGACGATCAGGCCGCCCTCCCCGGCGGTCATCGCCTTGCTCGCCTGGAAGCTGTACACGCCGGCGTCGCCCAGACCGCCGACCGGCCGGTCCTGGTACGTGGCGCCGTGGGCCTGGGCCGCGTCCTCCACGACCTTCAGCCCGTGCCGGGCGGCGAGCGCGTTGATCGGGTCCATGTCGGCCGGGCTGCCCGCCAGGTGGACGGGCATGACGGCGGCGGTCCTGCTGGTGAGGGCGTCCTGTACGGCCTGCGGTGACAGATGCAGGTGCACCGGGTCGACGTCCACGATGACGGGCACGGCGCCGGTCAGCAGCACGGCGGTGGCCGAGGCGACGAAGGTGTAGGCGGGCACGATCACCTCGTCGCCGCGCCCCACGCCCAGCCCCTTGAGGGCGGCGAACAGGCCCAGGGTCGCGTTGCCGACCGCGACCCCGTACGGGACGCCGGACCGGCGCGCGAACGCCGCCGTCAGGTCCGCGACCACCGAGCCGCCCTGGGTGGCTCCCCAGAGCCCGCTCTCCAGCACGCCGGTGACGAGTTCGCGCTGGCGGGGGTCGAGAGGCGGCGGCCAGCCCGGCCACGGGGTGGCGCGGACCGGCGAGCCGCCGTGGAGTGCGAGGGTCACGGAAGCATCCCTTTCTCTGGGTACGGGCGGACGGGCGAGGCGGCGTGATGGGTGGGTCAGGGGGTGGGGAGGCCGAGGATGCGGGCCAGGTTGGCGCCCTGGATGAGGGTGCGGTCGGCGTCGGAGAGCGGGGCGAGGGCCACCCGGCCGTAGCCGGTTCTCAGGTCGAGGAAGCACGCGTCGGAGCCGAAGAGCACCCGCTCGGCCCCGGCCAGGGCCGCCAGGCGGGCGATCCAGCGGCCGGTCATCTTGGAGCCGCACACGTCCAGGTGGACGTTCGGGTGGTCGGCCACGACGCGGGCCGCGCGTTCGAAGCCGCTGGGCCACAGGCCGCTGTGGCCGAGCAGGAGCGGCACGCCGGGGTGCCGGGCGGCGACCGTGGCGAACTGCTCCGGGTCGCTCCACGGCGAGTCCGTCTGGCCGTGGGCGAGCACCGGCAGCCCCAGCTCCCAGATCGGGTCGTAGCGCGGGTCGTCGAGGCGGCACAGGTGGACGTCGGGGTGGATCTTGACGCCCCAGACGCCGTCGAGCGTCAGCGGGGTGCGGTGATGCGGGTTGTAGACCTGCCAGACGCCGAACCGGCCGGGGAACCGTGCGGCGATCTCCATGGCCAGCCGGTTGCCCCGCTCCGCGTCGGGGCCGACGGCGAGCAGGTGGCTGATGCCCATGGCGGTGACCCCGATGCGGTCCATGGTGGCCACGAGACCTTCGGCGGTCGGGTCGGGGATGAGGAAGTCCGGCCAGGTGCCGACGTGGCCGTGCGCGTCGAGGATCTGCGCGTCGCGGATCACCGGGCCGCTCCCCCGGACGAGACGGAGAGCAGCAGGTCGAGGGAGCCTGCCGCGATCAGGTCGGTCTCGGCGGGCGTCAGGGCGAGGTGGTCGAGCAGGAAGCGCGGGCCGCAGTCGTCGGCCACCGGGGCGCCGGTGCCGAACACCAGCCGCTCCGCGCCGAACCGCTCGGCCAGCCACTCCACGGCGCCCTGCGTGTTCACGGTGCCCATCTCCAGCCAGACGCCGGGCGCCTCGGTCATCAGGGCGGCGACCTGGCGCAGCCGGCGGTAGCCGGGGTTGAGCAGCAGGATCCGCTGTCCGGGCAGGTGCCGGGCGAGGGTGGCCAGCTCGGCGGGCGACGTCTCCTCCAGGTCGATCGCGAGGGGCAGGCCGATCTCGGCGAGCCAGCGCAGGGTCTCTGAGCCGGTCAGGTCGAAGCGGTGCCGCTGGGGACAGAGCCGGATCAGGCGGGCGCCCCACGCCGGCACCTCGCCGGGTGTGGCGGGCGTGGACGTCCCCGGCACGCCCGGCACCACGACGGGCACCGGGACGAGCCGGGGGTCGTCCAGCGCGAGAAGGGCGTCGTTGCCCGCCTGCGCGTCGGCGTAGAGGCTGAGCGTGTGGGTCACGAGGGCGCGATCGATGCCCAGGCGGTCCAGGTCGGCCCTGGGATCCACCGGCAGGTCGTCGAAGGGAACCGGACCGGCCAGCCGGTGGGCGTCCACTACCAATTTCGGCACAGACCGAAACTATCCTTGCTGCTCGATGACGGTCAAGCCGGGCAGGCCGGGTCCAGCCTGATCCTGGCCAGCTCCCTGCCCACCAGCCCCCAGGCGTACCAGGAGCGGGGCTCGAAGTGGACCTGCGGGTTGGTGTGCCATTCGTCTCCCAGGCCGGTGGCCAGCAGCGTGGCCCCGCTCTCGACGTCCAGTTCGTAGGCGTTGCCGCCCTCCCGGAACGCGGACAGGAAGATCCGGCTCCGCTGCACGGTCAGCTCGCCGTATCCGGACACCTTGCCCTGCCGGACGACCTGCCGCGTCGCCAGGTCCATGACCATCCAGGACCCGGAGTCACGCTTGTACGACCCGTACAGCAGGCCGTCGTGCACCTTGACGTCCTGGAACGTGCGATGGCCCGGCACCGGGTCCACCTCCCAGAGCACCGTGCGGGTCTCCAGGTCGAAGGCGGCGACCGAGGCGGAGGTCCTGGTGGGCGGGGTGCCTCCGCCGCCGAGCACGTCACCCCCTAGATAGACCACGCCCCGGTCGGCGTCGAGGGACAGGCTCATGATGCTCTGGTCGGCGATGACGCCCACGTGGACGTCCATCTTCCCGGTGTGCGGGTCGACCACGGACAGGGCGCCCTGCAGGTCGGCCGCCAACGGGGCGGTGGCGACCAGGAGCTTGCCGGTACGCGGGTCGTACTCGATGTCCCATGGCCGCTTCTGGCCGTGGCCGATGTGGCCGAGGGTGCGCACCTCGTCGGTGCGGACGTCGATGGAGACGATGCCACCCGTGGGGTACATGGCGGCGTAGATCAGGTGACCGCGCCGCACCATGGCCTTGGGCTCGCCCGGCACCCGGATCCTGCGTTCGCGGCCGGTGCGCAGGTCGAGGACCTCCAGCGAGAAGTGACCGCCGACGTACACCGCCTGGTGGGGGACGAGCAGCATGCTCTGTGGCCGTTCGGCGCCCGGTCGCATCCCGGCGTCGATCAGGTCGACGAACTCCGACGTGCCGGCGGCCGGGTTCAGCCACCACACGCCGCCGCTGCCCGCGAAGGCCAGCACGGTGTTCTCGTCGACGACGTGGATCAGCCTGGTCTCGTCGCCCTCCGACGGCGGGACGATGACCTTGGTCAGGGCGGTGTCGCCGGTCCGATAGCGGTACACGGTGCCGTCGGGGCGGGAGGCGGCGTAGACGGTGCCGTCGCTCGTCGGGGTCAGGGCGTCCAGGAGACCCGAGTCCACCTGGACGCGCCGCAGATCCGTGCCGTCCTTGCGCACGTCGATCAGCTCCCCGCCACTGGCGGCCAGCACCCGGTCACCGTTGACGGCGACCACGCCGATGCCGGCGTCACCGGCGGCCAGTTCCTGGACGGCGCCGCTGACGCGGTCGACGCGCATGAGCCGGTTCTTCTCCAGCAGGCCCGCGTACACGTACCCGGCGTCGGCCGCGACCGCGCGCACGTAGTGCTCGCCCTGGACGAGCACGTCGAACCTGCGGACCGCGCCCGTGCTCGGGACGTACTCCCACACCCGGCCGTCGGGCGAGGTGCCCGCGTAGAGCGTGCCGTCGGGGGCCGCCGCCAGGCTCCAGACGAAGCCGCCGTTCTTGCCGAAGGAGTGCAGGTGCTCGACCTCGCCGGTGGCGATGTCGAAGCTGTAGAGGTCCGGCACCGGGTAGGTGCCGACGTAGACCTTGCCCCCGGACACCACGATCGCCCAGCCGCCCTCCGGCTCGCCCTCCGCGGGGCCGTCGGGCAGGGTGACGCTCCTGATGACCTTGCGGGTCGCCAGGTCGAGCTCGGCGAGCACGGGCGGCTTCGGGCCACGGCTCACGACGTAGGCGCGCCCGTCGTGCACGGCGGCGCCGACGATGGCCGCCGTCACCGAGGCCGGGCCGTACGTGCGCACGGCCGGTCCCGCGCAGTCAGTGGGGGCGGCGGCCTGGGCGGCCGGAGCCGTCACCAGCGCGGGTAACAGCAACGTCAGGACGATCAGCAGGGATCGGAGCATGGTCAGGGCCTCGCGTTCACGGGCGGGCAGTCCGGGTCCAGCCTGATCCGGGCCAGGTCCCGGCCCACCAGCGCCCAGGCGTTCCAGGAGCCGGGCTCGAAGTGGAGCTGCGGATTGGTGTACCAGTCGTCGCCCAGCCCGGTCGCCAGCAGCTTGGCCCCGGTTTCGGCGTCCAGCTGGTAGGCGTTGCCGCCGCCGAAGAAGGTGGAGACGAACACCCTGCCCCGGTGCACGGTCAGCTCGCCGTAACCGGACAGCTTGCCCTGCTGGACGATCTTCCTGGTGGCCGGGTCGAGGGCGATCCAGCCGCCGGAGTCCCGCTTGTACACGCCGTACAGGAGCCCGTCGTGCACCTTGATGTCCTGGAAGGTGCGGTGGCCGGGGATCGGGTCGGCCTGCCAGAGCACCGTGCGGGTCTTCAGGTCGAAGGCGGCCACCGACGCGGCCGTCTTCGTCGGCGGGGTGCCTCCGCCGCCGAGCACGTCGCCGCCCAGGTAGACCAGGCCGGCGCGGCTGTCCAGGGACAGGCTCATCAGGCTCTGGTCGGGGATGACGTCCACGTACACGTCCATCTCGCCCGTGTCCGGGTCGACGACGGACAGGGCGCCCTTCAGGTCGGCGCCCAGCGGGGCGCTGGCGACGAGGAGCTTGTCCGTACGCGGGTCGTACTCGATGTCCCACGGCCGCTGCTGCCCGTGGCCCAGGTAGCCGAGGCTGCGCACGCGGTCGGTGTGGATGTCGATGGAGACGATCTGGCCGCTGGGGTAGATGGCCGCGTAGATCTTGTCGCCGCGTCGTACCAGGTCCTTGGGTTCGCCGGACAGGCGGAAGCGGCGCTTGTCACCGGTGCGCAGGTCGCGCACCTCCATGGAGAAGTGGCCGCCGACGTAGAGGGCGCGGTTGGGGACGAGCAGCATGCTCTGCGGGCGCTCCGAACCGGGCGTCAGGCCGGCGTCGATCAGGTCGGCGAACTGTGACTCGCCGGTGCGCAGGTCGAGCCACCACATGCCGCCGCTGCCGGAGAAGCCGAGCAGGGTGTGCTCGTCGAGCTGGTGGAGCCGCCGGGTCTCGTCGTCCTGGGACGGCGGGTCGGCGACCTTGGTCAGCGCGGTGTCGCCGGTGCGGTAGCGGTGGACGGCGCCGTCGGGGCGGGAGGTGGTGTAGACGGTGCCGTCGGCGGCGACGGTCAGCATGTCGAGGGTGCCCGTCCCCAGGCTGACGGTCCTGGCGTCGGTGCCGTCGTCGCGCACGTCGATGAGGGTGCCGCCGCTGAGCGCGAGCACGCGGTCGCCGTGGTCGGCGACGAAGCCGATGCCGGCCGGGCCGGTGGCGAGGTCGAGCTTCGCGCCGGTCGCGCGGTCGATGCGGACGAGCCTGGCCTTGTCCAGCAGGCCCGCGTAGACGTACTCGGCGTCGGCCGCGACCGCCCGGACGTAGCGTTCGCCGGCCGCCAGCACGCCGAAGTCACGCACCTCGCCGGTCGCGGGGACGTACTCCCGCACTCTGCCGTCCGGGTAGGTGCCCGCGTAGAGCGTGCCGTCCGGGGCCGCCGCCAGGCTCCAGACGAAGCCGCCGTTCTTGCCGAAGGAGTGCAGGTGCGCGATCTCGCCGGTGGCGATGTCGAAGCTGTAGAGGTCGGGCACCGGGTAGGTGCCGACGTAGACCTTGCCGTCGGAGACCGCGGTGGCCCAGCCGCCCTCGGGCTCCCCGGTGGCCGGGCCGTCGGGCAGGGTGACGCTCCGGACGACCTTGCGGGTGGCCAGGTCGATGTCCGCCAGGACGGGCGGCTTCAGGCCGCGGGTGACGACGTAGGCGTGCCCCTCGTGGACGGCGGCGCCGACGATGGCCCCGGTGACCGAGGCCGGGCCGTGGGTGCGCACGGCCGGTTCTGTGCACGTTCCTGGCACGGCGGCCTGTGCGGCGGGTGGCGCGATGAGGGCGGGTAACAGGAGCGTCAGGACGACCAGCAGGGATCGGAGCATGCCCAGGACCTCGCGTTCATTGCTGCTTGGTTTTGGCCCAGACCGTAACTAAACGAGCATCGCCCGTCAATGGCATGATGTCGCGCATGGCAATTAAGGAGGGGACCGGTATGGCATTCGACGCCTGGAGCCTGATCGGCGGGCTGGAGGTGGCCCTGGACGTGGACGTCCTGGTCGGGGCCTACCCGGACCGGGACGGGCCGCCCGGGACGCCCGAGTCCGTGGCGGGCCTGCTCGCGGCGCACCGCACCCGTGCGGGAGCGGTGGCGAGCCTGCGCGCGGCCCTGTTCGACATGCGCTCGGGCAACGACGAGGTGCTCGCCCTGGCTTTCTCGGCGTCACCCGGTGATCGGGCTTCTCCGGACCAGCCGTGGGTGCCCGTCGGGGTGGTGGACCTGCGTGACCCCTTGGGGGCCGGCCGGGAGCTCGACCGGCTGGCCGGGGCCGGGGTCCGGGCGGTGCGCCTGTTCCCGGACGAGCAGGGCGTGGAGGCCGGGTTCCCCTCGGTCCGGCATGTCGCCCGCCGGGCGGCGGAGCTCGGCCTGGTGGTGCTCACCGGCGGCGACGTGCGCAGGTTCTGGCAGCCGTTCGCCGGGCTCGGGGCCCGCGTCGTCTTCCTCGACACGCACTTCTACCACCTGGGCGACTTCCTGGTGGCGGCCGGCGAGGAGCCGGGGTTCCACACCTCCACCCGCCTGCTCAACTCCCCCGACGCGCTGGAGACCGTGGCGGCCGAGCTGGGCGCCGAGCGCCTGCTGCACGGCTCACGCGCCCCGCACTACGAGCCGATCGTCCCCCTGCTGCGACTGGCGACCAGCGGCCTGACGCCCGACGAGATCGCCGCCGTGGCCGGGGGCAACGCGAGGAGACTGCTGTCATGATCATCGATGTGCACGCCCACTGGGGCCCGTGGTTCTTCACCATGGACGTCGCCGAGGCGAGCCTGGCCACGATGGACCGCTACGGCATCGACCGGGCCATCGTGTCGGCCACCGAGGCCGTCATCTACGACGCGCCGGCGGGCAACCGTGCGCTGGCCGGGGTGCTGGCGGGCCAGGACAGGCTGTACGGGTACGTCACGGTCAACCCCCGGCGACTGCGCGAGGCGGCCGGGGACCTGCGCGAGCTGCTCCCGTCCGGCAGGTGGGTCGGAGTGAAGATCCACACGGACTACACCGGCTCCCCCGTCACCTCGCCCCAGCTGCGCGACGCACTGGAGCTCGCCGCCGAGGCGGGGCTCCCGGCGCTCGTGCACACCTGGGGGACCTCGGTGCTCGGGCTGGCCCAGCTCTGCCTGGACACGCCGGGCCTGCGGGTGATCGCCGGGCACATGGGCGCCGACGGGTTCGCGCACGCCATCGAGGCCGCGAACGCCTGCGACCGGCTCTACCTCGAACCCTGCTGGTCACATGCCCCGGCGGGCCGTATCGCCGCAGTCGTGGCGGCCGTGGACGACAGGCAGCTCCTGTTCGGCACGGACGCCACCCTGATCGACCCGTCCTCGGCGTACGGCGCGGTGGCGGCGGCCGGGCTGAGCGCCGAGACCGCCGAGCGGATCGCCTGGCGGAACGCGGCCGCCCTCTTCTCGATCTAGACATTACGGCCCAGCCCGTTATAGCGTGCGGCGAAACTCACCTAGGGAGCCCGCGCATGATCCCCCGCCGTCGTTTCCTGCTGGCGGCCGCCACCACCACGGTGGCCGCCTCTCTCCCTCTCACCGCCGGAGCCGCCCACGCGGCGACCGGCGTGCCCGAAGGCACCCTGACCGACCTCGGCCCGGCCAGCGTCGCCAGCCCGCTCGGCAACGCCGAGTTCGTGGGCGACGTCCTGTACGCCGGATCCCGCGGCCTGTCACCGAACGTCGTCGGCGCGTACGACCTGTCCGAGGACGCGGTCACCGCCCACTTCGACATCCCCACCGGCATCGGCGTCTGGGCGATGTGCAAGGTGGGCACCGACGTCTACGTCGGCACCCACTCCCGCTCCGACCTCTACAAGATCGACACGGTGGCGGACACGATCACCAAGGTCGCCGAGTACCCCGACCACTTCATCTGGACCCTGGCCGCCTCCCCCGACGGCAAGATCTACCTGGGCACCTCCGAGCCGGGCAAGGTCAAGGAGTACGACCCGGCGACCGGGGTCAGCCGCGACCTGGGCGAGGCCGCCCCCGGCGAGGCGTACGTGCGCAGCATCCAGGCCGACGACCGGTTCGTCTACGCGGGAGTGGGCGCCAACGCCCACCTCATCGCCATCGACCGGGTCACCGGTGAGAAGAAGGACCTCCTGCCCGCCGCCCTGGCCGACCGCGACTGGGTGTCGAGCATGCACGTCTCCGACACGCACATCGCGGGCGGCATGAACTCCCTGGCCGAGGTGGTCGTCCTGGACAAGGCGAACCCGGCGGACCACCAGGTCGTCAAGGCCACGGCCCCGGGCGAGAAGTACATCGTCTCGGTGCTCATCCACGACGGCTTCGTCTACTTCGCGGGCCGCCCCACCGGCACCTTCTACCGCTACGGCCTCGCCTCGGGCGAGCTCGAAGTTCTCGGCGTGCCGTACTTCGAGGCCGCCACCCACCGCATCCTCGAACACGAAGGCCGCATCTACGGCCTGCAGGACAACGCGGTGTTCGTCTACGACCCCGCCACGGGCGCCATCGACTACCGCAACCTGGTGCAGCGCGGCTTCAAGGCCGCGCCCGAGCAGCCGATGTCCGTGCACAGCGACGGCGAGCGCGTCTACGTGGGCGGCAAGAGCGGCGCCGACATCCACGACCTGGCCTCGGGCGAGGTCACCAGGCTCGCCATCCCCGGCGAGCCGAAGACCATGCTCACCCTCGGCGACACCACCTACCTCGGCGTCTACACCCAGGCCGCGCTCTACGCGCACCGCGCCGGCGAGCCGGAGGCCGAGCTGCTGGCCCGCGCGGGCAACCAGCAGGACCGCCCGCGCGACCTGGCCTACGACGCCAGGACGGGCCTGATCGTGATGCCCTCCCAGCCGGAGCCCGGCCACATGAACGGCGCCCTCACCCTCTACTCCCGCCGCACCGGCGAGCACACCACCCTGCGGCCCGTCGTGGAACGCCAGACCGTCTACTCGGTCGCCACCAAGCACGGCACCGCCTACCTCGGCACCCTGGTCCAGGAGGGCCTCGGTCTGCCCCCGGTCACCACCACCGCCCGCCTGGCCGCCTACGACCTCGTCCAGCGCAAGCTGCTGTGGGAGCTCGAACCCCTGCCCGGCGCCCGCTCGATCGTCTCACTCGCGCTCGGCGCCCTCACCCTGTACGGCATCTCCAGCACCGGCGAGGTGTTCGAGTTCGACCTGCGGCGCAAGAAGGTCACCCGGACGCTCAAGGTCAGCACCCGTGGCAGCGACCTGCATGTCGTCGGCAGGGTCGCCTACTGCACGGACGGCGACCAGGTCTACAAGATCGACCTGGCCGCGTTCACCGCCAAGCCGATCGTCTCGGACCTGGCGGGCCAGTGGTTCGGCGGCGAGCCGAAGCTGGCGCTGGACCCCTCCCGGGAGGCGCTGTTCGGGGTGAAGGGCCGCAACCTGGTCCGCATCGCCATCACCGGCCGCCGCTGAAGATCCCGGACGCCGGACACCCGCTCCGCCCGCCCGGGACGAGCCGTCCCGCCGTGTAGCCACCTCGCCTGGCGATCGCGGCGAAGACCGGCTGATCGGGTGCGGCGTCACCCGCGCGGAGGTCGCTCGCCGCTGAGAAACCGGGTGCCTGCCGGGCCGGCCCGGTGGTAGCCATGGGTATGGCCATCAAATACCCAGCCCCCTTGCGCCCCGGCGACCTCGTCGGTGTCACCTCCCCGTCCAGCGGGGTCGGCGCGGACCTGCGTCCTCGCCTCCAGGCCGCCGTCAAGGTGGTGGAAGCTCGCGGCTACCAAGTCGTCGTCGGCGACTGCATGGACGGCGCCCGTCATGTCAGCGCGCCGGCCGCCGAGCGGGCCCGCGAGCTGATGGCGATGCTCACCGATCCGCGTGTCAGGGCCGTGGTGCCCCCGTGGGGCGGGGAGACCGCGATCGACCTGCTGCCGCTGCTCGACTGGGACGCGCTGCGCGAGGCGGAGCCCACCTGGCTGGTGGGCTACTCCGACCTGTCGACGATCCTCACGCCGCTGACCCTGCTGACCGGGATCGCCACGATCCACGGCAACAACCTGATGGACACCCCCTACGAGCCACCTCCGGGACTGCTCTCCTGGCTGGACATCGTGGCGATGGAGCCGGGCACCACCTTCACCCAGATCTCCCCGAACCGCCACCGGGCTCACGGCTGGGACGACTGGGCGACCCAGCCCGAGGTGAGCGAGCTCACCCTCGACACCCCTGGCCGGTGGACGCGCCTGGACGGCGGAGGCGACGTCGAGGCCGAAGGCCGCCTGATCGGCGGATGCGTGGAGATGCTGTGCAACCTCACCGGCAGCCGGTACGCCGACACGACGGCCTTCGCACGAGCCGAGGCCCCCGACGGACTGATCCTCTACGTCGAGGCATGCGAGCATGACGCGGCCACCATCTGCCGCAACCTGCACGGCATGCGGCTGGCCGGGTTCTTCGACGCGGCCGGCGCGATCCTCGTCGGCCGCACGCGGGCCCCGGACCTGCCCTCGCTCACCCAGCACGAGGCGGTACTGGACGCGCTCGGCGGCCTCGGCGTGCCGATCCTCGCCGACGTCGACTGCGGTCACGTGCCGCCGTACCTGCCCATCGTCAACGGCGCGCGCGGCCGGGTGCGGCACACCGCCGACCGGGACGAGCTCACCCAGACCCTGGACTAGAGCACCGCTTTGAGCACCTGGTCCCGCTCGCCGGCGGGCAGGGGCGGGGCGAAGGGGTCGTGGGCGTGGGTGTCCGGGATGCGGCCTTCGGCCGCCGCCAGCCAGAGCATGCGCTGGACGTACCCCTCCATCGGCTCGGTGAAGGTGGCCTCGGCCAGCGTGTCCAGGCGGGCGGAGGCCTCGCGGAAGGCGGGCAGGTCGGTGCCGCGGAAGGCGCGCATGACCGCGTCCGTCAGGTCCACGTGCGCGGCGGCGATGCCGACCAGGGCCGCCTCGGCCCCCCACAGCAGCGACGGGCCGAACATGCGGTCCTCGCCGGTGATGGGCAGCCGGCCCGCCTCCCGGGTGTAGGCGATGGCCCGCTGGCAGGCCATCGCGTCCGACAGCAGGGCCGTCTTGAGGCCGGCGACGCCGGGGTGGTGGAGGATCTCACGCAGGGCCGGCGGCGGGCAGGGCCGGGTGTAGAGGTCGAAGGCGATCATCGGCAGGTGGGCCGCCTGCCAGACGGCTTCGTGCAGGGCCCGCCTGTCGCCCGCCTGCGGGAACACCAGCACGCCGTCGGCCCCGCAGCGGGCGGCCATCCTGGCCTGGTCCTCAGCGCTCTCCAGATCGCCTCCGCCCACCCCGACCAGCACCGGGACGCCGAGCGCGACCCCGCGCTCGATCACCGCGGCGCGCACGTCCGGCGCCAGGAACGGCCCCCGGCCGGTGTGGGCGAGCACCGCGAGACCTTCGGCGCCGTCCTCGACCAGGCCGGCGAGGTAACGGGCGACGACAGCCGGATCCACCTCCCCCGCCGCGGTCATGGGGGTGGCCGCGGCCGCGATGAGGCGGCCGCGCAGACGGTCACGGAGGGCTCGCGCGGAGGTGTCCACGCCGCAGAGCCTATTTGAACCCGGTCATCGCGATGCTGTTGACCAGATAGCGCTGCAGCAGGAAGAACACCAGCAGACACGGGACCACCGAGATGGTCGCCGAAGCCATCAGCAGGGACAGCTGCGTCTCCTCGGTGCGCAGCGTGGTCAGCCCGACCGTCAGGGTCCTGGTGGCGTCGCTCTGGCCCACGACCAGCGGCCAGAGGAAGTCGTTCCAGTGCCACAGGAACACGAACACGCCCAGCGTGGCCATGATCGGCCGGGTCAGCGGCACCACGATCGTCAGGTAGACCCGCAGCTCGGAGGCGCCGTCGACCTTGGCCGCGTCGAACAGCTCATCCGGCAGGCCCAGGATGAACTGCCGCATCAGGAACACCGCCTGCGCGTTGGCCAGCGTCGGCACGATCAGGCCCCAGAACGTGTCCACCCCGTCGAGGCCGTTGACCATCACGAACGTGGGGATGAGCGTCGCCTGGAACGGCACCATCATGGTGGCCAGGAACGTCCAGAACATCGCGTCGCGGCCGGGGAAGCGCTTCTTGGCGAACGCGTAGCCGGCCATCGACGCGGTGAGCAGGATGACCACCACCGAGACGACCGAGTAGACGACCGAGTTGAGGGTCCAGTCCACGAACCCGGACGACGACAGCACCCTGGTCAGGTTGTCGAGGGTGAGCGAGTCGGGCCACTGGGCGGGCACGGTCGGCTTGCCCGCGGGCGTGAGCGCCACGATCACCATGGCCGCGAACGGGCTGACGGTCAGCACCGACAGCAAGGCCAGCAGGGCGACGAGTGGCCACCTGACCCGGCGCCGCGCGCGCGGCGCGGTCGCCGTCACACCTCCCCCCGTCCCAGGAAGCGGCGCTGGATCAGCGACACGACCAGCACGATCGCGAACAGCACCATGCCCCAGGTGGCGGCGTAACCGAAGTCGAAGGAACGGAAGCCGTGGTCGTAGATGCCGTAGATGAGCGAGTAGCTGGCCCTGGCGGGGCCGCCGCCGGTCATCACGTAGATCGTGTCGAAGACCTGGAAGGCGCTGATCGTCTCGATCACCAGCACGAAGAAGAGCGTGGGCTTGAGCAGCGGCAAGGTGATCCTCCGGAAGCGCTGCCAGGCGCCCGCCCCGTCGACCGTGGCCGCCTCCAGGTAGGAGGCGGGGATGGACTTGATGCCGGCGAGCAGGATCAGCATCGAGTAGCCGAACCCCTTCCACACCGACACCACGGCCAGCGCGGGCAGCACCACCGAGGTCTGCTGCAGGAACGCCACCGAGCCGAGACCCGCATGGGCCAGCAGGCCGTTGATCAACCCGTCGAACTCGTAGATCCAGCGCCAGATGACGCCCGCCAGCACGAAGCTGGTGACGTACGGCAGGAACAGCATGCCGCGGAACAGCCCGCGCATGAAGACCACCTGGTTGAGCAGCAGCGCCGTGCCGAGCGACACCACGACGGTGAGCGGTACGTAGATCGCGGCGTACACCAGCGTGACCCGGAGGCTGATCCAGAAGTTCACATCGTCGAGCAGCCTGGTGTAGTTGTCCGCGCCGATGAAGCTCCACTCGCCGCCGATGTTCCAGTCGGTCAGGCTCATGCCCGCCGCCCCCAGTGAGGGGAAGATCCGGAAGATCAGGAAGAGGACGAGCATGGGGAGCACGAACAGCAACCCGGCGACCGGGTCACGCAAGCGATGGCGCACGGTTTTCCTTTCTCGCAGGTCCTGCTCAGCCACCGCTGCCGAGCAGCGTGGTGGCCTCCTTGGCCGCCGCGTCCAGGGCCGTCTTGGCGTCTTCCTTGCCGAGCAGGGCCGCCTGGATGTGCGGGGCGATGAGGCCCATGACCTGACGGGCCTTGGGGTGGGTGTCGCCGGGGAAGGCGTACGGGAGGGACTTGGCGAACTCCTTGGCCGCCGCCGACTGGTCCGGCACCGTCACGTCGGTGCGGGCCGGGAAGAAGCCGGACACCTTGGCCAGCTCGCCGGCGACCTCGGGCGAGGCGAGGAAGGTGGCGAACTTCTTGGCCGCGTCCTTGTTCTCGGTGTGCTTGGCCAGCACGAGCCCGCCCGGGATGCCGAACGCGACCCGCTTGGCGCCCTCCAGCGGCAGGCCGATGCCCACGTTCTCCGCGCCGATGGCGGCGCCGAGCTGGTCGGCCTGCAGGGCGGTGGCCGCGTGGTACATGGCGGTCTTGCCGGCGGCCAGCGCGCCGCCCTCGATGTCGTTGCCCTTGCTGGGGGCGTTCTCCGGCAGGCCGCCGGCGGCCTGGAGGTCGAGCAGGAGCTGCAGGCTCGCGACGCCCTCGGGGCCGTTGAAGGCCACGCCCTTGCCGTCGGGGGTGAAGACGGTGCCGCCGTTGGCCCACAGGAACGGGTAGAAGCTCTGGTTCAGGCTGACCTCGGGCTTGCCCGGGTAGTCGAGGATCGCGACCTTGTCGGCGGCCAGCTTGGGGGCGGCGGCCTTGAGCTCGGCCAGCGTCTCGGGCGCCTTGTCCACGCCCGCGTCGGCGAACAGCTTCTTGTTGTAGATGGGGGCGGTGATCGTCTGGTAGATGGGGACGCCGTAGAGCTTGCCGTCGACGGTGAGGGCGGTGAGGGAGTTCGGCAGGTAGGCGGCCTTGGCGGGGGCCACGACGTCGTCGACCGGCTCGATGGTGCCCTGCTGGGCGTACTGCGGGATCTGGTCGGGGCCGAGCACGACCAGGTCGAAGCCCTTCTTCGAGACCAGCGCCGTGGTGACCTTCTCCTGGCGGCCCTCCCAGGGCTGCTGGTCGATGGTGACGTCGACGGTGGGGTTCTTCGTCTCGAAGTCCTTCTCCACCTTGGCCCAGAACTCCTGGCTCTTGGCCTGGTCGCTGATCACGGGGTACATCCACAGGGTCACGGCGCTCTTGTCCGAACCGCTGTCCGATCCGCACCCGGCGGCGGCGACGCTCAGCGCGGCCGCGACGCCGACTGCCGTTATCTTCTTCATGGCGGGATCCCTTCGATGAATACCGGTCCTGACCGAAACCTAGTAACGCCATGTTGGCGCGGTCAATGCCTGATACCTGACCGTGACTACGGCCGAGGCCGGAACTTCGTCAGTTCGCGGGCCACGAGGTCGGCGTGGTCGGGGGTGTAGTTCTCGTTCCAGTCGATGATCAGCAGTGTCCCGGCGACCATCCGCTCGGCCTCCGGGCACGACCGGGGGGCGTAGCCCTCCAGAGGGTAGTGGGAGGCTCCGTACACCGGCGCGTCCCATACGGGGGCGCGGTTCAGCGGCTGCTCCAGATAGCCGGCGCGGGCCGGGATCCCGGCCTCCCGCAGCCGTTCGGCCAGCTCCGGGGCGCCGCCCCCGGGCAGCACCAGTGGGAACAGCCACCAGGAGTGCCCCTGCGGCCGGGGAAGCCGTACCCCTGGCAGTCCCTCCAGGGCCTCCAGGAGCCGCAGGGCGGTGCGGCGGCGGGCCGCGACCACCTCGGGCAGCTTGGCGAGCTGGGCCCGCGCGACGGCGGCCTGGAGCTCGGTCATCCGGTAGTTCAGGCCGAAGGCGACGTACGAGCGGCCGGCCGCGCGGTCCCAGCCCTTGTCCGAGAACAGCCGCATCCTCCTGGCCAGCTCGTCGTCGTCGGTCAGCGCCAGGCCGCCGTCACCGCAGGTGATGTGCTTCCACTGCTGCAGGCTCAGGCAGGCGACGTCGCCTGCAGTCCCGGCCAGGCTCCCCGTGGGAAGCTCCGTGAGCCAGGCCTGGGCGCAGTCCTCGATGAGGGCCAGGCCGTGCCGGTCGGCCAGCGCGCGCAGCTCCGCCACCCTGGCCGCGGCCCCGAACAGATGCACTGCCATGATCGCCCGGGTACGCGGCCCGATCAGCTTCTCGACGGCGTCGGGATCGAGATTGCCGTCCGAGGGATCCACATCGGCGAAGACAGGAACGGCGTTCTGCGCCAAGATGGGGGCCACAGTCCCGAAGTCCGTGATCGGCGTCGTGATGATCTCGTCTCCGGGGTCCGGCGCCGCGGCCACGACCGCAAGATGGAGGGCAGCGGTGCCGGAGCTGCACGCGACCGCATGGCGCACGCCGTACAACTCCGCGACCTCGCGTTCGAGCGAGCGCGCCTCGGTCCCCCAGACGGAGTTGAGCATGCCGGAGCGGATCACCCGCTCCGCGGCGGCCACCTCTTCGTCGCCGAGCGTGCGGCCCGCGGCCTCGGCCATGGACGGGAACTTCACTGAGTACCTCACAGGATATAATTGCGGTCTTGACCGTATTAAGCGATAGGAGGCGTGGGTGGCAATCGTCATCGGTGTCGTCGGTCCGCATGATCTGGTCGACCAGGTCGCGGCCACCTGCGAGGAGCAGCCGGGCGTCAGCACGCTGCGGCTCGACTACGACCACGAGGCGCAGGCGCCCGCGATCGTGGAGGCGCACGCCACCGCCGTCGAGGGCTGGCTCTTCACCGGCATCGTGCCGTACATGCTCTCCCGCGACGCCGACGTGCTGACCCGCCCCGCAGCGTTCGTCGACTATACGGGCGCGACGCTGCTCAGCGCCCTGGTCCGGCTCCAGCACCAGGGGCAGGACGTGACCCGCCTGTCGATCGACACGCTGTCGGCCGCCGACGTGACGGCCACGTTCGCCGAAGCGGGGCTGCCCACCCAGGACCTGCGCATCCTGCCCTACCGGCCGGAGATGACCTCGGCGAAGGCGGTCGCCTTCCACCGCCGCGGCCCCCAGCACCCGGTGATCACCTGCCTGAGCTCCGCGCACGAGGCGCTCCGCGACGGCCCGCACGTGCTGCGCCTGGCCCCCTCGGTGCACTCCGTGCGGGTCGCGCTGCGCCAGCTCCTGCTCACCGCCGAGGGGCAGGCCCAGGAGGACGCGCAGATCGCGCTCGGCCTGATCGAGGTGGAGAACGACGACGGCCTGCTGCGCGAGGCCACCGCGCTGGGCGGCACCGTCGCCGCCTTCCGCGGCGGCACGCACCTGCTGGTCACGACCCGTGGCCCGCTGTACGACGCCTCCGTCGGCTTCACCGGCCTGCCCATGCTGGCCCGTCTTGCGGTCCAGAACCAGGTGGTGCGCGTCGGATTCGGCCTGGGCCGCAGCGCCGCGGAGGCGGAGAGCCTGGCCCGCCGCGCCCTGGCCCGCGCCCGCCGCATCGGCGACGTCGCCGCGGTCCTGTCGCTGCGCGCCGACACCGACATCGTCCTGGAGTCGGTGCCCACCGGCTCGGCGGCCGAGCAGAACCTCTCGGTCATCGCCCGCCGGGTGGGCCTGTCGCTGCCCACCCTGGAGAAGCTCCTGGAGGCCCGGGCCGCCGTCGGCGACGAGCCGCTGACCACCCGCGAGATCGCCGACCGCCTCGCCGTCCAGCAGCGCACCGCGCGCCGCATGCTGCACCGCCTGGAGCTCGCCGGGCTGGCCGAGCGCACCGGCAACCTCACCAGCGGCTCCAGCGGCCGCCCCCTCACCCTCTACCGGCTCACGCTCTGATCCGCTGCTCACCGTCGGTTCAGGACAGCCAGCGGTCCAGGCCCTCGGCGACGAACTCGTCGTCGCGGAGCCAGGGGTAGGCCGCCCAGACGCGGTCGATCTCGGCGAGCTGCCCCGGGGAGAGCTCCTCCGCCGGGTCCAGGCACCAGCGGCCGGCCAGCAGGCCCTGGCGGCGCAGCACCTCGTGGATGCCGGGGATGCACCCGTGGAAGTCGTTGGCCGTGTCGAAGATGGCCGAGTTCGCGTCCGTCAGGTGGCCGTCCAGGCTGAGCAGGCGCCGGACCGCCGCGTCGTCGCCGGCGCGGGCCAGCTTGGCCTCCTCCAGGAGCTCCACCGCGCGCCGCACCCAGACCGCCCACTGACCCAGCAGGCCGCCGACGAACTCCACCTCCACCTCGCGCCCGTCCACCACCACCCGGTGCGGCGTGATGAGGTCCGCCAGGATGTGGTCGTCGTTGCCCGTGTAGAGGGCGACCTCGGCGGTCCGGCCCGCGCGCACCACGCCGTGCAGGACGTCGAGCGTGCGGTAGCGGTCGAAGGGGGCGACCTTGATGCCGACCACCGACTCGATTCCCGCCAGACGAGTCCAGAAATCTCGTGACAAGGGCCGGCCGCCCACCGCGGGCTGCAGGTAGAAGCCGATCACCGGCAGCACCTCGCCCACCGCGCGGGCCCGCTCGACCAGTCCGTCCTCGTCCAGCTCGCGGTACGGGCTCAGCAGCACCATGTGATAGCCGAGCGACCTGGCCAGCTCGGCCTCCGCCACCGCCTGGGCGGTGGTCCCGGTGGCGCCCGCCACGAGCACCACCTCGCGCTCGAACTCCCGGGCCGTCTCAGCGGCCAGTTCGAGCACCGGAGGCAGCAGCCCGGTGCCGTGGATGGCGAACTGCGTGGTGTGCACCCCCACCGCCAGCCCGCCGGCCCCGGCGTCCACGTAGTAGCGGGTCAGGGCCCGCTGGCGGCGCTCGTCCAGCTTCCTGTCCGCTGTCAGGGCCAGCGGATGGGCCGGAATCACCAGGCCACGCCTGAACAGGTCACGCACCGACATCTGCGCCTCTGGAACCGTGCTGAGCACGTTCGTCCCCCTCATCATGAAAAGCTGTCCGTCAGAAACTGCCGTCACGGCGTTCGAACTTGGTCGGCTTGCCCAGCGACGGCCCGCCGCCGGCCACCCAGCCGGCGGTGTGCTCGATCAGCTCCTGGGGCGTGATGTCCGGATAGCCGAACAGCCGGTGGCACTTCGCGGCGTTCGACAGCAGCGCCGTCGGCGCCTCCTCGCCGCTGAACACCGGCTGCACGCCCAGCTCGGCGCCGAGCGCCAGGGCCGCCTGACGGACCGAGAGCAACTCGGGGCCCGTGACGTTGAGCACGTACGGCGGCGTGTCGGCGAGCAGCAGCGAGCGGAGGGCGACCTCGTTCGCGTACCCCTGCCACACCACGTTGACCTGGCCCGTCGTCAGGTCGATCGGCTGCCCGGCCAGGATCTTCTGCGCCAGGTCGACCAGCACGCCGTAGCGCAGCTCGACGGCGTAGTTGAGGCGGATCAGCGACAGGCGGGTGCCGTAGGTCTCGGCGAAGTGCGTCAGCACCCGCTCCCTGCCGAGGCAGCTCATCGCGTAGTCGCCGACGGGGCCGGTCGGGTCGTTCTCGGTGCTGCCGCCGCTGGTGACCGGGACCAGGGGATAGACGTTCCCGGTCGACAGGGCGGCGATCCGGCTGCCCTTGAACCGGTCGGCGACCCGGCCCGGCAGGTAGGCGTTGGTGAACCAGGTGGCGTGCTCGCGCCCCTGGGTGCCGAACTTCGCGCCGACCAGGAACACCACGTTCGGCGCGTCGGGCAGCTCGCGCAGGGCCCGCTCGTCGGCCACGTCCGCGCGCACCACGGTCGCGCCCGCGTCCCGGAGCGCGTCGGCGAGCCCCGGCTCGGAGAAGCGGGACACCGCGATGATCCGGCGGTCGCGCCCGGCGGCGTTCAGCGCCAGCCGCACCAGGCTCGGGCCCAGCTTGCCGCCGGCGCCGAGGATCATGATGTCCCCGTCCAGCCCGGCGAGATCGCTCACCAGCCCGGCGCTCGGTCGCGCCAGCCGCTCCTCGAGTTCCGCTGTGGTCCGCACCCGGCCTCCTCCATCTGTCATTTACGGTCCAGACCGTAACTTGGTCAGATGGCGCCTGTCAACGTGACCAGGGAGAGGCGGCCCTCGCCGGCCGTGCCCGCACGACCGGCGAGAGAGTAACGGGCCTGGGTCAGCAGCCCGTCACGGGCAGGGAGCAGAGCTTGGCGGCCATCTTCGCGGCCTCCTTGAGCTGCTTGGCATAGTCACTGGAGCGGATGCTGCCGTACTCGCCCGACACGGCGTAGATGGCCACCGCGCGGGCCTTGCGGACCACGACCGCCCGTTCGCCGCCGATGGCGGGCTTGGCGCCGTGGTAGTTCTGGCTCGCGAAGCGGAAGGCCTCGTCACCGATGCGCACCGGAGTGGCGTAGGCGCGGGTGACGAACTCGCCGTCCGCGTCGCGGGCGCACCGCTTCACCTGGCCGCGCAGGCTCGCCATCGCGGCCTTGGCGGCGGCGCTGGAGCGGTAGACGACCACCTGCTCACCGGAGAAGTGCTCGGGCGCGGTGTAGCCGACCGTCCGCATCGCCACCGGTTCGCGCCCCTTGTCGCGCCGCCCCTTGTCGCGTGCGGGCTTGAGGTCACAAGGATTGACCAGGAGGGTGCGGGTCCGGCTCTCGCTGATGGTCCACTCCTCCTCGCCCGGGTACTTCACCGGCTCGCGGGCCGTCTTCTCGTGCAGCAGGAAGTTCGCCGGTATCGCCCACGCGGTGCCGGCGGACGCGACCGTCCCCCCACCCAGGACGACCGCCGCCGCGACCGCGCCCCCTGTCACTGCCTGGAGTGCCTTGCTCGTCATCATCGGATCTCCCCGTTCCCGGTGGTGTCGGGTAATGTGACGCCGCCGGGAAGGCAAAGGTTCAGGCGGCCTCGCGGGCGGAGACGAGGACCCCGAGGATGGCCCGGGTCTGCTCCCACGGCACCGGGCTCGGCGCGCCGTCCACCATCCGCAGGAACGCCTCGATCGTCCCGGCGTATCCCAGCCCGAGCACCGGATCGTCCCCGCCCTCGATCACGATGCGCTCGGACCCGCCGCGCCTATGCACGGTGACGCCGTACGACTCGCCCTCGGACACGCCGACGATCTCGACCACCCCGGTGATCCCGCTCCCCCACTGCAGGGCCAGCACCCCGGTGTCCTCGGACCTGAGCGTGTCGTAGTGCCTGGTGGCCCCGGCCGCACCCACCAGCCGCACGTCCGGCCCGAGCAGCGCCACCAGCAGCTCCACCCCGTGCACGCCCATGGTCACCATGGTCCCGCCACCCTCGGCGGGAGTGTCCTGCCAGGCGTTGTAGCCGGTCGCCCAGAGCCCCACGTCATGCCGTACGGTCGCGCGCACGGACAGCACGCCGGCCGGATCGACCTCCACCCCGGCGAAGGCCGGCGCGAACCGCAGCACCGAGGCCGACATCACCCGCTCGTGGATCGGCAGCCGGTCGAGTCCCGCCAACTGCTCCCGCGTCGCGGCGGCGGGCTTGTTCACGAAGCACGCCACCCCGGTCTTCAGCACCTCGCCCAGCGCCTCCGGCACCTGCGGGTTCGGCACCGTCAGCACCACCCCGTCGGGCCCGGTGTCCAGCGCCCCCGCGAGACTGTCCGCCACCCGCGCCCGCGGATACTCGGCGACGAACCGCCGCAACCGCTCCGCGTCACGCTCCCACACCACCAGCTCGGCATGCCGGGCCAGCGTCCGGGCGTCGGTGTACGGATGGCTGGTGGCGAGACCGGCGAGAACGATGCGCACGGCGTCCTCCATTCAGATCAGCGGCGGAAACGCAGACCATCATGACAGCCCCCGTCGAACCACCGTTCGGGGTGACACTGAGTGCTCGGCCGGGTACGATTGTGCTGCCGCCCATCGCTGATGGGAGTGGAAGTGAGCCCGGGTGGACTGCCGGACGACAGGAGCCCGGGCTGTGCGCTGCCCAGGCTCAGTCGACCACGACGTAGGTCATCTCGACACCGGCACCCACAGCAGATGCTCCAAGCACTTGCGCCGCGCCCTCTCCTGACGCTTGGGATCGAGCCCAGTGCCGACGGCCACGCAAGCGGACGGTCGCAGGGCAGCGACGGCCTCGATGATGGCACTCCTGCGCTTGTGGTTCTCATCACGCCAGTGCAGTCGTCGCTGGCGCCGCAGAAGCAGCGCTCGCAGCGCGGCCCTGTGACACTCTGCCCGTACCGGAGAAACCAGCACGGCGGCCATCAGGTCGAAACCATGCGAGAACCGCATGGACTCGTCCGACGTAAGCGGAGAACGGGGGGGGTTCACGAGGAATCATGCCAGCCCCGCCTTTCACGTACAGTGATAACCTCTTCACATTTCGTCCACCTCGGCGGAGGTGCGGCCGCCTGAGAGTCTGGCGTAGCCGGGGCCTCGGTCGAAGAAGCGGTCGGTGGTGGGGCGGAGGTTGGCGCGGAGTTCGGCGGTGCCCTGTTCGTCGATGCGGTCGCCGTCCAGGACCACGCCGTAGTCGCCGAGGGCGCCCGCGATCGAGACCTTGCCGTCGCGGACGTCGGCCGCCACCGCGCGCGGATCGCGGTCGTAGGGGGAGCCCCAGCCGCCGCCTCCCGTGGTGCGGATGCGGATGATCTCGCCCGCCTGCACCGGGTGGTCGTCCACCAGGCCTTCCATCTCCTTGCCCGCGATCTCCACCCGGAACGGACGGCCGGCCAGACCGCCGTTGACGCCCCAGCAGGACAGGATGGAACGGTCGGCGATGGACATGTACGACGCGTCCCGCAGCATGCGGATGTGCTTGTCGTAGCCGAGGCCGCCCCGGAACATGCCGGGGCCGCCCGAGTCGCAGGCCAGCGCGAGCCGCTCCACCCGGAACGGCCAGCGGGCCTCGGCGAACTCGACCGGGATGTTGCGGGAGTCCGGCACCACGTGGATGGTGTCCTCGCCGTCGGCGTACCAGCGCCCGCCGGAGCCGCCGCCGAGGACCTCTCTCATCAGGTACGGCTGCCCGTCGGCGTCGACGCCGTGCACGCCGGTGTAGCGGATGGTCTCCTGGTCGGCGGGCATCCGGCCGCCCGTGGCCTTGGCGAGCACGCCCGCCAGGACGCCCAGCAGGCGGAGGATGACGAAGGTGCGGGCGTTGGTGGGGGCGGGGAAGATCGGGGTGAGCAGAGTGCCCTTCTCCGGAAATATCATCTTGATGAGAGGTACGACCCCCTCGTTGACGTCGAGCTCGGCCATGCGCTCCGGCGAGTCGGCCAGGTTGCGCAGGATGGGCGCCAGCCACTTCTTCAGAAAGACACCGTCGGCGTAGTCGCCCGCGTGGTTGATCGGCCCCTTGGCCTGCGGTGACGTGCCGGTGAAGTCGATCGTCAGCGGTGCGTCGGCCGCGTGGTCGACGGTGAGCGTGATGCGCTGCGCGTGCAGGCGGGGCTCGTCGACGCCGTCGTGCTCGGCGTAGTCCTCCCAGGTGTAGACGCCCTCGGGGATCTTGGCCAGCAGTTCCCTGCGGAACGTCTCGGTGGTCTTGTCGATGATCGTGTCGAAGCACTCCTCGACGGCGGCCCTGCCGTACCTGTCGAACAGCTCGCTCAGACGGCGGGCGCCCATCAGGCACGCCGAGCACTCGGCGTCGAGGTCCCCGGCGAGCGAGTCCGGCATCCGGGAGTTGCGCGTCATGATGCGCAGCGCCGTCTCGTTCGGCACGCCCTCGTCCCACAGCTTGATCGGCGGGACCATCAGCCCCTCCTCGAACACCGACCGGGCGTGCGAGGGCATCGAGCCCGGCACGGAGCCGCCGATGTCGTCGTGGTGGCCGAACGCCTGCACGAACGCCACCACCTCGCCCTGGTGGAAGACCGGGACGGTGACGCACAGGTCGGGCAGGTGGCCGATGCCGCCCTCGGACAGGTAGACGTCGTTGTGGAAGTAGACGTCGCCCGGCTTCATCGTCTCGACGGGGAAGTCGCGGACGATCGGCTGGACGAGCGCGCTGTAGGACCGGCCGGTCAGCTTGCGCAGCCGTACGTCGTGGATGCCCGCGCGGAAGTCGTGCGCGTCGCGGATCATCGGCGAGCGGGCCGTGCGCGCGATGGCGGTCTCGACCTCCTTCTCCACCGAGGCGAGGGTGCCCTCGACGATCTCCACCAGAATCGGGTCCGCAGCCTTCACCCCACGACCGCTCACACCCCCCGCACGCGGATCCGTCCGCGCATCCACGTGCGGGTCCGCGAGCTGGTCCGTGGGCGCGTCGACGCCCGCGTCCACGTGCGGGTCCACTGGGTCCACCTGCGGGGCCGTTTCTGAGGCCGCCGCCGATTCGGGGGGTGCCTCTGAGTCGTTCACCGGAGCCTCACCGTTCACGCCGCACCTCCACGTTGCCGTACTCGTCCACCTCGGCGGTGAAACCGGGGTGGATGGGGATGGTGGAGCCGTACTCCTCGATGACCGCGGGCCCCTCGACGACGGCGCCGGGTTCCAGCGCGGCGCGCTGGTGGATCGGCGTGTCGTGCCGCTCCTCGAAGTGCACCTTCCTGGCCGCCGCCACGGGCTCGACCTTCTGGTACGGGCTGCGCCGGATGGCCGGCCGGGTGATGGGCCCGATGCCCGAGACGCGGAAGTTGACCCATTCGACGCCGTGGCGCTGATCGTCGCGGTAGGCGTAGCCGTACAGCTTCTCGTGGGCGTCGTGGAAGCGGCTCACCACCTCCTTCCGCCAGCCCTCGTCGATCGGCCCGGCCGGGGCGGGGACGCGGACCTCGTACGCCTGCCCGTAGTAGCGCAGGTCGGCGCTGCGGACGTGGACCGGCTGGTCGAAGCCCTCGCGGTCGAGCGCCTCGGCCGCCTCGGCCTCCAGCTCGGCGAACAGCCGCGCCGTCGTGTCCAGCTCCAGCTCGCGGGTGACGTGCGTACGGACGTAGTCGTTCTTGACGTCCACGGTGAGCAGGCCGAACGCCGACACGTTCCCCGGCTCGGGCGGGACGATCACCGCGGGCAGGCCGAGGATGTCGATGAGGCGGCAGGCCAGCAGCGGCCCCGAGCCGCCGAACGTCACCAGCGGGAAGTCCCGTACGTCCAGGCCGCGCTTGACGGTGAGCCGGCGGATCGCGTTGCTCTGGTTGAACGCGCTGATCTCCAGGATGCCCGTCGCGGTGCGCTCGGGGGTGAGCCCGAGCTTGTCGGCCAGCGCCTCGATGCCCGTCCGGGCGGCGTCGGCGTCGAGCGGGATCTCGCCGCCGAGCAGGTGCGGCGGGATGCGGCCGAGGTAGACGTGCGCGTCGGTGACGGTCACCTCGGTGCCGCCCCTGCGGTAGCAGAGGGGGCCGGGGTCGGCGCCCGCCGAGCGGGGGCCGACCTTGAGCGTGCCCTCCGGCGAGATCCACGCGACCGAGCCGCCGCCCGCTCCCACGGTGACGATGTCGATCATCGGGATCTTGCAGGGGTAGCGGCCGACCGCGCCCTCGGTGGTGATGGACGGCTCGCCGTCGATCACCACCGCCACGTCCGTGGAGGTGCCGCCGCCGTCCAGCGTGATCACCGACGGGTGGCCGGCGGTGTCGGCGATCAGCGCCGCGCCGAGCGCGCCCGCCGCCGGCCCCGACAGCACGGTGGTGATGGGCTGGTTGACGACCTCACGGGCCGACAGCACGCCGCCGTTGGACTTCATCACCGAGAACGTCCGGCCCAGGCGGCTCGACAGGTTGGCGATGTACCGGCGCATGCCGGGCTTGACCGCCGCGTCGACCAGCGTGGTGACGGCGCGCTCGTACTCGCGGTATTCACGCAGCACGTCGCTGGAGATCGAGACGACCGCCTCGGGGTGCTCGCGCGCCAGCACCTCCCGCATCCGCCGCTCGTGGTCGGGGTTGGCGTAGGAGTGCAGGAAGCAGACGCCGATCGTGGTGACGCCTCTGGTACGGAACCAGCGGGCCACCTCGACCGCCTGCTCCTCGGGAAACGGCCGGACCTCGGCGCCCAGGTGGTCGAGCCGGCCGCCGACGGTCCGCACCAGGTGCACCGGCACGATCCGCGGCGGCTTGACCCAGAAGTAGGAGTTGCCGTAACCGTCGGGGACGCTCTGCCTGCCGATCTCCAGGATGAACTCGAAGCCCTCGGTGGTGATCAGCCCTAGGTCGGCGATGCGCTCTTCGAGCAGCTGGTTCGTGGCCACGGTGGTGCCGTGCACGATCGAGGAGACGTTGTGCTCTCCCAGGTGCTCGCCCAGATGCTCGCCCAGCTTGCCGAGGCCGGTGACGAACCCGTCGGCCGGGTTGGCGGGGGTGGAAGGGGTCTTGGTCGTGACGATCTCACCGGTCTGCTCGTCCACGGCCACCACATCGGTGAACGTGCCGCCGGTGTCGACTCCAATACGGACGCTTCGCATGGCTCCTCAGCTTCGGCGCCGGCCGAGCACTTCGTGGATGACCTTTGGCGCGTTCTCGGTGCCGACGTAGGCCGCGAGTCGCACCACCATCTCCTGCGATTTGGCCAGCTCGGCCTCCACCCTGGCCTTACCCGACTGGCCGGCCTGCACGCCGAAGTAGGCGCCGATGATGGTGCCGACCACTCCGGCGACGCCGGCGAACAGCGCGGCGAACTCGCCGGTGGCGAACACGGCCGCGCCGAACGCGACGAGCACGGCGATGATGCCGGTCACCACCACGAGGAAGCCGTAACGCCATCTGGCCGCATCGGCCTGCGCGGCCGTGACATCGTCCGGCGTCATCATGGCGTCGAGTGTGGGCGGTTTGTCGGTGACCACAGATTCCTCCTGTTGTTTCAGAGGAGAAATCTCCCATGAGGTCATAGAACTAGCCAAGCGATAAGGTGGCACCCCGTGACTGATCTGTCTGCCTTGTCTCCTGTGCCCTCGGGGTCCCGCGCCGCTGTGCTGAAGTTCTACTTCGGCCCCATGGACTGCGGGAAGTCCACGCTGGCGCTGCAGATGAACTACAACCACAGCCGCCAGGGCAGGCGTGGGCTGGTGCTGACCAAACATGACAGGTCGGGCGGCCCGAGGGTCACCAGCAGAATAGGGCTCGGCCGGGAGGCCGTCGAGGTGGTCGACGGCCTCGATCTGGTGGAGCTGGTACGCGGACACGACCGGATCGACTACCTCATCTGCGATGAGGCGTGCTTCTACGCCGTGGAGCAGATCGAGCAGCTCGCCGACCTGGTCGACGAACACGGCGTCGACGTCTACGCCTTCGGCCTCGCCTCGGACTTCAGGTCGGTGATGTTCCCTGCGGCGCAGCGGCTGTTCGAGCTCGCCGACGAGGTGTGCCGGCTGCAGGTCGAGGTGCTGTGCTGGTGCGGGCGGCCGGGGCTGCTGAACGGCAGGATCGTCGGCGGGCGGCTGGTGCGCACCGGCGAGCAGGTGGTCATCGGCGACACCGACGCCTCCCCTGTCCGCTATCAGGTGCTCTGCCGCCGCCACCACCGCACGGGGCTGCTCGGCGAGGGCATGCCGCAGGGAGCAGGGGAGCCCGGGGAATCCGTCGTCGGTCAGACCGCGCAGTAACCGTCGTCGCATCCGTCGGCGGGGGCGGCGAGCTGGGTGATCGGCTTCTGGCCGGTGCGTTCGGCGACCTCGTCGATCGCGGCCTCGAACGTCTCCACCGGCTGCGCGCCCGACACCGCGTACTGGCCCTCGAACAGGAACAGCGGCACCCCGGTGACACCGAGCGTGCGCGCCCTGGCGATCTGCTCGCCGACCTGCTCGGCGCCCTCCCCCGTGTCGCGTACGCCGACCTCGGTGGCGAGCTGGGCCAGCACCTCCGGGTCGCTGACGTCCAGCCCGTCGGTGAAGTGCGCGCGGAACAGCCGCTCGGCCATCTCCATGCCGAGCCCCTGCCGGGACGCCACCTCGACCAGCCGGTGCGCCTGCAGCGTGTTGGCGCTCAGCGCACGGTCGTAGCGCAGGTCCAGGCCCTCTTCGGCGGCCACGCCGATGACCCGGGAGGCCATCTGCCCGGCGTTGGCGCCGAACTTGCGGTCCAGCATCGCGAGCACCGGCTCGGCCTCGGCGGGCGTGCTGGGATCGAGCTGGAAGGGACGCATCGCCACTTCGATCGTGCCGCCCTTGGCGCGGAACGCCTCAGCCGCCCGGGCGAAGCGGGCGTGGCCGATATAACACCAGGGGCAGACCACGTCGGAGAAGATTTCAACTTTCACGTTCGATGACAACCTGTGGCGCGGCTGCGGCATTCCACTCCTGTACGGTCAGCCGGAGGCGAGCTCCTCCAGCCTGTAGGGGAGGTAGGCCGAGCCGTCCACGAGGGCCGACGCCCCGCGCCACCAGCCGAACCACTCGGCGCTGCGCCACATCCAGTCCACCCGCTCGATCGCGGCCACCACGTCGCCGACGTCCGCCCAGCGCTCGCCCAGCTGCTCGGCGGTGGCGCCGTGGCGCAGCGCCCAGTCGCGCAGGATCCGGGCCGCCGCCGCCTCCACCGGCTTGGTGTACGGGTCGGGCTCGTCACCCGGCAGGCGGTGCGGGCCCAGCCCGGCGGCCACCCCCCAGCTCCACTGCGCCTCGGCGGGGCGGGAGTAACGCAGCGAATGGAAGTCCAGGTTGGAGCCGAGGTCCTCGTCGGCCCGCCGGGTGACCACCGCGTCGAGCCGTCCGCCGGCGTCGAAGTGGACGACCAGCCGCTGGCCCGGCCGCACGCCCTGGGGCAGGTCGAAGCGGTCCTCCGCCTGCCAGGAGTTGAGGTCCACCTCGGCGGCCGGCTCACCCCACAGCTCGTCGGCGGCGTCGTCGGACACCCAGGCGGCCAGCATCTCCAGCGCGGTCAGGTCCGTCCACGGCTCGATCGCGACCGCCGTGCGCAGCACCTCGTCGGGCGCGGGCAGCTTGCCGCCCCTGGGCCGCGTCCACCACTCGACGCCCAGGTCCCGGGTGCCGACGAGCAGCGCGGCGATGGCGGCGAGCTCGGACGACCGCCGGGTGAGCGACGCGCCCACCGCCAGGCCGACGCAGCGGTCGGCACGCTCGTCACCGATGACCGGGCGCGCGTCGGCGATCAACGCGTCGGCGGTCGGGTGCTCCTCTCCGAGCAGGTCTCTGACGACTCGTCTGGCCTCGGTCCGTGCGTCTTCAGCATGTGCCTGCCGCATACCGTCACGCTACGCCGGGAGATCCTTTTCCGCGAGACCCGGCACGTCCGGGCCTGGGCCGCTCGCCTCCGGCCTGCGGCCGGCCCCGCGAATCCTGCGGGCCACGGCCAGACCCCGCGAAGCCGGCGGCCCCTCCGCCCCCTGAGCGCCGCCGAAGCGTTAGCGGCGGCCGCGACCGAGCAGCCAGCCCACGGCCGCGCCGGTGAGCGCCACGCCCGCGCCCATGCCGAAGGCGGCCAGCATCACCCAGGGGCGCGTCTCGGTGCGTTGCTTGACCGGTCGCTCGTAGACGGCCGGGCCGGCGACCGCCGCCCGGCCCGGCCATGGCTCCCGTGGTGCCGCCTCGGAGACCGGCCGGCGCAGACCCCCTTCCCCGGTTGCTCCGGGGACCGGCAGGTCAGGGCTGCCTTCGCCGAACTCCCCGACGGGCGCTCCCGTGGGGCGGTCGGGGGCGCGGAGGTGGTCCTCCACGGCCGCGAAGAACTCACCGGCCGTCTTCTTGGCCACTGAGCCGAGCATGCGCTGACCCACTCCGCCGATCATGCCGCCGATCACCGCGTCGGCGTCGTAGTCGACCCGGGTGCCGCTGTCGATCTCGCTGAGTCGTACCAGCACGGTGGCGTCCACCGTGCCCGGCGCGCCCTGTCCCCGGGCTCTGAGCACGAAGCTCTCCGGTGCGGAGGGGTCGGCCAGCGCCACCTCCCCCTGGTAGACGCCCTTCAAGGACGCGATCCCCGCGTTGACCGTCATCCGGTAGGTGTCCGGCCCGCACGCCTCCAGGCGCTCACAGCCCGGGATGGTGCGCACCAGCACCGCCGGATCCTGCAGCGCGGCCCACACACGGTCTCTTTCGATGCCGATCACGGCACTGCCTGCGACTTTCACACAGCCACTCTAGAAAGCGATCTCCCGCCGCGATAAGGGCAACACCTGCCCAACCGGTTCCCGATCCCTCAGGAGGGCTGGCAGGATGGGGCGGCATTGTGCGGGGGGACGACGGGGGCGGCAGAGGTGGGCGAGGCGAGGGCGGCACCCTGCGGGCGGCCAGGAGCTGCGGCCTGACCTCGGTGCTGCTCTGGACCGCCTCCGTCCAGCCGGGCGGCAGGATCGCCTACCAGTCGCCGGACAAGAAGCTGCACCCGGGCGACATCCTGCTCCTGCACTTCCGCCCCGGCCTGGGCAGGGACTTCCGCGTCCTGGTCACGAAAATCAAGCGCCGGGGCTTCGAGCTGGGCAACCTCCAGGCGTACCTGGAAGCCGCCACCTCCGCGCGCAGGTAGGCCCCCGTCCGCCCTGAGGCGTAGGCGGCGGTCAGCCGCGCGGGTGACGCGCCGGACCACCGCCGGGCGCCATCGTTGAGCCTCGTGTGACCAAGGTCGCATCGCATTGCTCTACAGGCTGTAGTACTACTTTGAGTAGATGTACTACAGCCCGTAGAGCTCAGGACCGGCGAGGGGAAAATGGACGCACTAGATCTTGCGCGGTGGCAGTTCGGGGTGACCACCGTCTACCACTTCCTGTTCGTGCCGTTGACGATCGGCCTGGGCGTCTTCGTGGCAGGACTGCAGACCGCCTGGCACCGTACGGGGAAGGAGCACTACCTCCGGCTGACGAAGTTCTTCGGCAAGCTCTTTCTGATCAACTTCGCGATGGGCGTGGTCACCGGCATCGTGCAGGAGTTCCAGTTCGGCATGAACTGGTCGGAGTACTCCACCTTCGTGGGTGACGTGTTCGGCGCGCCACTGGCCATGGAGGCGTTGCTGGCGTTCTTCATGGAATCCACGTTCCTGGGCCTGTGGATCTTCGGCTGGGACCGGCTGCCGAAGAGGGTGCACCTGGCGTGCATCTGGGCGGCCGCGATCGGCTCGAACCTTTCCGCCTACTTCATCCTGGCGGCCAACGCGTGGATGAAGCACCCGGTCGGCTACGAGGTCGTCGACGGCAAGGCCCGGATGACCGACCTGTGGGCGGTGCTGACCAACTCGACCGCCCTGGCCCAGGTGCCGCACGTGATCGGCTCGGCGTTCGTGGTGGCGGGCGGGTTCGTGCTGGCGGTGTGCGGCTACTGGCTGCTGCGGACGCGCGCCGACATGTGGCGCGGCGCCGCGCGGGCGGCGCTGGTGATGACGGCCATCGCGGGGGCGGTCGTCGCGGGCACCGGCGACACGTCCGCCAAGCTCCTGTACGAGCAGCAGCCGATGAAGCTGGCCTCCGCCGAGGGGCTCGAACGCGACACCGCCGGCGCGGCGTTCTCGGTGGCGCCCGGCATCGAGATCCCCAAGGTGCTCAGCTTCCTGTCCACCAACGACTTCGACGCCACCGTGCAGGGCACCGAGGACCTGCAGGCGCGCTTCGAGAAGGAGTTCGGCCCCGGCGACTACCGGCCGAACCAGACGATCGTGTTCTGGTCGTTCCGCGTCATGATCGTGTTCGGCCTGGCCACCGTCGGCCTGTCGGTGCTCGCCCTGTGGCTGACCCGGCGCCGCCGGCCGATGCCGCGTTGGCTGTCCCGGCTGTTCGTGCTGGCCCTGCCCGCGCCGCTGATCGCGGTGACCGCCGGCTGGCTGCTGAGCGAGATGGGCAGGCAGCCCTGGGTGGTGGCGGGCGAGCTGCTCACGGCGGCCGGCGTCTCCCCCGGGGTGAGCCTGACCGAGGTGGCCATCTCGCTGACGATCTTCACCCTGCTGTACGGCTCGCTCGCGGTGGCGGAGGTCGTCCTGCTGACCAGGCATGTGCGCAAGGGCCTCGACGAGCCCGAGCCCGTCCGCGCGGCCGAGAAGCTCGAACCGTCGCTCATGTATTGAGACGCGGACAATTCTGAGGTGCGGACAGTCATGAGGTGCACACAATGATCGACCTGTGGTTCGTCATCATCGCCTTCCTGTGGACCGGGTACTTCGTCCTTGAGGGCTTCGACTTCGGTGTGGGGTTGCTGGCGCCGTTCGTCAGCGCGGACGGCGAGGAGCAGCGGCAGAGCCTGCAGACGATCGGCCCGGTCTGGGACGGCAACGAGGTCTGGCTGATCACCGCCGTGGGCGCCATGTTCGCCGCCTTCCCGGCCTGGTACGCGGGCATGTTCAGCGGCTTCTACCTGCCCGTCGTGCTGGTCCTGGTCGGCCTGATCGTGCGCGGCGTCGGCCTGGAGTGGCGCGGCAAGGTGGCCGACCCCGCCTGGTGCGACCTGGGCATCGTGGTCGGCAGCGCGCTGCCGGCGTTCGTCTGGGGCACGGTCTTCGCCGATCTGCTGTACGGCAGCGCCGGGGCGGCACTGCTCGGTGGGGCGTTCTCGCTCTCGGTGTGCCTGTTGCACGGCGCGGTGTTCCTGGCGCTGCGGACCGAGGGTCCGGTACGCCGGCGCGCCAGGACGGCCGCGCTGGCCGCGAGCGTCGTGGTGATCCCGGTGGCCGTGGTGGCGCTGTCGAGCATGGGCTCCGCGCCGGCGCTGGTCGCCTTGGGCCTGCTGGCGGCGGCCACCGTGCTGGTCTTCATGCGCAGGGAGGGCTGGGCGTTCACCGCCATGGCGGCGGCCATCGTGCTGGTCTCGGTGGCGGTCTTCAGTCAGCTCAGGGGCGCGCCCCTGCCCGGCCTGACGCTGGCCGAGGCGGCCTCCGGCCCCTACACGCTGACCATGCTGACCTGGATCGGGCTGATCGCGCTGCCGTTCGTGCTCGGCTATCAGGGGTGGACGTACTGGGTGTTCAGAAAGCGTGTTCAGGTGGCGACGGTGCCGCCGAGGTAGAGGCGGCCCAGACGGGGGTCGGCGGCCAGCCTGCGCGCGGGGCCGGAGATGTGCACCCGGCCGAGGTCGAGCACGCAGCCGACGTCGGCCATCTCCAGCGCCCGGCGCGCGTTCTGCTCCACCAGCAGCACCGCGACCCCGGCCCGGCGCATCAGGTCGATCTGGTCGAAGACGGTCTGAGTGGTGCGCGGGTCGAGCCCCATCGACGGCTCGTCGAGCAGCACCACGGCGGGTTCGAGCATGAGGGCGCGGGCGAACTCGACCTGCTTCTGCTGCCCGCCGGACAGCAACCCGGCCATGCTTCCCCACCTCTCGGCGACGACCGGGAACAGCGCCTTGACCTCCTCGATCCGCCGCTCCAGCCTGGCCGTGTCGCGGACGGTGTAGCCGCCGAGCCGGACGTTCTCGGCCACCGTCATCTCGCGGAAGACGCTGTGCCCCTGCAGCACGTGGGCCAGCCCGAGACCGAGCAGCCGCTGCGGCGAGCGGCCGGTGACGTCGTGGCCGTTCAGCAGCACCCGGCCCGACCTGGGCGCGAGCAGTCCGCTGGCGACTCTGAGCACGGTGGACTTGCCCGCGCCGTTGGGGCCGACCAGGCAGACCACCTCGCCGGCTCTGACCGTGACGGACAGGCCGCGCAGCACCGGCGCCGCCCGCCCATAACCGGCCACGACCTCTTCCAGGCAGAGCACGATCTCAGACACCTAGGTACGCCTCCAGCACACGAGGGTCGTTGCGCACCGCCGAAGGCGGCCCTTCCGCGATGGGCCTGCCCCGGTCGAAGACGATCACATGGTCGCTCATGCCCATGACCATGTCCATGTTGTGCTCGACGACCAGGAACGTGCGGCCTTCGGCGTTGAGGTCACGCACCAGCGTGACGATCCGGTCGATGAGCGCCGGGTTGACGCCGCCCGCCGGCTCGTCGAGCAGCACCAGCTCGGGCTCGGCCATGAGGACGGCGGCCAGCTCCAGCAGTTTCTGCTGGCCGTAGGAGAGGTTGCGGGCCTCGGCCCGCTCCAGGTGGTCGATGCCCATCCGGCGCAGCCAGTGGCGGGCCCGCTCCACCTCACCCCTGTCGTGCAGCCCGGCCAGCAGCTCGCGCAGCCGGGTGCGGCGGACGGCGACGAGCATGTTCTCCAGCACGGTCAGGCGGGGGAAGATCCGGCAGAGCTGGAAGGTGCGGCCGAGGCCGGCGTGCGCCACGCGGTGTGGCGAGTGTCCGGTGATGTCGCGGTCGCGGTAGGTCACGCGGCCCGAGTCCGGCATGATCATTCCGGTGACGAGGTTGAAGAAGGTGGTCTTGCCGCAGCCGTTCGGGCCGATCAGGGCGTTGATCGCGCCGCCGCGGATCTCGACGGACGCCCCGTCCACGGCCAGCACCCCGCCGAAGGCCTTGGTCAGCCCCTCCGTGCGCAGCGAGATCATCGGGCCGCCCCTTCCAGCCGCTGCCCCGCGCTCTCCTCGGGGATGGATCCCGTGTCCCGTTTCCTGGTGAACCTGGCGATGATGCCCTCCGGCATGAAGAGCACCACCAGGATGAGCAGCAGCCCGGTCGCGGTCAGGTGAATCTGCGTCTCGCCCAGCGCGACCAGGAAGTACTCGCCGGCCGGGGCGACGATGAGCGCGCCGAGCAGCGGGCCGAGCAGGTGCCTGGCCCCGCCGAGCAGGCTCATCAGCACCATGTACGAGCCGATCAGGATGGAGAAGACGAAGATCGGGTCGAGACTGCCGAACCAGAGCGCGTACAAGCCTCCCGCCAGGGCGACGAACAGGGCCGACAGGGCGAAGGCGGCGACCTTGTAGGCCGCCGTCGGCACGCCGAGCGACTCGGCCTTGTCCTCGTCCTCCCTGATCGCCCGCAGTCCGGCGCCGAAGCGCGAGCGGCCGATGAACCACCAGGCCGCCAGCACCAGGGCGAGCAGCGCCAGGAACAGGTAGAAGAACACCAGGTGCGTCTCCCCTCGGTGCAGATCCGGGAACGGCGAGGGCACCTGCAGGCCGGTCGAGCCGCCGGTCAGCGAGCGCCAGCCCTGGACGAGCAGGTTCATCATCGACACCAGCGCGATCGACACGATCACGAACGACGCGCCGCGCACCCGCACCGCCGCGATCCCCACGGCCACGGCGAACCCCGTGACCAGCACTGCCGCCGCGAGCAGCGCGACGAGCCAGGGCACGCCCAGCCGGGTCACCAGCAGCCCGGTGCCGTACGCGCCGAGCCCGAAGAACGCCGAGTGGCCGAGCGAGACGTAGCCGGTGAACCCGCCGAGCAGGTTCCACGAGGTGGCCATCGCCGCATACATCACGGTGAGCACCCCGGCGTAGACCAGGTAATAGTTGGGCACGAGCCACGGGTAGCCGATCGCCAGCGCGGCGGCGAGCGCCAGGAGTCCTCTAGAAGCGATGCGCAAGCCGGCCTCCGAAGAACCCCTGGGGACGCACGAGCAGGGTCAGGAAGAGGAATACGTAGAACATCATCGTCGCCCAGGTGGCGTCGACCGTCACCAGCACGAGGCCTTCGACCACGCCGAGCATGACCGCCGCGAGCGCGGCGCCGAGCACGCTGCCGAGGCCGCCGACCACGATGATGGCCATCAGCTTGCCGATCCACACCCAGTGCGAGGCGGGGAAGAACGGCGTGATCAGGGCCAGCACCGTGCCGCCGACGGCGGCGGTCGCCAGCCCCAGCCCGAATCCGTAGCCGGCGACCCGCTCGGTCTGGATGCCGACCAGCCTGGCCGCCTCCCGGTGCTGGATGGTGGCGCGCAGCGACCGGCCGAACCTGCTCCTGATCAGCACCGCGAACAGCACGCCGAGCGTGACGGCGGCGACCCCGAAGGCGATCAGCTTGTCGTACGGCAGGTGCACCCCGCCCACGGTGAACGACCGGGTCGCGTAGTCCATGCTGATCGACTTGTAGGACCCGCTGTAGACGGTGCCGAGCAGCCCTTCGATGGTGAGCGCGAGGCCGAAGGTGAGCAGCACCGACATCATGGCCACGTTCTCGGGGTCCAGCCGGGCGATGAGCAGCCGCTGCACCGCCACCCCGAGCGCGAAGAAGATCGGCACGGTGAGCGGCAGCGTCAGGAACGGGTCCACGCCGAGCGCGGTGTGCAGCGTGTACGTCAGGTAGGCGGCCAGGAACAGGAAGGCCGGGTGCGCCACCATCACCACCCGCATGACGCCGAAGTACAGCGACAGCCCGGAGGCGAGCAGGGCGTACAGGCCGCCCGTCAGCACGCCCAGGGCCAGCCCCTGCAGGAGCAGGCTCACCACTGCTTCTTCGGGTAGACGAGCTCGGTCGTCTGGGCCTCGGACCCCTCGGGCAGCACGATCTCGACCTTGCCGTCCACGTACTGCTGGATCATGTGCGCCTGCTCGGGCCGGCCCTTGTCGTCGAAGGAGAGCGGGCCCACGACGGTGTCGAAGGTGGCCTGCCGCAGGTGGGCGGTCAGCTTGTCCTGGCACTCCTTGGCGGGCTCGACGCATTTGACGGCGTTGACGGCCGCCTCGACGACCTGGCCGACGGTGTAGCCGTTGGCGGCGTCCTCGTTGGCCTCTCCGTCGAACATCTCCTGATAGCGCTTGACGAGCTCGTCGTTGCCGGTGAAGCCGGAGCGGGCGGACCAGCCGACGGGCGAGACGATGTGCTCGACGGCGCCCTTGACCGCGTCGGGGAACTCCGACAGCGTCGGCCCGGTGGAGAAGGCGGCCAGCTTGGGCTGCACCTTCAGCTCCTGCAGGGCGCGCACCAGGCCCACGGAGTCCTCGAACTGCGTGCCGCCGACCACGATGTCCGGCTTCGCGGCGGCGATCTTGGCGGCGATGGGCGAGAAGTCGGTGGTCTCCGGCGGGTAGACCTCGTCCACCACCGTCTCGATCCCGGCGGCGGCCAGCTTGTCCCTGAGCCCGTAGGCCGTGCCCTGCGCGAACGGGTCGTCCAGGCTGGCGTACGCCGCGGTCTTGGGCCGTTGGTCGGCGGGCAGCTTGACGAGGTAGTCGGCCAGATAGTCGTAGTGGTCGTCCGCGATGGCGGGAGCGGCGTAGAACAGTCGCGTGAAGCCCTGCTCGAAGACCTCCTTGGCGGCCCCTGCGGGCTCCACGAAGAGCATGTCGTACGACTCCGCGACCTTGGCCGCCGGGATGACCAGCCGCGAGGAGAACGGCCCGAAGACCAGGTTGACCTTGTCCTGGGTGATGAGGGACTCGTAGTCGGAGCTGACCCTGTTGGGGTCGGAGGCGTCGTCGCGGAAGATCAGCTCGACCGGCCTGCCGAGCAGCCCGCCCTTGGCGTTCACCCGGTCCGCCCAGACCTGGTAGCCCTCCTGGATACCCTTGCCAGGCTCGGAGAAGTCGCCGGTCAGCGGGAGTGAGATGCCGATCTTGACTGGTCCCTGTCCCGGCTGCGGCGCCGCGCCGGGCTCGTCCGTCTTCGCGCAGGCGGCCAGTCCCAGACTCACTATCGTGATGATCGCCAGGCCGTTGAGAACTCTTGCCATGGGGGGCACCTCCGTGAGAAGAGGTAGTACGTAAGCGCTTTCGCAAGCGCTTTCGGTCACGATTACACGCGATTCACCGCCAGACAAGGGGGATGTGCGATGCCGTCTCCGCCCCGGCTCATCGATGTCGCCAGAGCCGCCGGGGTCTCACTGGCGACGGCGTCGCGGGCCATGACGGGCAGCGCCGGCGTACGCGCGGAGGTCGCCGCGCACGTGCGGGCGGTCGCGTCACAGGTCGGCTACGTGCCCAACAGCCATGCCAGGGCGCTGGCCGGCGGGCAGGCGTCGATGGTCGGGCTGATCGTGCATGACGTGGGCGACCCCTACTTCGCCGAGATCGCCAGGGGCGTGCTGCGCGAGACCGACCGCCGCGGCTATCTGGCGCTCATCAGCCAGACCGAGCGCGATCCGCGGGCCGAGCTGGCCAGGATCCGGGCGCTGAGGGCGCACCGGGTGACCTCGATCGTGCTGGCCGGCTCGGGTTACGTCGAGGCGGACGCGGAGGCGGGCACCGCCGCCGAGGTGCGCTCGTTCACCGCGGCGGGCGGCCGGGTGACGGTGATCGGCCGCCATCACCTCCCGGTGGACGCGGTGCTGCCCGACAACGTCAACGGCGGCGCCACCCTCATGCGGCACCTGCTGGAGCTGGGCCACCGCCGCATCGGCGTGCTCGGCGGCCCGGCGAGCCTGACCACCGTCGAGGACCGGCTGGCCGGGCTGCGGTCGGCCGCCGACGCCGGCGGGCTCGGCTGGCAGGCGATCCCCGTCGTGCACGGCGACTTCACCCGCGAGGGCGGCGCGGCGGCCGCCGCGAGGCTGCTGGCGGCACACCCGGCCCTGACGGCCGTGGTCGCGCTGAACGACCCGATGGCGGTAGGCGCGCTGTCATGGCTGCTCCACAGCGGGCGCCAGGTGCCCGAAGAGATCTCGCTCGCCGGGTTCGACGACGTGCCGGTGGCCGCCGACGTCTACCCGGCGCTCACCACGATCAGACTGCCGATGATCGCGATGGGCCGGCAGGCCCTGGAGCTGGCGCTCAAACCTCCCGCCTCCCGGCCACGCCGCCGCCGCACCACGCACGAGCTGGTCGTCAGGGCGTCCACCGCGCCGGTCAGCCGGCCGTCGGGGTCGGGCTGACGCGGTGGTCCGTCAAGTGCAGGTCGCCCTTGAGCGGACCCTGAATCGTCTTCAGCACCTTGAGGTCGCCCAGCACCGTCCACAGCGGGCCGACCAGGTGCGGCTTGTACTCGGGCGCCTGGTCCATCCAGGCGTTCTTCCCTTCCTCACTGGTGAAGGTGTTCACGAAGAACTCGCCGGCGTCGGTCTTGCAGTAGCCGGTGCGCAGGTCGCTCGCGTCGACCTGCATGCGGGGTTCGCAGCCCACCTGGGCGGAGAGGTCCTCCACGGTGAGCGGCACCGCGGGGGCCTTGTTGTTCGCGGCGGCGACATAGCCGCCGCCGCTCTCGTCGCCTCCTGGCGCACATGCTGCGACGAGCCCGACCAGCAGCGCGAAAGCGGTCAGACGTGAATAAGTCGTCATGTGCGGAGGTACGCAGGCTTCGCCGCCGGGGTTCAGCGCAAAATGACACAACCGCGTTCGGCCAGCCGGCGCAGCACCGGAGGGTCGCCGTCGAGCTTGTTCCAGCGCAGGTCGAGCCGGTCCAGCGCGGGCAGCTCGGCCGGCAGCTCGCGCAGGCGGTTGTTGCGCAGGTCGAGGTGGGTGAGCCGGGGCAGCCGCGTCAGCGCGTCGGGCACCGAGCGCAGCAGGTTGTCGCGCAGGTCCAGCACGCGCAGCTCGCCCAGCTCCGCCATCGAGCCGGGCAGCGCCGTCAGCCGGTTGCCCCGTAGGTGCAGCTCACGCAGGCGGCCCAGCGCGCCGATGGAGTCGGGCAGCGCCTCCAGCCGGTTGTTGTAGAGCCGGAGCTCCACCAGCGACCTCATCCGGCCGAGGCTCCCGGGCAGCCGGGTGAGGCGGTTGTCGGTCAGGTTGAGGTAGGCGAGCCGGTCCAGCCTGCCGAGCGCCTCGGGCACCTCGGTGAGCCCGTTGTCGCTGGCGTACAGATAGTCCGTGAGAGGTAGGTCGGCCAGTTCGGGCGGGAGCGAGGTGAGCCGGTTGTGCCCCAGGTCGAGCATGCGCAGCGCGCTCAGCCCGCCGATGGCGGCGGGCACCTCGGTCAGGGCGTTCTCGGCGAGGTTGAGTGATGCGAGACCGGTCAGCTTCCACAGCCCGCCGGGCACCCCGGTCAGCCCGTTGCGGCCGGCCGAGAGGTGCCGGAGACCGCGTGGCAGCCCCTCGGGCAGGGTCCGGACGGCGTTGCCGTACAGGAAGAGCGTTTCCAGGTGCGGCGGGCAGCGCGGGAACTCCGTCAGCGCGTTGCCGTCCAGATGGAGTGCGCGCAGCGCGGTGAGGCCGGACAGGTCGGGCAGCGCGCGCAGGCGGTTGCCGTCGAGCCTGAGCTCCTCCAGCGAGGGCAGCCGAGCCACCCAGGGCGGCAGCTCGGTGAGCTCGTTCCAGGCCAGGTCGATCAGTCGCGCACGGGCCAGTTCGGCGGCCGTGCCCGGCATCGCGGTCAGGCGCTCGCCCGGCGCCCGTAGTTCGGTGTTCACCTACGAGATCATGCCCTTCGGAGGTCGAACAGCTCCGAGGGGGAGATCGGCATCCGGTCGATGTCGATGCCCTCGGCGTCCTCCAGGGCCGAGGCGATCACCGCGGAGACCGGGATCACCCCGGCCTCGCCCGCGCCCTTGATCCCCAGCGGGTTCAGCGGGGACGGCGTCTCCAGGTGGCCGGTCTCGATGTGCGGGACCTCGGTGGCGTACGGCATCAGGAAGTCCATGAAGGAGGCGTTCTGCAGCTGCCCGTCCGCGTCGTAGGCCATCCGCTCGTACAGGGCGCCGCCGATGCCCTGCGCCACTCCCCCGTGGATCTGCCCCTCCACGATCATCGGGTTGATCAGCTTGCCGCAGTCGTGCACGACGACGTAGCGCACCACGGTGATCTCGGCGGTCTCCGGGTCGGTCTCCACGATGGCCGCGTGCATGCCGGCGGCGAAGGTGGACCTGATCGGCGAGTAGTAGCCGCGCCCTTCCAGCCCCGGCTCCTCCCCCTCGGCGACCGGCGGCCGGTCGGGCGAGGCGACCCCGGCGAACTGGGTGGCCTTGGCCGTCTCCTCGTCGAAGGCGTACCGCAGCGGGTTGGCCAGCACCGCGACCGTGGACAGCGGGATGGACGCCGACGGCGAGCCCGCCACGTGCACCAGCCCGTCGCTGATGGTCAGGTCGGCCGGGTCGGCCTCAAGCGCGTCCCCGGCGATGCGCAGCGCCTTCTCCCGCACCTTGGCGCAGGCCAGCGCGATGGCGTTGCCGCTCATCACGGCCGCGCGGGAGGCGAAGGTGCCCACCGCGTAGCCGAAGCGGCGGGTGTCGCCGGTGACGACCGAGACCCGCTCGATCGGCACGCCGAGCCGGTCGGCGGCGATCTGCGCGAACGCGGTCTCGTGCCCCTGCCCCTGCGAGGTGAGCCCGGTCGAGACGTGCACCCGCCCGTCGGAGGTGATCTGCACGTGCCCGCCCTCGTACGGCCCGACGCCGGTCCCTTCGACGTAGCAGCCGATGCCGATGCCCCTGCCGGGCGCGGGCCGGAAGTCGTCCCAGCCGATGAGCTCCTTCACCATGCGCAGCATCCGGGGGTAGTCGCCGCTGTCGTAGATGAGCGGCCGCCCGTCCTGGAAGATCATCCCCTGGTCGTACGGGAACTCGTCCGGCTGGATGAAGTTGACCTCCCGCACCCGGGTCCGATCCTTGCCCAGGTGGCGGGCGATCTTGTCCATGGTCCGCTCCATGCAGAACACGCCCTGCGGCCGTCCCGCGCCCCGGTAGGGCGTGACCTGCACGGTGTTGGTGTAGACGGCGGTGAACTCGACCCGGTAAGCCCCGATCCGGTAGGGGCCGAGCAGCTGCGTCGAGGTGACGATGGGCACGATGATCCCGTACGGCGTGTAGGCGCCGTGGTCGTGCAGGATCGTCACGTCCAGCCCGAGCACCCGCCCCTCGTCGTCGAACCCCACCCGCACGTGCTGCACCTGGCCACGCTCGTGCGCGGCGGAGATGAAGTGCTCACGCCGGTCCTCGGTCCACTTCAGCTCGCGGCCGAGCAGCATGGCCGCCCACGGCACCAGGATCTCCTCCGGCCACGGGTGCACGATCTTCACGCCGAACCCGCCTCCCACGTCCGGGGCGATCACCTCGACGTGCGGCAGCGGCAGGCCGAGCGCGGCGGCGATGGCCATGCGGACGCTGGTGGAGGTCTGGGTGCTGGAGTAGACGCGCAGGTCGGTGCCGTCCCAGCGGGCGTGGACGCCGCGGCCTTCGAGCGGCGTGCTGGCGCTGCGCTCGATGTCGAGCCGGAAGGCCAGCGTGTGCGGGGCCGCCGCGATGGCCTCCGCCGCGCTGCGACCGGTCTCCGACGGGACCTCCTGCACCAGGTGCGCGCCCACGTTCCCCGGCACGTCCTCGTGCACCAGCGCCGAACCGTGCGCCGCCTCCTCCAGCCCGACGACCGGCTTGAGCGGCTCGTAGTCCACCTCGATCAGCCCGCAGGCGTCCTCGGCGAGATAGCGGTCGGCGGCCACCACCATGACGACGGGCTCGCCCACGTGCCTGACGACCTCCCTGGCCAGCGGGTAGGCGGTGCGCCCGTGGGTGAGGGCCGGATGCGGGATCAGCAACGGCAGCGGGCGGCCGACCCGCTCCGGCAGGTCCTCCCAGGTGTAGATGGCCACCAGGCCCGCCACGTCCAGGGCCGCCGACACGTCGATGTCCCGGATGCGGGCGTGCGCGTGCGGCGAGCGTACGAACGCGACCGCGAGCGCGCCGGAGCCCAGGTCGTCGAGGTAACGGCCGTGCCCGGCGAGCAGCCGGGGGTCCTCACGGCGGCGCACCGGCTCCCCGAACAGCCTGGTGGTCACGGGCCTCGCCTCCTCGTGGTCACGCCTCTTCGGCGAGCAGCTCGGCCGCCCGGTGGACGGCCTTGGCGATGTTCTGGTAGCCGGTGCAGCGGCACAGGTTGCCGGAGATGGCCTCCAGCACCTCCTCGTCCGTGGGCGCCGGGTTCTCCTTCAGCAGCGCGGTCACCGTGCACAGGAAGCCCGGCGTGCAGAACCCGCACTGCAGGGCGTGGCAGTCGGCGAAGGCCCGCTGCACCGGCGAGAGCCCGTCCGGCCCGGCCAGCCCCTCCACCGTGGTGATCTCACGCCCGTCCACGGTCACCGCGAACGTCAGGCAGGAGCGCACCGGCTGCCCGTCGAGCAGCACCGTGCAGCAGCCGCACACGCCGTGCTCGCAGCCCACGTGGGTGCCGGTCAGCCCTAGGTCGTGGCGCAGGCAGTCGGACAGCAGCCTTCGGCCCGGCACCGTGACCCGGCGCGCGGTGCCGTTCACCGTCAGGGTGATCTCGTGCTCGGCCGTCACGCCGCCGCCTCTCTCGCCGCTTCCCGCAGCGCCCGCTCGGCCAGTACACCCACCAGATGCAGCCGGTAGGCGGGCGAGGCGTGCACGTCGCCCTCCGGATCGGTGCGCTCGCGCACCGCCGCGGCCACCGCCGGCCAGTCGACGCGCGCCGCGGGACGCCGCTCGCACGCGCCGCTCACGTCCACCACCACCGGCACCGGCCCGACCCCCACGCACGCCACCCGCGCGGAGTCGACGCGCAGGTCCTCGTCCAGCCGCACCACGGCGCAGACGCCGGCCAGCGCGTAGTCGCCGTGCCTCCTGGCCACCTCGCGGAACGCCGTCCCGGTCCGCGCGCCCAGCGCCGGGAAGTGCGCGGACACGGCCAGCTCGCCCGCCCGCACCGCCGACTCCATCGGCCCGAGGAAGAACTCGCGGGCCGGCACGTCACGCACCGCCGTCCCCGGCGGCAGCGCCACCACCCCGCCGCTGTCCACGCCGTCCCCTCCGGTACGCGCCAGCCGTACCGAACCTTCCAGTACGGCCAGCACGGCGGGCAGCTCCGCGGCCGGGTCGGCGTGCACGAGACTGCCCACGACCGTGCCCCGGTTGCGGATCACCGGGTGGGCGACCAGCCGCAGCGCCTTGCCGAGCAGCGGGTGCGCGCCACCCCGCTCCACCTCGGAGTGCCGGGCCAGCGCGCCCACGGTGACGCCCGCCGGAGTGTCGCGCACCACGGCGAGAGCCGGCAGCCGGTTGATGTCGACCAGGTGCGCGGGCGCCGCCAGCCGCATGTTGAGCATCGGGATCAGGCTCTGCCCGCCCGCGAGCACCTTGCCGCGCGCCCCGACGGCGGCCAGCGTCTCCAGGGCCTCCCCGAGGTCGCGGGGGCCGTGGTACTCGAACGGCGGCGGCTTCACCCGGTGTCGCTCCTGACCGTCTCGGGGGTCCGCCCGGCGATCACCCGCAGCAGGTGCCAGCCGCCGACCACCACGATGGTGCCCAGCGCGATGCCCTCCAGCCTGAAGTCGTCACTGATCACGTGCTTCACCGGTCCGATCGCCAGGATGATGCCCGCCCCGATCGGGACCATGTTGACCGGATCGGCGAAATCCACCCGGTTCTCGATCCAGATCTTGGCTCCCAGCAGCCCGATCATGCCGTACAGGATGACCGTGACGCCGCCCAGCACGCCGGACGGCGTGGCCGACACCAGCGCGCCGAACTTGGGGATCAGCCCGAACGCGATCGCGATGACGCCCGCGATGTAGTAGGCGGCCGTGGAGTAGACCTTGGTGGCGGCCATGACGCCGATGTTCTCGGCGTAGGTGGTGGTGGGCGAGCCGCCGACCGCGCTGGTCACCACGGTGGCGATGCCGTCGGCGGCGATGGCGCGGCCCACGTACGGGTCGACGTCGGTCTCGGTCATCTCGCCGACGGCCTTGACGTGGCCGATGTTCTCCGCGACCAGCGCGATGACGGCGGGCAGCACCAGCAGCACCGCCGAGGTCTCGAAGTCCGGCCAGTGCGTGTCCGGCCAGCCGAACCAGGGGGCCGCGTCGACCTTGCTGAGATCCACCCGGAAGTGCGCCGCGACCTGGATGGTCCCGTCGTCGTAGGCGGGCACCATGCCGAAGATCCGGTCGGCGCCCCAGGAGAGCACGAACCCGGCCGCCAGCCCGATGAGGATGCCGATCCGGCCGACGAACCCCTTGAACGCCACCACGAGCACGAACGTCACCAGCATCGTGACCAGCGCCATCCACTGGTCCTGCGGCCAGTAGACGTCCGCCACCACGTACGCCAGCCCGAACCCGATGAGCATGACCACCGCGCCGGTCACCACCGGCGGGAAGACCTTGTTGATCACCTCCACGCCCAGGAAGTGCACCGCCAGGCCGACCAGCGCCAGCACGAACCCGACGACCAGGATCGCCCCGGTGACGATCGCGTCGGCGCCGGCCGTGTCACCGCCGAACAGCGCCCTGATGGCCAGCACGCCGCCCACGAACGACGCGCTGGTGCCCAGGTAGCTCGGCACCTTCCCCTTGACGATCAGCAGGAACAGGATGGTCGCGACCCCCGACATCATGATCGCGACATTGGGGTCGAGCCCCATCACCAGCGGGAAGACGAACGTCGCCCCGAACATCGCCACCACATGCTGCGCCCCGAACCCCACCATCCGAGGCCAGCTCAACCGCTCATCAGGCCGTACGACCTCGCCGGGGGCCAGGTGTTTGCCGTCGCCGTGTTTGGTCCATCCCAAGGCCATGTGAGCCCCTCTTCGCCCGGACCGGGTGATTGCGTTGCGGGCAGATTAGGCCCACTGGCGAGCGCGTACACGGGCATGATCTGCCAAATCTGGCCCGCTGACCAGAGCTCTTCTCGCGCACACCTTCCCCAGCGGCTCGGTGATCAACCGGGAGGCGGCAGGGACGGCGCCGTCCCTGCCGCCCGATCCGATAAAGTACCAATTTCGGCCAGACCGAATAGCTAATACGTCCTGGACCTTAGCGACAAGGAGAGCGTTCATGTCCGCAACGGCCGACGCCATTCCGCCCTCGTCCCCGTTTCCGGCCTCACCTGGCCGCACGCCCCCAGGCGTGCCCGACGTCGACGTCCGGGGGAGTGATTTCACGCAGGCGGCGGGCGGATTCGCCGCCGAGCACGAGGACCTGTCGGAAGATGCCCGTTGGATTCTCGACGCCATCGCCGCCCTGGGCGACTTCGCCGGCACAGATGAGACGGCGAACACGTTCAGGCAGGGCTATGCCACCGCATTGCAGTCGACCATCACCTATGTCGACGCACTACGCGACATATATCCGGGGATCGCCGATCGGCTGGCCGGGATGAGGACCGGCTTCGACGTCGCGAACTGGGTCAGCATCCAATCGCTGCCGAAAGTGTCCGACCTGCCCGAGTTCTCGGCGCCGGACGAGAAGCCCAACCCCTGACGATCTCTGGAGACCCGATGACCACACCGGACGACGGCGCCCCCTTCCTCGACGAGGAGATGCATCGCTTTCTCGGCCAGTTCCAAGCCACCACTCGGCCGCTGGAAGAATTGCAGGAGAGCCTCGGTGCCGTTCGCGGCCGGGGTGCGGCGGCCCATGGCCAGGTGGAGGCGGAGGTGCTGGCGAGCGGTGCGCTGGGCGGACTCCGGATCGATCCTCGGGCCATGCGCCTCGGCGCGGACGCTCTGGCGGAGGCGGTGCTCACCGCCGCGAGCAACGCCGCCGCGGATCTGACCACACAGCTGACCGCGATGATGACGGACGGCCTGAACCCGTTCGCCGACGAGGTCAGGCGTTCCAGCCAGAAGTGGTGACCTCGCGCGCACGGTCCTGGCCGGCCCGCGTCGACACGGTGAGCTCGGGTCTGGCCGGAGGTCGTCCGCACGTGGTGGACATCAGTAGCCGCGCAAGCGCCTGAACTGGTCCTGGCCCGCGGCGACACCCAGCTTGGCGAGCATCTGCTCCCACGTGGGCAACAGGCTGGCCGGATCGTCGATCACGTCGCCGGGCCTGTTGAGCGCGTTTCCGGTCATGGTGAAGATGGAGGATCCGATGACGAACATGGTGGCGTTCTGCGCCGCCTTGTTCTTCGGCAGCAGCTTCGCGGCCTTCCCGAAGTTGGCCGGATCCACATGATAGAAGACCATGGCCGCCGCGAAATTCTTCACCATGTAGGCGCCGCGGTCACCCCACGACCCCAGGTCCTCGCCCCTCGCCAACTTGACCCCGTCAACGATCACCTGGTCGAGGGCCGTGTACGTGAGACTGCCTCCCACAGCGCCGAGCAGCCGCTTGCCGACCGCATGCTCGTACATCTTGAGCAGCAGTCGCGCCTGCGACCTGCGCGTCGCCCAGTTGATCAGCACCTGGATCTTCTTGTCGATCGCCGGCCAGCAGAAGAACATCAGCAGCTCGAGCCATTGGATCAAGGCCATCGTCCGGAGCGCGTGCTGCGTCCGTGCCAGCATCTCGGCGTAGTCGTCGATCGCGTCGGCCAGCCCGCGGACGTACGCGGAGACCAGCGGCGGATACGGCGCGACCTCGTCCTTGAAGTAGGTTTTGAAGGCATCGATGCCCGCGCCGGAGTTGGGCGGCCGCCACAGTCTGCCCGCGACCTCCTCCACGTCCTCCAAGCTGATGTTCACTCGCCGGGCCAGCTGCCGCAGCAGTCGCGCGACCTCGCGCGCCTTGGCCGGGTCGCCGTCCGGGTAGGCGACGTGCAGCATCTGCAGGACCACGGCGCCGACGCCGGCGGCGGACAGCACCATCCCGCCCGCCGGGAAGAACTTCGAGAGGGACTTGGGGGACGGACTCACGTAGCGGACCCTTTCTCCAAACCGGATCATGCTCAATTTGCCCGATCATCCCATGATCTTGTCCGTAAGACGGTCAGGCGACGTGGATGGTGAAGCCGTCGCCGCTGACCACCTGGCCGGTGCGGATCTTGGCCCTCTTCCTGAGCTCCACCTCGCCGTCCACCAGCACCATGCCCTCGGCGATCAGGTGCTTGGCCAGGCCGCCCGTCTCGGTGACCCCGCAGTACTTCAGCAGGTCGCACAGCGGGATGTAGTCGGAGCGCAGCTCGAAGTCCAGGTCCACGAGGACCAAGCCTAGATGCCGCGCATCCTCAGCACGTGCAGGGCCAGGGTGAGGTTCAGGCGGAGGTGGGGATCGTCGGTGAAGTTGCCGAGGAGGCGTTCGAGCTTGCCGATCCGGTAGCGCAGCGTGTTGTAGTGGAAGTGCAGCCGCCTGGCCGTCTCCGCGACGTTCAGATTGGTCTCCAGCAGGACCTGCAGGGTGCGCCTCAGGTCGGCGTTCTCGGCGTCGGCGTCGGCGGCGAGCGGGCCGAGGGTCTCGCGGACGAAAGCGTGCAGCTCGTCGGTGTCGTTCACCAGCGACAACAGCCGGTAGACGCCGAGCTGGTCGAAGTGCGCGACCGCGCCCCTGCCGTGCAGCTGGCGGCCCACGCGGGCCGCCTTGAGCGCCTGGGAGTACGCCTCCGGCAGGGTCTGCGCGCCCTGGCAGGGCCGGGAGGTGCCGGTCGAGAACGTCGCGGGCGGCACGTCGGCGAAAGCGGAGGCGGCGTCCTTGGCCACCCGGTCGGCGTCCACGGCGGCGTCCAGCACCGCCACCACCTCGTGCGAGAAGCCCGCGACCGCGCCGCGCTGGTCGTGGCGGCGCATCGCGGCGGTCCAGCAGGTGACCAGGCGGTCCTGCGCGGTGCGCTCGTCGCCGTCGGGGTCGAGCTCGGCCACCAGTACGGTGACGGGCCGCTCCAGGTCCCAGCCGAACGCCCTGGCCCTGGCCGTGACCCGCTCGGCCGTCCCGGCCCGGCCGGTGAGCACGTCGCGCAGGAAGTCGGCCCGGTACTTGCTCTCGACCGCGTTGACCGCCTCCTGCCGGGTGACGGCGAGCGCGGCGACGGTGGCGGCGCGTTCGAGGATGCCCACGTCGCTGTCCTGGATCGTCCCGGCCGCGCTGTAGGCGACGATCCGCCCATGGTGGTGGCCGCCCGCGACCACCGGCACCGAGGTCATCGCCCCGCCCCGCGCGCCGGGGTCGTCGGAGGTGTCCGTCGGCGGCAGCCGGACGGCGGAGCCCGTCGCGCCGGCGGGAGGCGGCGGCGGGCCCTCGCGGGCGATCGACTCGCGCAGCAGCGCGACCTGCTCGGGCGGCCCGGCGACGGCCAGGATCCGGCCGCCGCCGTCCACGGCCGCGACCGACACGTCGAGCAGCACGGCGACCTCGGCGGTGACCTCGTCCAGCCCGCCTCCGGCCAGCACCACCTGGACCAGCGCCCGGTGCGCCTCCTCCGCGCGGACCAGCGCGGCCGCCTGCCGGTTGAGGATGTCGGTCAGCACCTGGTTGAGGATGTCGTCGAAGCCGACGTCGTTCGGCAGCAGGATGAGCGGGAAACCGAGCCGGTCCGCCTGCTCGGTCATCTCTTCCGGCAGCTCGTCCACGTAACGGCCGAGCTTGATGGCCAGCGCGGCCAGCCCGCGCTCGTCCAGGTCGGCCACCAGGCGGCCGAGCGACTGCGGGGTGTTGCGCAGGGGGTAGCCGGTGGTGAGCAGCAGCTCGTGCGGCTTCACCCAGGCCAGGATGTCGGGCACCTCCATGACGTTGAGGCGCTGCACGATGCGGCCCAGGCCGCTCTTCCCCGCGAGCAGCCGCGCCCCCGCGAGAGTCGACACGCCCAGCACCTCCCCCACGGACACGCCGTGGATGATCGTTCCGGTGCTGGCGAGACGGACGGGGGGCTCCATGGGGTGATTGTCACCTGGGATCGGTCTGTCAGGAAGAGCCAACCTTCCCGCCGACTGTTGGCAAATTTCTCCGTACGGGAGGTTGCCGGGGCCGTTCTACGGTCAGGTCAGGGTCCGTAGGGAGGTCCGGTGACGGTCGGTACTCACGCTCGGCGGGTTCGCGTCCACGTCACGGGCGCCGCCAGCACGGCGGTACGTCCCGTCCTGGAGTCGCCCCGGTGTCCCGCCAGGGTGCTCGCCGCGTTCTCCGCCGGGATATACCTCGAGGTCAGGACCGAGCTGGAGCCGTCGGTGATCGCCGTGATCAGCGGCGCGGGCATCCGGCTGCCCAACTCGCTGCTGCTCGCCACCGAGCTGCCGCACGTCACGGTGGGTGACGAGACGTACGTCGGCGACGGGACGGTGGAGGTGGGGCGGCTGAGCCTGCGGGCCCGCCGCTGGTGGGATCCCGCGCCCCCGCTGGGCGAGGTGGATCGACGAGCCCTGGCGTCGCTGAGCCGGGCTTTCCAGGTCGAGCGGGGCGCCCCTGGGCTGGCGGGCCACGACGCGGTCGAACTGCTGGCCGCCAGTTGCGCCTCCGGGTGGCTGCTGGGCGCGGTGACGGCGGCGGAGCGGCTGGTGGGCCTCGGCCCCGGCCTCACCCCGAGCGGGGACGACGTGCTGGCCGGACTGCTGGTGACGCTCCGGCACCTGGGCGCCGCGACCGGGGTCGAGCGCGCGGTGCGGCTCGGCGGCTGGCTGGCGGCGGCCGTCACCTTCGACGCCCGCACCCGTACGACGCCGCTCTCGGCGACGCTGCTGCACTGCGCCGCCCGGGGGGAGGCGTGCCCCGAGGTGATCGCGGTGCTGCGCGGCCTCGCCGGGCGTCAACCCCTCGAACCCGCGCTACGCCGCCTGCACGGCCTCGGCCACACCTCCGGCGCCGACCTGGCCCAGGGCATCGCCATCGGCCTCGAAGCGGTCCTCGCCCTGGGCGAGCACCGATGAGCGCCCCGGACGAGCCCCGCGACCCGGGCACAGACCTCGACGCGGGTACGGAATCCGGCACTGGCGCGGTGCCAGACGGAGGGGCGGGGCCAGGCGCGGGTACGAGGTCCGACGCGGTGTTCGTGCGGCGGGGGGCCTACTACGACTCGGTGACGCTCATGCGGGTGAGCGGCGCCCTGGCGGAGTTGCCCGGCACGGAGGTGGCCATCGTCGCCATGGCCACGGAGCTGAACCTCGGCCTCGCTCGCGACCTGGGCTTCGACGTGCCCGGCGCCGATCCGGGCGATCTGCTCGTGGCGCTGCGCGGGGCAGACATCGAAGCGGCGGTGGCCGAGCTGGACCGCCGGTTGCAGGCACAGGCGGGCCGGCCGGCGCAGGGGAGCCAGGCGGCGGAGCAGCCGCCGCTCACCACCCGATCGGCGGCGGCCAGGTCGGCGGCGGATCTGGTGCTGGTGTCGGTGCCTGGCGAGCACGCGTTCTGTGAGGCGCTCGACGCCATCGAGGCCGGGCTGCCTGTGATGATCTTCAGTGACGGGGTGCCCGTCGCGCAGGAGCGCCTGCTCAAAGAGCTGGCCGACGAGCGCGGCCTGCTGGTCATGGGCCCCGACTGCGGTACGGCCGTCGTCGGCGGCGTCGGTCTCGGCTTCGCCAACGTGCTCAGGCCCGGCCCGGTCGGCGTGGTCGCCGCCTCCGGCACCGGCGCTCAGCAGGTCACCTGCCTGCTCGACCTGGCCGGCGTGGGCGTCAGCCATGTGCTCGGCGTTGGGGGCAGGGACCTGTCCGCGCCGATCGGGGGCCGCGCCACGCTGCGGGCGCTGCGGATGCTCGACGACGATCCGGGCACCGAGCTCATCATGCTCATCTCCAAGCCGCCCTCCCCTGATGTGGCGGAATCCGTACAGAAAGTCGTCGCGACGCTGCGCACGCCGGTCGTGACGGCGCTGCTCGGGCAGGGCGAGGACCTGACGGCGGCGACCGAGACGGCGCTACGCGCCCTCAACCGCCCGGTGCCGCAGTGGCCGCACCACCCCGCCGACACGTCGACCAGGCCGGGCAGGTCGGACGGGTCGGCGGAGGGGGTGCTCGTCGGCATCTACTCCGGTGGCACGCTGTGCGCCGAGGCGGCGTCGGTCGCCGGGCGAGGTGAGTTCACCGACTACGGCGACGACGCCTACACCCGGGGCCGCGCGCATCCGATGATCGACCCGACGCTCCGGCTGGAGGCGCTGCGCCGGGTGCGGCCGGGGGACGTGGTGCTCATGGACGTCGTGCTCGGCCACGGCGCGGACCCTGACCCGGCCGCCGGCCTGGCCCCCGTCATCGCGGGCGTCCCGGCGCCCGTCGTGGTGGCGCTCATCGGCACCGAGGCCGACCCGCAGGGGCTGCGGCGGCAGCGCGCCGCGTTCGGCCAGGCGGGCGCCGCCGTGTTCGCCTCCAACGCGCAGGCCGCCCGTCACGCCAGGAGCCTGCTCGGCGATCCCCCGGGCACGGGTGACCAGGGACAGGGGAGAACGCGATGACGCTGCTCGGCGATCCCCCGGGCACGAGAAACCGGGGGTGAAGGGAAACACGATGACGCTGCTCGACGGCCCGCCCCAGGTGATCACTGCCGGCGTGAGCCTGCTGGCGGAGTCGCTGCGTGAGCAGGCGACCGAGGTCACCGCCGTGGCCTGGCGTCCGCCTCTGGCGGGCACGGCCGGCGCCCTGGCCAGGATCCTCGCCGACCCGCGCAGGCGCGCGGCCAACGAGCTCGCCGTCCGCAGGCTCACCACCGCCCGCCCGTACCTGGTGGGGGTGCGCAGGGCGTCGGAGGTGCTGCGGCTGCCGGCGCGGACGTTCCTGCACGCGGGCCCACCCATCACCTGGCAGCGGGCCTCGGGCCCGATGCGGGGGGCGCTGATCGGCGCGATGCTGCTGGAGGGGTACGCCCGCGACGAGCGGGAGGCCACCACCGCCCTGGCCGGTGGCGACGTCAGGCTGGAGCCGTGCCACCAGCACGCGACCGTGGGGCCGATGGCGGGCGTGGTGAGCCCGTCGATGTGGATGTTCGAGGTGCGCGACGCCGAGCACGGCGGCACCGCCTACTGCTCGCTGAACGAGGGGCTGGGCAAGGTGCTGCGCTACGGCGCTTACGGGCCCGAGGTGCTCGACCGGCTGGGCTGGATGGACGACGTGCTGGGGCCGGTGCTGTCGGCGGCGGTCGAGCTGGCCGGGCCGATCGACCTGCGGTCGCTGATCGCGCAGGCGCTGCAGATGGGCGACGAGCTGCACAACCGCAATCGGGCGGCGACCTCGCTGCTGTTGCGCGAGCTCGCGCCCGCGGTGGCCGACGCCGCTCCGGCGGGCGCCTCCGAGGTGCTGCGGTTCATCGCCGGCAACGACCATTTCTTCCTCAACGCGGGCATGGCGGCGGCCAAGGTGAGCACCGACGCGGCCCGCGACATCCCGGGGTCGTCGCTGGTCGTCGCGATGGCGCGCAACGGCACCGACTTCGGCGTGCAGGTCTCGGGGCTCGGGTCGCGGTGGTTCACCGGGCCGGCGGGCGTGCCTGACGGGCTCTATCTGGGCGCGTACGGTCCAGCGGACGCCAATCCGGACATCGGCGACTCCACGATCACGGAGACGTCGGGGCTGGGCGGGTTCGCGATGGCTGCGGCCCCGGCCATCGTGCGGTTCGTGGGCGGCGAGGTGGCGGACGCGGTGGCGGCGACCCGGTCGATGTACGAGATCACGCTGGCCGAGCATCCCGCCTACCAGATTCCTGGGCTGGGCTTCCGTGGCACGCCGGTGGGGATCGACGTGACGCTGGTGGCCAGGACCGGGGTGCTGCCGGTGGTCAACACCGGGATCGCCGGGCGGGTGGCGGGCACCGGGCAGGTGGGCGCGGGTCTGGTGAGCCCGCCTCCCGAGGCGTTCACCGGCGCCCTGCTGGCCCTGGCCGATTCCGTATCAGATCCCTTCGTAGGTGGACATATCACCACGTCAGATCCTCTATAAGGACTCTTCAGCTTTCCCTCAGAGTGATGCGCCGATATCGTGGCGAACCTCATAATCTGGAGCTGTCACGCAGTGCGTGTGGCGGACGAGGCTGAAGATGGGGGCGGACATGGCAGCGGACCGCGTGCTCAGCGGCCCCGGCGCCGAAGGCGGCGCTCCGCAGAGCCAAGGCCGCCTGATCGGCCGGCGCTACCGCCTGATGTCGCCGGTCGGCAGGGGCGGCATGGGCATGGTGTGGCACGCCCACGACGTCCTGTTAGCCCGTGACGTGGCGGTCAAGGAGCTCATCCTGCCGTTCGGGCTCGACCACGCGGGCAAGCAGGTGGCATACCGGCGGATGCTGCGCGAGGCCAGGTCCGCCGCGCGGCTGACCCATCCGGGCATCGTCACCGTGCATGACGTGGTCGAGGAGGACGGCCGGCCCTGGATCGTCATGGAGCTGGTCCGGGCCTGGTCCCTGGAGCAGGCGGTGCGGCAGAGCGGCCCGCTGCCGGTGATCCAGGCGGCCGAGATCGGCATCCGGGTGCTGGACGCGGTCAGGCACGCGCACGCGGCCGGCATCCTGCACCGTGACATCAAGCCGGGCAACGTGCTGCTCACCTCCGACCGGGTGGTGCTGACGGACTTCGGCATCGCCGCGATCGAGGGCGATGTGACGATCACGCAGACCGGGCTGCTCATGGGCTCGCCGGCCTACGTCCCGCCGGAGCGGTTGTCCGGGCAGCCGCTCACCCAGGCGGCCGACCTGTGGTCGTTCGGGGCGACGCTGTACGCGGCGGTCGAGGGCCGCCCGCCGTACGAGGGGCCCGACGCGATCGCGGTGCTCGGCGCGGTGCTCACCCAGGAGCCGAACCCACCGCAGCGCGCGGGCGCGCTGGGGCAAGTCATCGAGGGCCTGCTCCGCAAGAGCCCGGCGGACCGGCTCACCGCCGAGCAGGTCGAGGAGCTCCTGGAGCGGGTGCTGAGCGCGCACGGCGCGGTGCGGCCGCGCAGCAAGGAGCCGCCGCAGCAGCCTCTGCCGCCGCAGCCCGACCCCGGCCCCGGCAGGGGAATGGACACCTCCTCCGGGCCGCTGCCCTCGCGGATCGTGGAGACGCCCTCAGGTCCGGTACGCGTGCCGTACGACCCGATGACCAGCCCGTCCGGCGGCTACTCGATGCCGTTCGACGGGGATTCGACCCCGTCGGGCAGCCACCGCACCGACCAGCTGCCGCCGTCGCCGCGTCCGGACAGGTTCGACGCGTTCACCAGTGCCTCGGGCTCGCAGCGGATGCCGGAGGACACCTCCGGCGCCCGCAGCGCCTCGGGTGCGCATCCTCTGCCGGGGCGGGCGCCGGACGAGCCGTTCGTGTCACGCGGCCTGCTGGACAGCTCGTCGAACCCGCAGCAGCCGCTCAGCGCACCGCCGGAGCCCTACTCCAGCCTGCGCGGCCATCTGCCCGATCCGGACGGGCCGTCGGCGCCGCCGATCCTCCCGCTGACCAGTGACAGCCGGAGCGCGAGCCGCCCCACTCCGTGGCCGCTCGCCTCGGCCGACGACCTGCGCGACCACTCCCGCGGCCTGACGCGGGAGTCCGCGCACAACCGCCTGTCGACCCTGCCGGGCGTGGCGCACCGCAACACCACGAGCAGGCGCAGGCCCGAGGAGACGGGCAACGCCTGGGTGCGGGACGGACGGCCGACGCCGCTGCTCATCGTCACCGCCGTCGCGTCCGTGCTCACCGTGGTGGCCGTGCTGATGTTCATCGCCTCCGGCAGCGGCTCGCCGGCCCCGGCGCCGAGCGTGGCGAGCAGCGCGCCGCCCACGGCCGGGGCGCTCCGCACCGAGCCGAAGGCCTCGCCGGTGCCCGATGGCTATCGGGAGCAGACGCCCGCCGGGTTCACCGTCGGGGTGCCTCCGGACTGGAAGCTGGCGTCGTCGGAGGGCGAGGCCACCTTCTCCGGCCCGAAGGACTCAGGCGCGCGCATCGTGGTCGAGGACGTGACGCCGCAACCGGACGGCGGGCTGGCCGAGCTCAGCCGTGAGGAGTCCGACGGCGGCGTGGACGGCTACATCCAGGTGCAGCTCCAGGGGGTGCGCTACCGGGCGTGGAAGGCGGCCGACTGGGAGTACACCTACACCACCGAGAACGGTGTCCCCATGCACGCCCTGTCCAGGTACGTCACCATCGACGACAGCACCGCCTACAAGATCACCTTCGACATGCCGGAGCTGACCTGGGACGACCAGGCCAAGACCCGCAAGGTGTTCCTAGACACCTTCCGCCAGACCACCTGACGCGCCCTCCGGCACCGGGGCCCTCCCGCCGATCGCGCGGTCGAGGAAGTCGCGGACCGTGTCGGCCAGCTCGGCCCTGCGATCCGACAGGGCGTGGTCGGTCGGCCATTCGTGATGCTGGAGCCGGGCCGCCGCGAAGGCGCTCACCAGCGGCCGGTGGTGCACCTCGGCGGGTGTGACGGGGTCCAGCCCGGTGCCGATGAGCAGCACGGGCCGCCCGGCGAACGACGGCGCCAGCGCCGCCAGGCTCCACCGCTCCCCCGCCGCCTCCATCTCGCCGACCAGCGCCTCGCCGCTGGTGCCCCGCAGCGGGAGCAGGTCGGCGTCGAAGGCCGCCACGTACGCGCGCCGCCCGGCGGGGTCGAGCCGGCGGGTGACCGTACCGAAGTCGAAGCCGGACACCGAGACGGTGGCGGCGACGCCCGGATCGCCGGCGGCGGTCATCAGCGCCGCGAAGCCGCCGAAGCTGTGCCCGAAGACGGCCAGCCGTCCGGGGTCGAGCCGGTGGGCGGCCGCGAACGCCTCCTCCCGCACCGCGCGCAGCACGCGGGCGACGTCGTCGAGCGCGTTCGCCCAGGACCAGTTGCCGCCGACGCCCCAGGAGCCGCGGTAGTGGAAGACCAGGGCGGCGTATCCGGCCCGGCGCAGCGACTGGGCCAGGTCGAAGTTGCGCTCGTTGCCCGGGAAGCCGTGGCACAGGACGGCCACCGGGTGCGGGCCCTCCCCCTCGGGCAGGTGCAGGACGCCGAGCAGCGCGACCCCGTCGCTGTCGAACGTCACCGCGGTTGTGGCGGCTCTCATGCCGATCTCCCCTCTGTTCAGGGCCGAACGTTAACAGCTCATCGAACCAATCGGTACTATCACCTTCATGCCCGTCCCCAAGGGAACCGCGCTCGACCCCGCCCGCACCCGCGCCGCCATCCTGGAGGCCGCCACGGCCGCCTTCTACGACCACGGCCTCGACGGCGTGGGCGTGGCCGACCTGTGCGCCCGCACCGGGGTGTCGAAGGAGACCCTCTACCGCCACTTCGGCTCCAAACAGGGCCTCATCGAGGCCGTGCTGGAGGCGCGCAGCGACCGGGTCACCCGGTGGCTGCGGGCCGCGGCGGACGCCGCGGGCCCCGACCCGGCCGACCGGCTCGCGGCGATCTTCGACGCGCTGGCCGGCTGGCACGCCGAGCCGGGCTTCCGCGGCTGCGCTCTGGTCAACGCCGCCACCCAGCACCACGAGGGCTCGGCCAGGGCGGCGGCCGCCAGGCATCTCGACCGCCGCCTGGCCCTGCTGGAGGACATCGCCGTCCGGGCGGGCGTGCGCGAGCCCGGGGCGCTGGCCTACCAGCTCCTGCTGCTCGTCTCGGGCAGCACCACCGCGGCCGACCTGCACCCCGGCGGCGGCGCGGCCGCGCGCCACGCCCGGCAGGCCGCCCTCACGCTCCTCCGGGCCGCCACGCCGGCCGGCTGATCCGGTGCGGTACGGTTTTGCCGCATGGAGCTGGGGAGCATCTACTTCTATCCGGTGAAGTCGACGAGCGGACACGAGGTCGGCGAGGTCGAGGTGCAGCCCTGGGGCCTGGCCGGCGACCGGCGCTACCTCGTCGTCGACGAGGGCCGCCGGCCGATGAGCGCTGGCGAGCATCCCGTCATGCTGGCCTGCGTGGCCGAGCCCGACGGTGACACCATCACGCTCACCGGCCCGCACGCCGCGCCGCTGCGCGTCACCCCCACCTCCCGCCGGTTCGTCGCCGACGTCTGGGGCACGCCGGTGGAGGTCACCGACTGCGGCGACGACGCCGCCGGCTGGATGTCCGCGTTGATCGGGCGGCCCGGCAGGCTGGCCTGGCTGGACGATCCGACCCGCCGTCCGGTCAATCCCGCCTATGGCGAGCCGCAGGACCGGGTCAGCCTGGCCGACGGCTACCCACTGCTGCTGACCTCGACGACGTCATTGGCCCAGGTCGACGAGTGGGTAGCGCAGACGGCCGCATCACTCGGCGAGCCGCCGCCCGCGCCGCTGTCGATGCGCAGGTTCCGGCCGAGTGTCGTGGTGGACGGCGTGGACGTCCCGTTCGCCGAGGACGCGTGGCAGCGGCTGCGGATCGGCAAGGTGGAGTTCCGGGTGGTCAAGCTGTGCGACCGGTGCGTGATGACCACCGTCGATCCCGAGACCACGGCCAAGGGCAAGGAGCCGATCCGGACCCTGGCCAGGCACCGCAGGTGGGACGGCAAGACCTGGTTCGGCATCAACCTCATCCCCGACGGCACCGGCAAGATCGCCAAGGGTGACCCGGTGACCGTGCTCTGACGCGAAAGACAGCTCGAAAGGACATCTGTCCCCTTTGGGGGGCCTTGCGGATTATGCGAGACTTCGCAGGTGACCAGCGCCCCCACAAAGCCCGCTATCTCCCCACCTGACCGCATCCGCCGTGTGCAGCTCCGTACGCTGGGCGTTCTGTCCGGCGCGCAGATCGTGGGCGGGGTGGGAGTCGCCGTCGGGCTCGCCCTCAGCTCGGTGGTCGTGGACGAGCTGTCGGGCTCGACGGTGATCAGCGGGTTCGCCGGGACCGCCACCGTGCTCGGCGCCGCACTGCTGGCGCTGCCGATCGCCAAGGCCGCCGGCCGGGGCGGGCGCCGGGTGGGCCTGGCCCTGGCCTACCTGGCGGCGCTGCTGGGCTGCGTGATCTCGGTGACGGCCATCGGCATGGAGAACTGGCCGCTGCTGCTGGCCGGGCTGGTGCTGGTGGGCGGCGGCAGCGCCGGCAACCTCGCCGCCCGCTACTCCGCCACCGACCTGTCCCCGCCCGGCCACGCCGCCAGGCACCTGTCGCTGGTCGTCTGGGCCGCCACGATCGGCTCCGTCGCCGGTCCCATGCTGGCCGAGCCCACCGACCGGATCGGCCTGGACGCCGGGCTCGCGGGCAAGGCGGGGCCGTTCGCGTTCGCCGCGCTCGCCTTCGCGGGGGCGCTGGTGATCGTCCTGGCCGGGCTGCGCCCCGACCCGCTCAAGCTGGCCCGCGAGCTGGACGGCACGCCACCCGCCGCCAAGGGCGGGACCCGGACGATCAGGACCGGCTGGCTGAGCCTGCGCGCCGCCCCGATGGCCCGCACGGCGCTGGTGATGATCGCGGTCAGCCACACCGCGATGGTGTCAATCATGTCGATGACCCCGGTGCAGCTCCACCACGACGGCTCGTCGCTGGACGTCATCGGGATCGTGATCAGCCTGCACATCGCCGGCATGTACGTGTTGTCGCCGGTGGTCGGCTGGCTGGCGGACAAGGTGGGCAGGGTGCCGGTGCTGCTGCTCGGCATGGCCCTGCTGCTGGCCTCCGCCGTCCTGGCGGGCACGGCCGGGCACCGCGTCTGGCAGGTGAGCGTGGCGCTGTTCCTGCTCGGCCTGGGCTGGTCGTGCGGCCTGGTGGCCGGCTCGGCGCTGGTCAGCGAGTCGGTGCCGATCGAAGGGCGGACGGCGGTGCAGGGCCTGTCGGACCTGCTGATGAACGTCTGCGGCGCCACCGGCACGATCATCGCCGGGGCGATCGTGGGCGGCCTGTCCTACGGCGTGCTCGGCCTGGTGGTCGGCGTGATGGTGACGGCGGCGGGGCTCTGGCTGGCCGTCACTTGGCGTCGGCGTAGCAGCTGACCGCGACCGCCTCCATCGGGAACCGGACCGGTGTCCGGCCGAACAGCAGTCTGCTGGCCTCGGCGGCCGCCGCCGAGACGCTCGCCATCACCTCTTCGGCCTGGTCCAGCGGGCAGTGCACGATGACCTCGTCATGCTGGAAGAACACCAGCCGGGCGGGGTCGGGCAGGGTCCCGCGCAGCACCGCCATCAGCGACAGCGCCCACTCGGCGGCCGTGGCCTGCACCACGAAGTTGCGGGTGAACCGGCCCCGGTCGCGGAGCGCCCTGGCGCCCTCCGGGCCGGAGACCAGCTCCTTCCACCGCCCGGACGGCGGCGGGCTGGTGCGGCCCAGCCAGGAGCGGACCAGCCGCCCCTCCTCACCCCTCTTGGCCGCGTCCTCGACGAACCGGTAGGCCTGCGGGAAGCGCTGGCGCAGGATGGCCAGCAGCTTGGCGGCGTCGCCGCTGGTGCCGCCGTACATGGCGGACAGCATCGCGATCTTGGCGTTGTCGCGCTCGCCGCCGAACGACTTGGCCAGCGCCGAGTAGAGGTCGATCTCGCCGGCCGCGGCGGCCAGCCCCGCGTCACCGGCCATCGCGGCCAGCACCCGCGGCTCCAGCTGGGCGGCGTCGGCGACGATCAGGGTCCATCCGTCGTCGGCCACCACCACCCGCCGCATCACCTTGGGGATCTGCAGCGCCCCGCCGCCGTCGGTGGCCCAGCGCCCGGACACCACGCCGCCCACCACGTATTCGGCGCGGAAGCGGCCGTCGCGCACCCACTGGTCCGCCCAGGTCCAGCCGTGGAAGCTGTGCAGCCGGGCCAGCTCCTTGTAGGCGAGCAGCGGCCCGACCGCCGGGTGGTCGATCTGCTTGAGCTCCCAGGACCGGGTGGACTTCAGCGCCACCCCCGCGGCCTTGAACGCCTTGACGAGCTGCTGCACCGAGTCGGGGTTGACCGGATGGCCGAACGCGGCCGACACCTCGTCGGCCAGCGCCTGCAGCTTGGCCGGCCGCATGCCGTGCACCGGGCGCGGCCCGAGCATTTCGGTGAGCAGGGCGTCGTGCAGATCCGCGCGCCACGGCAGACCGTCGTGGCCCATCTCGGCGGCGATCAGCGCGCCCGCCGACTCGGCCGCCACCAGCAGCCGGAACCGGCCCGGATCGGGCAGCGCCTCGATCCGGCGCAGCTGGTCGGCCAGCACCTCGGCCACCGCCTCGGCGCCCAGCGGCTCGGGCGCGAACAGCGTGCCGGGCTCGTCGGGCCGCTCGGCCGGCACGGGCAGGCCGTGCAGCCGGGCGTGGGCGGCCCGGGCCGAGCGGGGCTCGCCGTAGCGGCCCTCGTGGGCGAGCAGCAGCCCCTCGGTGAGCGCGAGGTCGTGGCAGCGCCCCACCCGCAGGCCGGCGCGCAGCAGGGCGGGGTAGCTCTCGCGGGTGTCGGCCCACACCCAGCGCGGCCGCGCTGCCTCGTGGTCGCGCACGGCCGCCACCAGGTCGCCGGCCTGCTCGGCCGTCCCCCCGGCGGGGAGGATCGTCTGTCCTGCCAGGACCGTGTGCACGTCTCCAAGAGTGCCAGGCGACTACGACAACTCCGACAGATCGATCACCACCTCGTCCTCGACCGGCGGCTCCAGCTCCTGCCGCAGGCAGCCGGTGGCGGCCAGGCACCGCACGGTGAGCCGGTCCGGGGTGACCGACAGGTGCAGGAACTGCTTGAAGAACGGCGGGGTGTCCCAGTCCGACAGCTCGGACAGGTAGCGGTGGAACACCGTGCCCACCGGCAGCCGGAACGGCCACGGCCAGGAGCCGAGCAGCCGCGCCGCCCACCGCATCCGCGCCGTCACCTTCACCGGCTGCCCGATGGGCCTGACCGGGGTGTTCTTGATCTGCTCGGCCATGATGCAGGCCGCCTCGTCGGGCGTGAGGCCGATCCACTTCATGCGCAGCCGCTTGGCGTAGAGCTGGCTGTAGAACGACAGCGAGTCCCCGCGCAGCGGATAGCTCCGGTAGTCGTCCTCGTGCACCCCGCCCACGTCCACCCGGCGGATGGTGTGGGTGGCGTGCATGAAGGCGCCCGCGCCGCCCGAGACGATGTACTGGATCACCCGGTCGCCGACCTTGACGGGGTAGCGCTGGTAGTTGTGCACGTCGCCGCCGATGGCCGCGACGTAGCGGTGCCGGGGGTCGCGGACGATGTCGTCGACGGTGCCGCCGTCCTGGAGCTTGGACGGTTTGTACTCGTTGCGGGTGTAGATCGGCTTGCCGGTGACCAGGATCTTCGGGCGGGGGTCGAGCGACACCTGGCGCAGCCACGCGGTCTGCTCGCGGTCGATCATCCCCCCGATGCCGGTGTCGACGCCCACGACGAGCAGGCTCGGGCTCTCGATCACCCAGTACGGTCCCGGCTGCGCGGCCTGCTCGGCCGGTTGCTGCGACGGCCGGCTCCTGAGCTCGCGCGCCTCGGCGAGCACCCGCTCGTCGATGGTCTCCGGCCGCCGCCACAGCAGCCCGCGCGGCCCCCGGTCCGGTCTGGGCTTGAGCGGCGGCGCGTCACAGAACACCCGCATGAACCCGCCCAGCCCGTCGTACCAGTCGTGGTTGCCGGGAATGGCGTAGATCGGCGCGTCGTAGTCCTGGTACGGCCGGAAGAACTTGTCGCCGTACTCGTTGCCCGACCCCGCCGGATAGAGCACGTCGCTGGCGATCACCGCGAAGGCGGTTCCCTGGCCCGCCTTGAGCATCCCCGGCACGACGGCGTACTGGGAGGCGTCGCCCTCGCCGGTGTCGCCCAGCAGCAGGAAGTCGAAGCTCTCCCCGAGGCCCGGCCTGATCCGGAACCCGGCGTCGGCCCCGCGCTCCCGTTGCGCGGCGACCCACCGCACGCGCACCTCCCCCGACGGGTCGCCGAACAGCCCGGCGAGGATCTCGTTCCTGGAGCGCCACAGGGTGCGTAAGTTCAGCCAGCTGAAACCATTCTTGTCCGGGCGAAGCCGGGTGAACGTGCCGATCTCCTGACAGGCCCACCCGGCGCCCTCCTCCGACACGCGGGACGACGCCCGCTTCCCCCGCTCTGCCGTGATTTCCACCATGACCACATCTTTGCCATGTCGCCCCGGAAGCGCACCCTGAAACGGAGAGTGCCGCCATAAGCACGGATGGTGTAGCGTCTACGCCCCAAGCAAGCGGTTGGCGTCCGCTAGGGAGGCTTCGATGCCCCGCAACGGTTCCGATGACGCACTCCGGCGAAGCTCCACGGCGGTGACGGCCGTCGAGGGCCTGCTCGCTTACGCGCAGACCCAGCGTCGTTGGGGACGGGGCGCGATCAGGAGCGCCGACCGGGCGATCGCCATGAGCCGTGCCCTGGTCGCCGAGGCTCCCGAGCACACGCCGCTGCTGGCCCGCGCGCTGCGCACCGCGGCCCGCCTGCACCTGCGACGCGGCCGGCCGGGCGACGCCCTCCCGCTGGCCGAGGAGGCGGCCGGCCTCGCCAGGCAGTCGGGCGGCGCCCAGCTGACGCTGTGCCTGCACTGCCTGGCCGAGGTCTACCGGTCACTCCACCGCCACGCCGACGCCGTCGCCCTGATGTCCGAGGCGGACGACCACCCACCCCCGGAGTGACCCACCGCGACGCCCCCGGCCAGGACCCTGCACGGGCCCGCCTCAGCCGATGCCGGGGTTCGGGATTCGGGATTCGGTACGGATCTCGCCTCAGGGGATGCCCGGGTTCGGGATTCTGGACGGATCCCGCCTCAGGGGATCAGGACGCCTGGGTTCAGGATGCCGGTGGGGTCGACCTCGTTCTTGACCGCGCGCAGGATCGCCGTGCCCAGGGGGCCGATCTCGGTGGCGTAGGCGTCGCGGTGGTCGCGGCCGACGCCGTGGTGGTGCGAGATGGTGCCGCCGGCCCCGACGATCGCCTCGTTCGCCGCCGCCTTCGCGCGCTCCCACTGGGCCAGCGGGTCGGCGTCCTGCGCGGTCACCACGGTGAAGTACAGCGACGCGCCGGTCTCGTACACGTGCGAGATGTGACACATGACCAGCGGCGAGCCGAGCGAGCCGAGCATCGCCAGCCGGACCGCGTCGTACAGGCGGGGCAGGCCCGCCCAGAAGCACGCGGTCTCCAGCGTCTCGACGGTGGCCCCGGCGGCGAGCAGCGAGTCGCGCAGGTAGGGGGCCGAGAAGCGGCCGCGCGCCCAGGCCTCGCCGGGCTCGGCGCCGAGCGGTTCGCCGCCGTGGCCGGACAGGACGGCCGAGGCGGCCGCCCGGCGCTCGGCCACCCGCGAGCCCTCGTAGCCGGTGATCACCAGGCAGCCCGGGTCGCCGCCGCCGATGGCGTCCGGGCGAGCCAGGCCGATCATGGTCTCGGTCTCGTCGGACAGGCGCAGGACGGTGGGCGGCGGGCCGTCCTGGGCGAGGGCGCGCAGCGCGGCGGCGCCCGCCTGGAAGCCGGGCAGCCGCCAGCCTTCGTAGAGGCGCTCGGCGGGCAGGCGGCGGACGCGCAGGCGGAGCCCGGTGATGACGCCGAACGCGCCCTCCGAGCCGAGGACGAGCTGGCGCAGGTCTGGGCCGGCGGCGGACTTGGGCGCCCGGCCCAGGTCCAGGGAGCCGGCCGGGGTCGCCACGGTGAGGCCGACGACCATGTCGTCGAAGCGGCCGTAGCCGGCCGACGCCTGGCCGCTGGAGCGGGCCGCCGCGAAGCCGCCGAGGGTGGCGTACTCGTAGGACTGCGGGAAGTGGCCGAGGGTGAGGCCGTGCGCGGCGAGCAGGCGTTCGGCCTCGGGCGCGCGCACGCCGGGCTCGAAGGTGGCGATCATCGACTCGGTGTCCACGTCGACGAGCCGGTCCATCCGGCTCAGGTCCAGGCAGACGACGCGGGTGAAGCCGGCGCGGGAGGCCGCCAGGCCGCCGACGACCGAGGTGCCGCCGCCGAAGGGGACGACGGCGACGCGTTCGGCCGCGCACAGCCGCAGCAGGCGCGTCACCTCGTCGTGGGTGCCGGGCAGCACCACGGCGTCCGGCGCGTCCGCGCCGTCGCCCGCGCGGATCCGCATCAGGTCGGGGGTGGACTTGCCGCGGGTGTGCCGGACCCGCGCTTCATCAGATGTCAGGACATGTTCGGCGCCGACCAGGTCCGTGAGCGCCCGGATCTGCCGGGGCTCCAGCGCGACCGGCGGAAGGCGTACCGACTCCAGGGTGGCGGCGGGAGCGGTCGGCGCGCGCACGCCCAGCAGGTCCCGCAGCAGCGCGTGGATCTGTTCGGGGAGCTCGCGGGCCTGGGCGGGATCGCCCCAGCCCGACCAGAGCATGGGTTCGGAAGGCACGCATACACTGTGACACATGCCGTCGATTCGTCACAATGAGGGTGTGCTCGACGCCGCCCGGGACTGCGTGCTCGCCTATGGCGTGCGCCGCACCACGCTCACCGACGTGGCCCGCCGGGCGGGGGTGTCGCGGATGACGATCTACCGGCACTGGCCGGACGTGCGCGCGCTGGTCGCCGACCTGATGACCCGCGAGTGGGTGAAGATCATCAACGGGCTCGACCTGTCGGAGCCGGTGCCGGCCGTGGTGACGGGGGTGCGCCGGATGCGCGAGCACCCGCTCTGGCGCAAGATCGTCGAGGCCGACCCCGAGATGCTGCTGCCCTACCTGCTCGACCGGCGGGGCACCAGCCAGGAGGCGGTGCTGGACATGCTCGAGCCCGTGCTGGGAGACACCCGCAAGGCCAGGGCGGTGCTGCTGATCGCCCAGTCGTTCCTGGTGTCGGCCCCGACCATGCTCGGCCCGCCGACGCTGGACGACCTCGACGCCGAGCTCGCCGCGATCCTGGAGGCCTACCTTGGATAGCTCGCTGAACGCCGCCAGGAGGACCAGGGAGCTGGCACGGGCGGCGGAGGAGACCGCCGATGTGCTCGTGGTGGGGCTGGGCGCGACGGGCGCGGGCGCGGCGCTGGACGCCGCCGCGCGCGGGCTGAGCGTGGTCGCGATCGACGCGCACGACCTGGCGTTCGGCACGTCGAGGTGGAGCTCCAAGCTGATCCACGGCGGCCTGCGCTACCTCGCCAGAGGCCAGGTGGGCGTGGCCTACGAGAGCGCGATGGAGCGCGGCCTCCTGCTCACCCGCACGGCCCCGCACCTGGCCAGCGCCTTCCCGTACGTGCTGCCGCTCACGCCCGCCGTCTCCGGCCGCCAGGCGGCCCTGGTGATGACCGGCTACCGCCTCGGCGACGGCCTGCGGGCCGCCGCGCGCACCCCGCGCCGCCTGCTCCCCGGCCCCTCCACCCTCAGCGCGGCCCGGGCGCGCGAGCTGGCGCCCGCGCTGATCCGGTACGGCCTGCGCGGCGGACTGCTGTCCTGGGACGGGCGGCTGCTGGACGACGCCCGGCTGGTCGTGGCCGTGGCCAGGACGGCGGCCGGGCACGGCGCCCGGATCCTGACCCGCTGCCGGGCCCTGGAGCTGTCGGGGACGGGCGCGCGAGTGCGTGACGAGGTGACGGGCGAGGAGTGCGCCGTCCGCGCCCGGGCGGTGGTCAACGCGACGGGGGTCTGGACCGGGACGCTGGACCCCGCGGTGCGGCTGCGCCCCTCGCGCGGCACGCACCTGGTGCTGAGACCCGGCGCGCTGCCGGGGCTGCGGGCCGGGCTTCACGTGCCCGTTCCCGGGGAGAGCAACCGGTTCGCGCTCGTGCTGCCCCAGCCGGACGGTCGCGTCCACGTGGGGCTCACGGACGTCGCCGTGGACGGGCCGGTCCCCGATGTGCCGGAGGCACCGGAGGAGGACATCAGGACGCTCCTGGACGTGCTGAACACGGTGCTGGAGGCCGGCCTGCCGCGCACGGCCGTGGCGGGGGCCCACGCGGGCCTCAGGCCGCTCCTGGCGGCCGACGGGCGCTCCGCGGACCTGTCGCGCAGGCACGCGGTGCTGGCGCGTGACGGGATCGTCACGGTCGTGGGCGGCAAGCTGACCACCTACCGGCGGATGGCCGAGGACGCCGTGGACCGGGCGGTCGCGGTGCGCGGCCTGCGCGCGGGACCGAGCCGGACCGCCACGCTGCCGCTCGTGGGAGCCGGGCCGGTGCCCGCCGGGGCGCGGCCGGGACTGGTCCGCCGCTACGGCGCCGAGGCGGCGGCCGTGGGGCGGCTGGTGGCGGCGCACCCCGAGCCGGTCGGGCTCGGGCTGACCCTGGGCGACCTGGTCTGGTCGGTCCGGCACGAGGGCGCGCTGGACGTGGACGACCTGCTCGATCGCAGGACCAGGATCGGTCTGGTCGCCGAGGATCGGGAGCGGGCCGCAGGGGTAGCACTCGGGGCATTCCGCTGAAATAGCACCCTTCCGTTAGGTTAGTCTTACCTAATCAGCGGAAGGGGGCCGGTGTGGCGAAGGGCTGTGAGCACGCGGAGGGTTGCCACACCGGTGGCATACCCACCCTGGCGAGCGCCACGGTGGGCGCCCGGCTCTGGCTGCTCATCGAACACGAAGGCCCGTGGCCGTCACATCTGGAAAACTCCGAGCTTCCTGAGAACGTCGCCAAACTGGTCACACGGGCGCTCGAACGCGGTATCCGCCCGCAGCTGATCCGCCGCCCGGGAAAGCGCACCCGCCCGAGACAGCAGGGGATCCGTGTGCTACTGGGCTACGCCGTGGGCGACGATCCGTGGCTGGCCGGCGGTGTCGTCGCAGGTCCTGACGATCTTGACCTGGACGCGCTGGTGGCCGGAGTGGTCCCCGAGTCCTGCATACTTGAAGACGAGCCGGTATTTCTGGTCTGCACGCACGCCAAGCGCAATGTGTGCTGCGCCCGCATTGGATTGCCCCTCGCTCGTTCGCTGGCAGATTTCTTGCCGGACAGAGTATGGGAAACGTCACACGTTGGCGGCGATCGGTACGCCGCCAACCTCGTGTGCTTGCCACACGGAATTTTCTACGGCAGCATGTCTCAGGCCGCTGCGATCGCAGCGGCTGACGCGTACCGGTCGGGCGAGATCATTCTCGACCGTTACCGGGGACGCGCAGGCATCCCTGAGCCATTGCAAGCCGTCGAGCATTTCGCCCGAACCCATACGGGAGAGTGCTCTGTCGGCGCAGTGGCCGTGGAATCCTCAAGGTCGGACGGCGACGTCACCGAAGCCATCGTGCGCTGCGGAGACGTCCGGTTCCAGGTTGTGATCGAGCCATCGGCGTTCCAAGCGCCGTGTGGCACGGCTTGCGCCGAGAAGATCACCACCTACCGGCTGGTTTCGCTGGACAGGCTGACCCCTGTGCGGTATGCCACGCCTGCCCTCAGCTGACCAAGGGAACATCACGGTCCTGGATTGCGTTGGAACAGATAAGCCAAGCGTCCAATGCGGCTTCAATTACCGAAATACCTCTCACGAAGGTGGTTTTCTCATGTCTCAGGTACGTCGGCAGCTCGCCCGCCCGCGCCCCAGCTGGGGTTGGCAGGATGATGCCGCGTGCCGGGGTGAGGACCTCGTGCTCTTCTTCGGCCCTGACGGAGAGCGGCAGCCCGAGCGCGATGTGCGCGAGCGCAAGGCCAAGGCGATCTGCGGCGGGTGTCCCGTCCGCAACGAGTGCCTCGACTACGCTCTGTCCCGTCCGGAGAAGTACGGCACGTGGGGTGGCCTCAACGAGGACGAGCGCGCCTCGGAGCGTCGCCGTCGCATGCGCCGCGCGGCCAGCGCCGGCATCTCCGCCGCCTGACCCCCGGCCACAGCAGTCGCAGAGCATCGCGTGATCCCGCAGTTGTCCCGATGATCCGGAGTCTGGCCAGCCAAGCCCAGACTCCGGCGAACCCGGTCGGGACAACTGCTTGATCAGGCGGACCTCAGCCCCCGCACCAAAAAGCCGCCGTCCGATTTCGGACGGCGGCTTTCGCATGCCCGCCGAGCGGGCCTGGCTCTAACTCATCCCCCTAGACGAGCAGGTCGTCGAACTCCCCGTCCTTGGCTCCCAGGACGAACGCGGTGATCTCGTCCTGCGTGTAGACCAGTGCGGGACCGTCGGGGAAGCGGGAATTGCGCATCGCCACCTCGCCCGTCGGCAGGGGCGCCACCTCAACACAGTTGCCGCTGGGATTGCTCCGCGCGCTCTTACGCCAGACGACGGGCAGGCGACGAGCGGGCGTTCCGTTCCGGAACTCAGGCATGAGTGCGACTCCTTGGCCTTACGGATGCACGTGCATCCGTGCTTACGGCCAGAGGATACGGGGGCGCGCTGATCTGCATATACGGGTTGACCAAAATTCCGGTATGCCGTGGATCACAGGGTTCAGGGGGGATTCACCCGTTGAGCAGGCGCTCCAGGAACCGCCTGGTCTGCTTGGGCTGCTCCGCCTGGACGCTCAGCCGGTCCATCACGCGGATGTAATGCTCGGTCTCGGCGGTCTTGTCCAGATAGAGGGCACTGGTGAGCTGCTCCATGTACACCACGTCGGGCAGCTCGCGCTCGGGAAAGCGCAGAATGCTGAACGGCCCGCCCGCCGCCGCGTGACCGCCCCGCTCGAACGGCATGATCTGCACGGTGACATTGGGCTCGGCCGTCATCGCCACCAGGTGCTCGATCTGCTCCCGCATGACGCCGGGCCCGCCGAGCATCCGGCGCACCACCGCCTCGTCGATGACCGCCCACAGCGTGAGCGGGTCCTCCCACGAGAGCCTTCCCTGCCGGGTGGTGCGCAGCCGGACCCGGCGATCGAGCTCCGGCTCCGGCGCCCTCTCGTGGGCCAGCGCGATCACCGCCCGGGCATAGCGGGGCGTCTGGAGGAGGCCGGGGACGAACTGGTTCTCGTAGGTGCGGATGATCGAGGCGGCGCCTTCGAGCCCGATGTAGACCTCGAACCAGCCGGGCAGCAGGTCACCGTACTTGTGCCACCAGCCGGGGGCGTTGGCCTGCCTGGCCAGGGCGAGCAGCGGCGCCTGCTCGCCGGGGTCGGTGACGCCGTAGAGCGACAGCAGGTCGGCCACGTCGCGCTCCTTGAAGCTGACCTGGCCGAGCTCCAGTCTGCTGATCTTGGCGTGCGAGGCGCGGATGGAGTAGCCGGCGTCCTCGCGGGAGATGCCGCGCCTGGTGCGGAGCCTGCGCAGTTGCGTGCCGAGCATGATCCGCAGCACGGTCGGGCTACCCGGCGCGTGCTTCAGGATGGAGCTGCTCCGCACACTTTCGGCGCGCTCTTGGCTCAACGTCATCTCTCCCAGATCATCTGCACGTGCAGATGCGATTTGCATCCGTAAACGCGGAAAAGTCTTGCATCACCAAGCGCTCCCCGTAAAGATGGGCTCTTGGATCACCAGACCGCGTTTCGGGGGCCACATGACGACTTTCGACGCCCGGCCGGAAGCCGCCAGCGGCACCCGGCCGCCGGGATGGCTTTCGGCCGTCCTGATCGACGGTCGCCCCAGTGACTGCGACGCGGTCTTCACCTTCCATGATCTCAGTGCGTTCGAGCCCGGCTGCGTCTCCATGGCCAGACGGTTCATCGACCAGACGTTCGGCTCGTGGGGGGCCGAACGGGTCACGTTCGACACCCAGCTGGTGGCCTCGGAGCTGGTCACCAACGCGATGCGGCACGGAGGCGGGGCGATCCAGCTGCGGCTGCTCCGCCACGACGCCGAGTTCGCCTGCGTGGTCGCCGACCACAACCAGCGGGCGCCGATCGCCGCGGTGACGGACATCTTCGCGGAGTACGGCCGCGGGCTCCGGCTGGTGGACGCGCTCTGCGCGGACTGGGGCTGGCTCACCCCCCGGGGGCCGCGCAAGCTCGTCTGGGCCGTGCTGCGGGGTTAGCCCTCAGGCCGGGTTCTGGCCAGCACGTCCAGCACGTCGCCGTCGGTGAGCTGGTCGAAGTGCTCGTACCACTGCCCGACCGCCCGGAAGTCGATCGGCGCGCACAGCACCACCACCTCGTCGGCCTCCCGCCTCATCGCCTCCACCGTGTCGGCGGCGCCGACCGGCACCGCCAGCGTCACCCGCGCGGGCTTGGCGGCGGTGACCGTCCGCAGCGCCGCCCGCGCGGTCGCGCCGGTGGCCAGACCGTCGTCGACCACGATCACCTCGCGGTCCTCCAGGGCGGGCAGCGGCCGGTCTCCCCGGTAGACCCTGACCCTGCGGGCCAGCTCCCGCCGCTCGGCCGCCACCACGCGCGCCAGTGCCTCGGGGGTGAGGCCGAGCCGGGCCAGCAGGTGCCGGTCGAACACCGGCTCGCCACCCTCGGCTATCGCGCCGACGCCCAGCTCGGGCTGCGGCGGATAGCCGATCTTCCGGGTGACGAGCACGTCGAGCACGCCGCCCAGCCTGCGCACCACCGGTTCGGCCACCTCCACCCCGCCACGCGGCAGCGCGAGCACCACCGGGTCACGGATGGCGAGCAGCCGCTCGGCGAGCAGCGCTCCGGCTTCCTCACGGTCGACGAACACGCGCTCCATACGGTGGTCGTACCCGCTGGCCCGCGCTTCGCACGACCAGCCGGGCTACGGCCGGTTGCGGCCCGTGCGGCGCATCTCCTTGTGGATGACCTTCCACTTGTTCTGCATGTCCTTGCGCAGCCGCGCGTCCGTGCGCGAGGCCATCCAGGCGGCCTCCCGCTGGAGCTTGCGCCAGCTCTGCAGCCGCCGCTCGGGCAGCTCACCGCTCTCCACCGCCTCCTGTACGGCGCAGCCGGGCTCGCTGTCGTGCCCGCAGTCGTCGAACCGGCAACCGGCGGCCAGCTCCTCGATGTCGGCGAACACGAGGTCGACGCCCTGGCTCATCTCGTAGAGCCCGACCCGGCGGATGCCGGGCGTGTCGATGATGAGCCCGCCGCCGGGCAGCGGGATGAGCTCCCTGTGCACGGTGGTGTGCCGGCCTCGGCCGTCGCCCGCGCGCACCTGCTGGGTCTCCATCACGCCGTCGCCCGCCAGGGCGTTGACGAGGGTCGACTTGCCGGCGCCCGACGGGCCCAGCACGACGGCCGTGCGGGAGTCCTCCAGATAGCCGCGCGCCAGCTCGACGCCCTCGCCCAACAGCGAGGACACCGCGTGCACGTCCACTCCCGGCGCGGCGGTGCGCACGTCGTCGAGCAGCTCCTCCAGGCCCTGCTCGAACAGGTCGGACTTGGTGACCAGGACGACCGGGGTGCCGCCGGACTCCCAGGCCAGCGCCACCAGCCGCTCGATGCGGCCGAGGTCGGCGTAGTCGGTGGAGTGCATGGACGGCTCGGCGACGAAGACGACGTCGACGTTGGCGGCCAGCACCTGGCCCTGGCCGTCGCCCGACAGCCCGCCCCGTGAGCCGCGGCTCACGCCGCCGCGGACGAACGCGGTGTGCCGGGGCAGCACCTGGTCGAGCTCGTAGCGGCCCTCGGGCAGCTCGGTGAGCGCGGCCCAGTCGCCCACGCACGGCAGCGCGACCGGATCCTCGGCCGACGCCCGACGCACCCTGGCGCCGTACTTCACCCGGTGCCTGCCGTCGGCGGCGATGACTTCGGCGGCCCCGCGGTCGACTCGGGAGACGCGGGCCGGGACGGTGCCGTCAGGCAGCTCGGCGGCGCGGGACGCGGTCCAGCCGAGCAGAGAAAGATCGAAAAGCAACGGAGTTACACCCTTTGGGTTGAGAAGGAACCCGGGTGGTCTAAGCGCGCACCCGGAGGCTGATGGACGGCATGCCGAACAGCACAGTCCGCATGGTCCCCACCTCCTCGCTCAGTCGCTGAGGTGACTCTACGCATCCGCCCCCGGGGGACGCAATCCGATTTTCGGCCCGTCGCGCTCATTCACACCCGATCGATTGAACCCGGACGGGTATGCCGGCCGTACTTCCTGCCGACGGACTCGAGAAAGGGGAATGATGCGACTGAGCACGTATCCCCCACCCTCGGCCGAGGGAGCAGCCCCCATGGGCAAGCCGCGGTTACGCCACTGGCTGAGGCGCGTGCGCCCCGACCCCGACGTGATCGTGTCCGCGCTCTACCAGCAGTACCACCGGCCGTTGCTGGCCTTCGTGATCCGTCTGACCGCGGGTGACAGGCAGTGGGCGGAGGACGTCGTACAGGAGACCATGATCCGCGCCTGGCGCAGCGCGGAGCGGCTCGATCCGGAGGCGACCTCGCTCATGCCCTGGCTCGCGACGGTGGCCAGACGTATCGTGATCGATGACCGGCGGCGACGCGAGGCCCGGCCCCAGGAGTCGGGCGACGGACCGCTGGCGAGTTTGCCCGTGCCCGACGAAATGGAGGGGCTCCTGCACCAGGTGGTCGTGTCCGAGGCGCTCAAGGCGTTGTCACCGGCCCATCGCGAGATCCTCAACGAGACGATCCTGCGCGACCGGTCGGTCAACGACGCCGCCCAGACGCTGGGCATCCCCGTGGGCACCGTGAAGTCCCGGGTCTACTACGCGGTCCGCGCCCTGCGGGTCGCGCTCGAGGAGAGGGGGGTGACGGCGTGACCTCGCGAGTGGAGCACACCGACGTGGGCGCCTACGCCCTGGGGCTGCTGGACGAGGACGACCGGCTGGCCTTCGAGGCCCACCTTCTCCGCTGCCGGTCCTGCGAGGTGGAGCTGTCGGAGCTGTCCGGCGTGGCCAGCGCGCTGACCGGGCTCGGGCCCGTGGAGACCGCCCCTCCTACCCGGGAACGGCCGGCCGAGGTGATCGACCTGCTCCGCCGCAAGCAGGCCGCCGACCGGCGCACCCGCAGGAGCACGTTTCTGATCGGCGTGGCGGCCTCCATCGCCCTGGTGGTGGGCGGACTCACGGTCGGCGCCCAGTTCGGCGGCCAGAGCGCGACGCCGCCCGCCGCGCACAGCGCGCAGATGGGGCCCGCCGAGCAGTTCTACGCCATGGGCACGCCCCTGCCCGGCGTCGGCGCCGACGGGGTGAGCGGCGGGCTGGTGCTGGAGTCGAAGGGCTGGGGCACCCACGCGGCGCTCGAACTGTCAGGCGTCAAAGGGCCGCTGGAGTGCGAGCTCGTGGCCGTGGGCAAGAACGGCGAACGCCGGATCATGATGGGCTGGGCGGTGCCGACCCCGGGCTACGGTGTGCCGGGCTCCCCCGACCCGCTCTACATGCACGGCGCCGCCGCCCTCACGCAGGACGAGATCGACCGCTTCGAGGTCGTCACCACGGCGGGCCGCAAGCTTCTGACCGTCGAAGTGTGACGCTTCAGGAGTCGTTCTCCGCCCGGCCCATCCGCCAGTAACCCATGAAGGCCACCGAGCGCCTGTCCATGCCGCGCTCGGCGACCAGGTGCCGCCGGAGCGTCCTGATCATCGAGGCCTCGCCGGCCAGCCAGGCGTAGAGCGACCCGGACCGCGCCGGCTCCTCGGGCACCTCCCACAGCTCGTCCACGTCGACGTCGACGTCCTCGACGGGGCCGGTCGGCACCGGTGCGGTGAGCAGCCGGCCGGCCGCCGACCGCACCTCGGGCACCAGCCGGCCGCCGTGCTCGGCGCCCTCTCTGGCCAGCCACGTGATCTTCACCCGGCTGGGCGAGTCGACCGGCAGGAAGTCGGCCTGGTGCGGCACCTCCAGCAGAGCCTCGCCCTCGGTGTCCGCCGGCAGGCGCTCCAGGATGGCGAGGATCGCGGGGACCGCGGTCTCGTCGCCGGCCAGCAAGATCGTGCCCACGTCGGCCGCGGGCTTGAACTCCACGCCGCCGTGGCCGCCGTCGTGGCGGGCGTCCGGGCCGAACAGCACGGCCTCGTCCCCCGGCCGCGCGGCGCCGACCCACCGCGCGGCGGGCCCGCCGCCGTCGCCGTGCAGCACCACGTCCATGTCCACTTCACGCATCGACGGGCGTACCGCGCGGACGGTGTAGGTGCGCATGGGATTACGCTGATCATCGGGCAGTGCCTGCCAGCGCTGATACCAGCCGGGCCCGTTCGGCAAGCGGGTCAGGCCGTGCTCCGCGATCGGCATGATGAGCTTGATCCGCTGGTCGAACCCGTTGTCGGCGAAGAATTGAAGATCGTCGCCGGTGAAGGTCACGCGGGCGAAGGACGGGCTCAGGGGCGCCAGATTTCGTACGCGCACGTCGAACATCCGGAAAGGCTCGGTCATCAGGACTCCAACAGTAAGGTTAGGCTAACCTACTTTAGATGGGGCGGCCTGGCCGACAAGGGTGCGCGTTTGCCCGTACATGAGCGCCGGGACGGCGACGCCCCGCCGCACGGCTGTGCGGCGGGGCGTCGTGGCGGGGCCTACAGGCCGGGGGCGGGGAACTGCGCGGTGAGCTCGCTCACCTCGTGGTGCACGCGCGTGATGACGTCCTCGGCGTCGCCCTTGGCCAGGGCGCTGACCACCTCGTCCATCCAGGCGCCGATCTGCCGCATCTCCGCCTCCCGCATGCCGCGCGAGGTGACCGACGGCGTGCCGATGCGGATGCCCGACGGGTCGAACGGCTTGCGGGTGTCGAACGGGACGGAGTTGTAGTTGGTCTCCAGCCCGGCCCGGTCGAGCGCCTGGGCGGCGGGCTTGCCGCCGATGCCCTTGGGCGTGAGGTCGAGCAGGATCAGGTGGTTGTCGGTGCCGCCGGAGACCAGGTCGAAGCCGCGCGCGGCGAGCTCCTCGGCCAGGGCCTTGGCGTTGGCGACCACCTGGTGGGCGTAGGCCTTGAACTCGTCGGTCGAGGCCTCGCGCAGCGCCACCGCGATGGCCGCGGTGGTGTGGTTGTGCGGGCCGCCCTGCAGACCGGGGAAGACGGCCTTGTTGAGCGCGGTGGCGTGCTCGTCGCTGGTGGCCATGAGCATGGCGCCGCGCGGGCCGCGCAGCGTCTTGTGGGTGGTGGTGGAGATGACGTCGGCGTGGCCGACCGGCGACGGGTGCGCGCCACCGGCGACGAGGCCGGCGATGTGCGCGATGTCGGCGGCCAGCACGGCGCCCACCTCGCGGGCGATGGCCGCGAAGCCCTCGAAGTCGATGGTGCGCGGGATGGCGGTGCCGCCGCAGAAGATGAGCTTGGGCCGGTGCTCCAGGGCCAGCTCCCTGACCTCGTCGAGGTCGATGCGGCCGGTGTCCTGGCGGACGCCGTAGCGGACCGGGCTGAACCACTTGCCGGTGGCGGAGACCGACCAGCCGTGCGTGAGGTGGCCGCCGAACGGCAGGCCCATGCCCAGCACGGTGTCGCCCGGCTGCAGGAACGCCATGTAGATCGCCAGGTTGGCGGGCGAGCCGGAGTAGGGCTGGACGTTGGCGTGGTTGACGCCGAACAGCGCCTTGGCCCGCTCGATGGCCACGGTCTCGACCTGGTCGATGACCTGCTGGCCCTCGTAGTAGCGCTTGCCTGCGTAGCCTTCGGAGTATTTGTTGGTCAGGACGGTGCCGGTGGCCTCCAGCACGGCCTTGGAGACGTAGTTCTCCGAGGCGATCAGCTTGACGGTGTCGGCCTGGCGGCGCTCCTCCGCCTGGATGAGCTCGGCGATCTGCGGGTCGACGCTAGCGAGAGAACTCATGACTCTCCTGTCATCATTGACATCTTGCGAAGACCCAGGCGCACGGCCTCCGCTCCTTCCGCTCCCCGGTGGTCGATCCCACCCAATGCGCCAGTCGCGTCGCCTCCGACGATATCGGAAGTGGGACCGGCTCGATCCTGGAGCGGGGGCGTCCTCGGCCGGCTACCTCGCGCGGCCGACGCCGCCGGAGAGGCGGTCCACCTCGGCGTTGAGGATCGCCCCGATCAGCACGGCCAGCGCGGTGATGTAGAGCCACAGCAGCACCGCGATGGGCGCGGCCAGCGAGCCGTAGACCGAGGCGGGCGAGAACCAGGCGGCCAGCACGGCCCGCAGCACGCCGGCGCAGAGGATCCACAGCAGCAGCGCCAGGATGGCCCCCGGCAGCTCCCGCCACCACTTCGTCCGCACCGGCACGCTCACGTGGTAGAGGACGGTCAGGAAGAGCACCGAGCCGACGATCACCACCGGCCAGTAGAGCAGCTCGATGAGGCCGCCGTACTGCGCCGGCACGCCGCTCTTGAGCAGGGTGGGGCCGATGACCAGGATGGGCATCACGATGATGCCGATGACCAGGCCGATCAGGTAGAGGCCGAAGGACATCAGCCGGGTGCGGATGATGCCGCGCTCCTCGCCCAGCCCGTAGGCGACGGAGATGAGGTCGACGTAGACGTACAGGGCGCGCGAGCCCGACCAGAGCGACAGCAGGAAGCCGAGCGAGATGATCGACACCTTGCCCGCGTCGTCCCTCAGCACGTCACTGAGGAGCGGCCGGACCACACTGGTGATCGTGTCCTCGGTGAACAGCAGGCCGGCCCGGTCGATGACCCAGGCCTCGATCTCCCGCACCTGCTGCCCGCCGATCCAGGTGCCGATCTTGGTGAGCACGCCGATCAGGCCCAGCACGAACGGCGGCAGCGACAGCAGCGCGAAGAACGCCGCCTCACCGGCCAGACCGGTCACCCGGTAGGTCACGCCGGCATTCGTGGTCGCGCGCACAAGCGCCCACGACGTCGTACCGTTGATCCAGCTCAAGCCGGCTCGGGCAGTAGCGGCGAGCCGCCTCTTGGACCGGCTAGGCGCATCCGTGGACGTCATCGCACCCAACGCTGTTTCGCAGTTAGTCGTCGGTTCAGCTTACGTCCCGGACGTCCTGCTCTGGTCGTTGTCGACGATGCGTGCGCCGAGCGGTAGCAACGACACGGGAATCATCTTGATGTTCGCCACGCCCATCGGGATGCCGATGATCGAGATGAACAGCGGGATGGACGTGACCACATGCCCGATGGCCAGCCAGATCCCGGCGACCACGCACCAGATGACATTGCCCAGCAGCGAGAAGACGCCGGCGTCCGGGTCGCGCTCCACGGTCCTGCCGAACGGCCACAACGCGTAGGCGGCGATCCGGAACGACGCCACGCCGAACGGGATCGTGATGATGAGGATGCAGCAGATGATCCCGGCCAGGGCGTAGCCGAGGGCCAGCCAGATCCCGGCGAAGACGAGCCAGATGACGTTGAGGATGGTGCGCATGCTGTCAGCATGTCACCGCGTGTGTCCCGGCTCATCAGGGATCACCCCGATCGTGGCCCTCGTCCTTCCCCGGGTGGCCCCGCGAAGGCCTGGGCGATCCGCATCCACGCCCGTGCCGTCTCGCCGGTGATCCGCAGGGCGGTGTCGGCGACGTGGATGCGCTGCGTGACGGCGAGGCAGAAGTCGAGCATCGGGCCGCTCACCACGTCCGCGGCGTCCTGCGGGCCCGCCGTCCACTCCCCGCCGCCGGGCATGGTGAGCTCGGCCCGCACCGGCCGGTCAGGCACCGGCAGGCCGCGTACGGCGAAGGAGTAGGGCAGGGCCATGAACCCGATCCGCGCGACGTGCCGCAGCCGGTCGGTGGGCTCGCGGGTGACGCCGGCCGCGTCGGCGACGTCCTGACCGTGGGCCCAGGTCTCCATCAGGCGGGCGGTGACGAAGGAGGCCGCCGACATCTCGATGCCGTACCAGGGCAGGCGGCGGCGCGGCTCGATCGGGGCGAGCGTGCCGATGAGGCGGGCCCGCGCCGTGCCGAACCACGCGCGCAGCTCGGCCGGGGACATCCCGCGTGCCCGCACGGCGAGGTCGTCCACGGAGGTGCCGGTGTCGAGCATGTCGGCGAGCATGGCCTGGAAGGCGGCCGGGTCGGTGGCCGCGGTGCTCGCTGCGTCGTCGAACCAGGCCAGGTGGCTCACCTGGTCGCGGACGGCCCAGCCCGCGGCGGGGGTGGGCAGCTCCCAGTCCGGTGGGCGCAGCCGATCCAGGAGGGTTTCGAGGCTCGCGGTTTCGGCGTGCAGGTCGTCGAGCAACTCGGCCATGAGATCCACGCCCGAAGCCTAACGCGAGCCCTGTTCGGGGAGAATAATGCAGGTGTGATCTGCGAGAACTGCAAGGAACGACGCCATGAGGAGTGCCGGGGCGGCTCCTGGTGCGACTGCCAGCACCAATCAAATACCCACCAACATGATACACCAGCGGGGCAGGATCTGACCATGGAGGCCGGCGAGCCCAGAGTGAACTGGCTCCGGGAGGGCTAGCATCGATCCATGTGATGAAGGTCACACTGTGTGGGCCTGGACGCTCCGGGAAACCCGTGAAAGCCCGGTCAATATACATACAGAGAAGGGGGAGAGAGGGAGCCGCGCAGTTGAGCGGGCTCCCCTCCCTTCTCCTAAAGATCTTGGGGGGTAGGGGGGTAGTTACCTACTAACTACCTACTTAACAAGACCAGGACGAAGTCCTGGTCTCTAGTTACTCACCTACCAAGTTAGGACCGACTCCGTCGGTCCCTAGAGGGTTCTTCCTTCTTCATCACCTCCAGTTCCGAGGCCAACCTCCTGGAGGTGATCCCCTCATGCCCAGAGCACCTCAGACGTGCATCGAGGCCGGCTGCCGGAAGACAGCCACCAAGAGGGGTCGCTGCGACACCTGCTACCAGCCCTGGGCTCAGCAGAGCCCAAGGAACCGGGACAGACCCTCCAACGCCGCGGCGCTGATACGCCGCGCCAGACGACGAGACCGGGACACCTGCTACAAGTGCGGGGCCCACGGCCCACTGGTGGACCACAAGATCCCAGTCGCCGAGGGCGGCTCCTGGTCCCTGGAGAACATGGCCTGCATCTGCGACCCATGTCACCGCTCCAAGTCCCGAGAGGAGGCCGCGCGAGGGAGAGCGCGTCGCCCATGAATGAAGATCTCAACTCGACTTGCAGCCCAGGTCGCTGGTGTGGCTCTTGTCCCACTCCTTGCTTCCTTAACGGTGAAGGCGACGCCTTCGACTCCCTCCTCGACCAAGATCCCGACTCCGAGTTCGACGAGCTCTCCGAGGCCGTCAACGACACCGACACCTTCGCCCTCGGATGCTCCCGCTGGGAAGACCCCGAGGCCGACTGCGACGCCTGCGCTGGAAATTTCTTTTGTTTCGCGGACGCTGAATCGGCCGTCTAAGACCAAGCAGATCAACGCGCTTCTGCGCGCCGCGAAGCAGGAGGTTGGTACCGCTGGGGTGCCCAACAAGTACACCCGGTGGTACTCCAAGCTGAAGGGCTCTGAGTACCTCTACGCCGAGTGGTGCGCCATCTTCCTGGCCTGGTCAGCGGAGAAGGCCCACGTACGGGCCAAGACCGGCACAGCGGCGTACACGCCGGCCTGGGCCGCCTGGTTCGCCAAGAACGGCAAGTGGGGCACCAAGCCGAAGCGCGGCTCGATGGTCTTCTTCGACTGGAAGGGCGGCAAGAGCCGCTCCGGAATTGACCACGTCGGGATCGTCGAGAAGGTCCACAGCGACGGCACCATCACGACCATCGAGGGCAACCACAGCAACACGGTCGCTCGCGTGAAGCGAGCCGCCTCGATCGTCGGTTACGGCCATTGGGCCTGAAGGACTCGGGATGCCAGCAACGATCCGGCTAAGGGCTGGGGGGCTGGTGGGGTGCGGGAGGTGGGGGCCGCACCCAGTACTTCTTTCTTCTACCTGAAGGGTGACTCACATGGCGTCTTCCAAGCCTGCTCCCAACTCCAAGCCGAAGCCCAAGCCGGCTCCTCAGAAGGCCCCGGCCAAGAAGACGGCCAAGGGCAAGCCCGCTCCCGGCTTCGAGCACCGCTCCGCCAGGGCGAGGTACTCCAAGGAGGGCTGATGGCAGGCGTTGGACCCCCTCCCAAGGAGAACGCTGTCCGCCGCAACGCGGTGGACCTGAGCCACCTTGAGGGTGACGACGACGTCCCCGACAAGCTCAAGAAGCTGTTCAAGCGCGATGGCTACTCAGTGGCCACCCACCGCTGGTGGGACACCTGGGTCGACTCCGACCAGTCCGAGAGCTTCAAGGCCACCGACTGGCAGCGACTCCAGATGCTCGCGCCTCTGGTGGAGGCGTACTACAAGCGCCCTGGCCACAACGCCCTGGCCGAGATCAGGCAGAACGAGAGCCTCCTCGGCGCGACCGTGACCGACCGCATGCGCCTACGCATGAACAAGAAGGACAACGACCAGCAGGGCTCCGAGAAGCCCAGCTCACTCCCCGAGAACGTCGCCGACATGGATCTGTACCGACAGCTCGGAGGCGCATAACTCAAGAGGGAGGTGACCGGCCATTCAGACCGGAAACCTCCCCGAGGGTGTTCCGCACCCCACGCGCAGCCTGGGCTACCAGATCCTGCGCTGGGGCGAGACCTACCTTGTCCAGCCGGACGGCGAGAACGCCGGCCAGCCCTGGCAGTTCACCGTCGAGCAGAAGCGCTTTATCCTGTGGCTCTACGCCATCGACGACAAGGGCAAGTGGCTCTACGACTCCGCCAGCCTGAGACGTTCCAAGGGCTGGGGGAAGACCCCGGTCCTCGCTGCTCTGTCGATCATCGAGTTCATCGGCCCCTGCCGGTTCTCGCACTTCGACGAGAACGGCTTCCCAGTCGGTAAGCGGGTCGGTCTGCCCCTGGTGCAGATCGCAGCTACCTCGATCGATCAGACGGCCAACACGCGAGACATGATCCGCGGCATGCTGGCCAACTCGCCGGCAGAGCTTGAGTTCGATCTGGAGCTTGGCAAGGAGCGGATCCAGTTCCGCTCCGGCAGGCCCGGCCGTATTGAGCCCGTCACCTCCTCCAGCCGCGGCCTGGAGGGTGCTCGTCCTACCTTCGTCGTCGCCGACGAGACCCACCACTGGGTGCCGTCCAACGGAGGCATCTCGGTCTTCGAGGTGCTGGACAGAAACATCCGTAAGACGGCCGGCTCGGGCTCGCGCTTCGTCGAGTCGACCAACGCGTTCAACCCGAACGAGGACTCGGTCGCTCAGCGCACCTACGAGGCGTATCAGAAGAAGCCCAACGGCAAGCTGCTCTACGACTGCATCGAGGCTGACTCCGATGAGATCGACCTCAAGGACACCGAGGCCGTCACCCTCGGCCTGAAGCAGGCGTACGGCGACTCGCACTGGGTGGACATCGAGGGCCTGGTCGCTGCGATCCAGGACCCGCGTACGAGTGTGGCACAGGCGTACCGCTTCTACTTGAACAAGATTCAGGAAAGCGCGGAGACCTGGCTGGCCCGGCCCATCTGGGATGGCCTGCGCAAGGACGACGACCCGATCAAGGCCGGCGACCAGATCTCGATCGGCTTCGACGGCTCGCTCTACTCAGACTCCACGGCGATCGTGGGCTGCCGCCTGAGGGACGGCAAGCTCTTCATGATCCATCTGGATGAGCAGCCTGATCCCAAGTTCGTGAAGAACGCTGCCGACTGGCAGGTGGACACGCTGCTGGTGGACCGTAAGATGCGGGAAGCCTTCGCGACCTACCGCGTCGAGTGGGCGTTCTGTGATCCGTCGTACTGGCAGAACGTCGTCGGTACCTGGGCGCTGGACTTCAAGGAGTCCGACCGGGACGGACGGGACATCGTCTTCGAGTTCTCCCCCCAGCGTGCCCGGCAGATGTGTGACGCGATCGAGCGCTTCCACACCGCGGCCTGCCTGGCGGAGGACCTCTGCCACGACGGCAACCCGGACCTAGGCCGGCACGTCACCAACGCGGTCACCTACGAGGTGCCCCAAGGGACCTTGATCCGCAAGGAGTCCAAGAAGTCCCGCAAGAAAATTGACGCCGCCATCGCGGCTGTCCTGGCGTACGAGGCCAGGGGCGAGGCCATCGCTGACGGACGCATGAAGGTGCGCCGCAGGGCCCGCATTCGCAGCTACTGACACAGGCCCTCGGCCACGCCGGGGGCCTCTTTCATGCCCAGATACAGGAGATTGGTAGCTTATGGCCCTCGGCCGCATAGGGGGCCGCCCCCAGACTCCGCTGGAGTGGATCAACTACCTCGAAGGAAAGTTGTCCAAGCAGCGCGCGGACGTACGCAAGTACTCCGCGTACTACGACTCCGAGAACAAGACCCTGTCGTATGCGCAGAAGAAGTTCGCCGAGATCTTCGGCGATCTGTTCGTCGGCTGGCGCGACAACTTCTGCCCGCTCATCGTGGACAGCATCAGTGAGCGCCTGAGGATTCAGGGCTTCCGGATGGGTCCGGAGGAGCCCGCAGACAAGGACGCCAACCTGATCTGGCAGCGCAACCGCCTCAACGCCGAGAGCAACGCCGGCCACATCGACGCCCTGATGGGCGGTGCCGCGTACCTGACGGTGTGGGGCGATGAGGACGACAAGGCGATGGTCGTACCCGAGAGCGCCGAGGACGTCACCGTCCAGTACGAGCCTGGTAGTCGGCGCAAGCGCGCCGCCGCGATGAAGCAGTACACGGACGACTGGGGCGACGAGCACGTCACCCTGTGGCTGCCGGACGGTGTGCACACTTCCGACCGGGTCAACGACGGTGGTAACGGTCGTCGGTGGACTGATCCGGTGACCGAGAAGAACCCGCTCAAGGTGGTTCCGGTCGTTCCCCTGCTGAACCGTACGCGGCTGAAGCTGACTCCGTTCTCGGAGCTGGCCTCGATCATCCCGGTGCAGGACGCCATCAACAAGGTGGCGGCTGACGCGCTGGTGGCCTCGGAGTTCGCGGCCTTCCCGCAGCGAATTTTGAGTGGGGTCGAACCGCTACCCGACGACCCCACTTCCGGTGAGGTTGAGGCTGCCCGTCAGGAAGCCATCAGGGCCTACATCGACCGCATCTTGACCTTGGACAATCCCGATGCCAAATGGGGTCAGTTCGAGGCCGCGGACCTGAACAACTATGTGGTGCTCATCGACATGCTGGTCCAGCACATGGCCAGCCAGTCCAGGGTGCCCTTCCATTACTTCTTGTTGAACGGCGGCCAAGCCCCGTCCGGCGAGAGCATCACCGCAGCAGAGGCCGGCCTGGTGGCCAAGGCCCGAGAGCGGATGCTGCATTTCGGAGAGTCCTGGGAAGAGGCCATGCGCCTCGCGTTCCTGGTCGAGGGCGACATGTCCAAGGCCGAGGCATACGACGCAGAGGTCATCTGGGACGACCCCGAGTACCGTAGCAAGGCACAGCTAGCCGACAGCCTCCTGAAGATGAAGGAGCTCAACGTCCCGGACAAGCAGCTCCAGGAGGAGTACGGCTACACCCCCACGCAGATCGAGCGTTTCGATCAGATGCGTGAGGAGGAGATGAAGCGTCAGAAGGAGCTGGACGACAAGTACGGCCCCAAGGACGTGGACCCTCTCACCGGCAAGCCCATCGCTGGGCCGGCCGGTAGCAAGCCTCCCGCTCGCGGCGAGGCCAAGCCGAAGACCGCCCAAGACAAGGTCGCTTCGGTTGAGCGCCAGAAGGCCGCTTAGTACCACCCCTCAGCACGCCCCCAGGCCCGAGCCGACATGGCATCGGGCCACTCAGCCCCCCATCCGACATGGAGAAGGACCTGATGACGGACACCCAGCCCAGCACCGACCCTCAGACCGCGACCGAGCCGGTTACGCCTGCCGCCAATCAGCAGGATGGTAGCCCGGACGTCAAGGACTGGGAGGCCGAAGCTAAGAAGTGGCAGCACTTCAGCAAGAAGCACGAAGCCAACTGGCAGAAGGCGACCACTGAGCTTGCCGCTCTGAACCAGGCCGGTATGACCGACGCGGAACGCGCGGTCGCCGAGGCCAAGGAGCAGGGCCGCAAGGAGGCTCTGGACTCCGTCATCACCGAGCGTGCACAGCTCAAGTTGGAGGCAGCAGCCGCGAAGGCCGGCGTGGATCTCACCACGCTGATGCCGCTGCTCGACACCTCCAAGTTCCTCGCCAACGGCGATGTGAACGATGCCGCGATCAACGAGTTCGTCACCGGCTACGCCGGTAGCGCGCCGAAGGCCCCCAAGTTCGCACAGGGCTTGGGCATCGGCCCGCAAAGCGACTCCCGTGCACCGGGCCAGCTCACTCGCGAGGAGCTCGCCCGACTGAGCCCCCGTGAGCGTGTGCAGGCCCGCAAGGACGGTCGCCTGGACGCGCTTTTGCGCGGCGAAATCTAACCCTCCCGCATACAGGGCCCTCGGCAGCAGCCGGGGGCCTTTCGTATGCCTACCGTAAGGACCCTCTCCCTTGGCTACCACGTTTACTGATGGCCTCTACGCCGACGGCGGCGCGAGGCTGACCAACGGCACCGCTGGTGTCTTCATTCCCGAGCTGTGGAGTGCACAGCTCCTGACCGACACTGAGGACCAGCTCGTCCTCGGCAACCTGTTCGGTACGTCCACGTACGAGGGCGAGTTCAAGCGTGAGGGCGATGTCATTCGCATCCCGCACTTCGTGGACACCGTCACCGACAAGGGCGTTGTGCCGGCCTACGGCACGATCACCGGCCGGGACAAGGCGCAGCTTGAGTACATCAAGATGCAGGTCGCCAAGGGCAGCTCCTTCAACTTCGAGGTCGACTCGCTGCACCAGCTCCAGACCAAGCAGGGCATCGACCTGATGACCGAGCTGGTCCGGCAGCGTGCCCGCAAGACCGCTCTGGCTCTGGATGCTCTGGTGGCTACCGCCATCGTCCAGGGCTCGATCGAGACCGCCGTGGCCTCCGGCGTCGGCAAGGACGCCAACTCCGACGGCGGCACCGCTGCGCTGCACGGTCTGGTCGAGACGGTTCCGCTGCCCACGGGCACGACTGGCCGCTACAACCAGGTCGTGGACATGCTGTCCCTGCTCGACGACGCCAACAGCGAGGGTGAGCAGTTCCTGGTCATCGGGACCGCCATCAAGGCGGAGTTCTTGAAGATGAAGGAGTTCATCGACGCCAGCCACTGGGGTGGCGCTCCTGTCATGGTGAACGGCTTCTTCGGCGTTCTGCTCGGCGTCCCGGTCATCGTGTCCAACACGATCGGTACCCGCATCACCCGCAAGGGCAAGCAGGCCCAGCTCACGGAGTCGCACGACGCCGCGCGGGCCGTGGACATGATCCTCGGTACCCGTGGCTCGGTCGCCGCGGTCATCCCGAACGTCGACATGAAGGTCTACGAGCCCGAGGACTCGTTCACCCAGGCGGTCAAGAGCCGTATCCACTACGACTCAAAGGTCATCGCCCCCCACGAGATCGTCGTCGGTGCCGGCGTCGCGGCCTGATCCGCTCCCTCTTGGTATGCCCCCGGCCTCGCGCCGGGGGCCTGCCCCTGCCTGGAAGGAGCCTTCATGCTGATGTCGGTTGCCGACATCGAGGCGCGCACTCAGCAGGTGTACGAAGACGCAGCGCTGATCCAGGTCCAGTCGTACATCATCGACATCACTGGGCTGATCGAGGACTTCCTCGGCCGCTCGTACGCGACGACCGAGCCCCCGGCCGCTGTGCGGGCCATCGCCTGCCGCGAGGTGATGCGCTACGTCAATACCGACCCTGGGATCGCCACCGACAGGCTCGGTGAGCTGTCCACGGGTTACGCCCACCAGGGCGCAATCGAGGTGCTCTCGGACGCCACAGAGTCCGCCCTGCGCCGCTACAGGAATCGCCGCGGAATCGGCTCGATCCAGCTTGTCAGCCGGTTCATTCCCGATCCCGTAGAGGACACCGGGAGTACTCCGTGATCCTCGACAAGGCCAACGAGATCGTGAAGATCTTCGACACCGAGTGGGTTCCGGACGGATACGGCGGGGGGCTCTCCCCCGTCAAGAGCGAGAACTTCACCGAGTACAAAGCGTTCCTCCTGCCGACCGGCTTTGCCGGCGCGGGCTGGGCGGTCAACATCCGCTACTCCGGACAGGGCTGGGCGGACACCGCTCGACTGACGGTGATCATGAAGTGGAAGCCCAGCTTGCTGAGCATGGGCCAGTGGACGCAGGTCGAGGCCCAGGGCCAGATCTGGACCGTCGTGCAGGCTCCCAGGCGCTGGAAGAGCCAGCGAGTGGAGTACGTGACGGTGCTGGTCGAGCTGAAGGGGGACCTGGAGTGAGTGTCTGGATCGACCCCAATATCGCCGAGATCGTCGCCGGTTTGGACGGTGTCAAGGACGAGGTGGTCGCCACGGCCCACCGTGGCGCAGCCAAGCTGCGGGCCAACATCGCCAAGCGCTCTGGGGCCATGGCCCGAAGCGTGACCGTATCCAAGGGCACCAAGGACGCCTTCTTCGGCATCAAGGATGCAGGCGCGTTGGGCTACAACTACGGCCACCACAACAACTGGTCGGACAGGGACATCGCCGGCAGCCATGTGATCGAGAAGACGATCAGGGAGATGTGATGACCCCTGATCCCGAGAAGGCGATCATCGCCGCTCTTGAGCACTACCTACCGGACCTCGTCCAGGGTGGCCAATCTCGCGTCTTCCCCGTCGCCCCGAACAACTGGGACAAGCTCGATTTCCTGGTCGTCAGGGCGACCCAGGGTGGCGCGAGCACGCTCCCGCACCTGTGGGCTACCTGCTTCTTCGAGATCGAGGCGTTCGCATCTACGCGCGGGGATGCCTCCCTACTCGCTCGTCGAGCTTCCGTAGCGATGTCGCAGGCAGCTCGCGACAACTTCCGCTACGAGACGGAGACAGAGGCCGGCTACCTGTTCCGCTTTCGCGAGGTCAACGCTCCGAGCCTCATCTACGACGGCCTCAGCTCGAAGCATGGCGACCGCGACATGTTCCAGGGGACCTACCAGATCTCCTTGCGCCCGCTGCGCTGAACCCGCCTTTCCCATGCCTACTTTCAGGAGGTTGGCAGTAGATGCCGCCCACTTACGTAACTCAGGACCCGGTCCTCGTCCCCGCAACTGGCTACATCTTCGTGGCCCCGGCCGGCACCCCCAAGCCGGTGCTCCCCTACGACATTCGCAACGAGCGGACGCTGAAGCAGAGCGTCGGCCTGTCCTGGTCCAGCATCGGCAACACGTCGCTGGAGTCCGGGATCAACCGCGAGTTCGAGGGTGACGACCCCGAGGTGCTGGGCACCTGGCAGCGCCCGAACCTGCGGACGACCAACCCGACCAAGGTCTATGCGCTGACCATCGCGCTGGCCGACTTCACCGTGGACAGCTACACCCTCTACTACGGCGGCGGAGACGTCGCCGCGGATGGCTCCTTCGTCATCCCGAACGTGAGCGCCGCGCAGGAGCGCGCCCTGCTGATCGTCGCCGTAGACGGCGACAAGCATGTGGTGGAGCACTACGAGCGGGTCAGCCTGATCGGGGCCGAAGGCACGCAGTTCGACCCGGCCGCGATGGCGGAGATGCCCGTGCGAGCCACGGTCCTGGGCGGAACTGAGGGTCAGGGCCAGATCAGCCCCGTCATGTGGGGTGCCGCGGTCGAGGTCAACCCGCCGACCGTCACCACCGTCGAGCCGGCCACTGCCGCGCCTGGTAGCACGGTCACGATCACCGGCACCTTCCTCAACGCTCCGGTCACCGTGTGGTTCGGGGTCTACGAGGGCCTGGAGCCCATCACGACTCCGACCGGTACCCAGCTCACCATCACGGTCCCGACGCCGGTAGAGACCGGCGACCTGCCGGTTCAGCTCCGGGTCCAGACCAACTTCGGCGAGAGCACCGAGACGCCGTTCACGATCGACCAGGTTCCCTGATCCCTTCCTTCCTTCCTTCCTTCTATCAGCCCAGGTGAGGCGTCACAGCCCACCTGGGCACTAGCCCTGCCGCGCGTGTTGGGGATGGCCGCGCGGTGGGGCTTTGCCATCCCTGCATCCCCTGAAGCAAGAAGAAAGGAAGCCCTCGTGGCTCTCAACTATGCGGACCTGATCGCCGAGGTCGAGCAGGAGAAGGCTGACAAGTCCCTGCCGTTCGTTGCCAAGGATGGCAAGACGGTCCTGCTGCGCCCGATTCTCCTGCTCAGTGACGCCGAACTGAAGACTGTGCAGGTCCTGATCAAGAAGATCGGTGACGACGACGCGGACTCCATCGACCGCCTGACCGCCATTGACCACCTGCTCGCCGCGGTCGCCGACAAGAAGGACTCCCTGAAGAAGTCCCTGGCTGACCTGCCGCCCGGCTTCCACGCTCGGATCTTCAACGAGTGGAACAAGGCCGTCAACGCGGGGGAAGCCTCGGCCTGATCGAGCTGCTCGACGAGCACGGGGGCGAGCTGTACGCGGACTTCCGCCGCTACTACCAGCTAGATCTACGTGATCTCGCTCGTGGCCGGCTCTCCCCCAGGCTTGCCCTGGCCCTGATCAGGCACCTCCCCGCTGAGTCCGCGTACGTCTCAGCCCTCCGAGGCATCGAGTACGCCGGCTGGGACCGGCACGCCTACATGACGGCGGACCTCTACGACGCCGTCAGCTCCTTGACCTACCTCTTCCTGGCCACGAAGTCCGAGAAGCCCAAGAGGGTCAAGCCCTTCCCCCCGTACCCGCGCCCCGGCGTGAAGGCCGAGGAGGGGTCCACCAAGCCCACCAACCCACTGCTTGCCCGTTTGAGGGGTGAGGACGCACCAGCCCCCTTCCTCGGGCCTGGCTCGAAGATCCCTCTTCCTCCGTCCCGCCCCTAAGGCCGGATGGAGGAACACATATGGCGGGGAGTCCCGCTCGCAAGGAAGTCGGGCGCGTAGGCGTCAAGGTCGTCCCGGATACCTCAGGGTTCGGATCTGACCTCAAGAGCGAACTGGCCAAGCACGCAAACACCAAGCTGGACATCGAGGTCGAGGGTGACTTCGCAGACTTCGAGGCCGACCTCAAGCGGATCACCTCCGGCAAGCACACCGTCAACATCGAGGTCAAGGCTGACGTTGCCGCCGCCGAGGCGGCCATCAACCGGGCCGCCCAGGACCGCACCGCCAAGCTCAAGCTCGACGTCGACACCAGTTCGATCGACGCAGCTCTAGCAAGGGCCCAGCAGCGTCTATCCGGGACCACCACCCAGAAGATAACCCTTCAGGTCGACCTGGACTCCAAGGCGGCTGAGGCCAAGCTACGAACGCTGACTCGGACCCAGACGAAGAAGATCCGGGTCGATATCGACACCAGCTCCTTCGACAAGGCCAAGGACGCCATCACGGACCTTGGCAGTGCCATCACCAGCGCCCTGTCAGGTGCGGCAGGCTTGCTCAGCGGCGTCACGAACGCCTTCAGCACCTTGGGCAGCACGGCAGGCTCGACAGCTTCGGCGGTGACCAGCTCGGGCTCCGCCATCTCTGGAGTCCTAGGCAGCGTCTCCAGCGCAGCCTTGTCCATCGTCAGCACCATCGCCCAGATCGCCGGCATGGCTGTGGTGATCACCGGAGTGATCGCCTTGCTGGGCTCACTCATCGTCGCAGCCGGAGCGGCAGTCGTTGCCCTGGCCGGCGTAGCCATCGGCGTAGCCAGCCTCATCGCACTACCTGCCATCTTCGCGGGCGTCGCGGGCCTGATGATCGCCAAGTCCGACGAGCTCAAGGCCGCTTTCTCCGAGCTCGGAAAGACGCTCAAGGCGACAGTCACCGAAGCCGCGATGCCCATGATGGACGCGCTGACGGCGGCGGTCGGCCGGATCAACGACGCCGTGTCCGAGGGCGCTCCGCTGTATGACGCGCTGGCCCTGGCCTTCGAGAGTGCCAGCCAAGCCGTAGGCCCTCTGACCGATGGCCTGATCGCCTTCGCCGAGAACGCCCTCACCGGGATGGCGAATGCCCTGTCCGACCTGGAGGCCCAGGGCTTCTGGGACGGGATCGCCGACGGGCTGGGCACCCTGGGCGAGGCGTTCGGTGGCTTCTTCACCAGCCTGGCCGCCTGGGCTCCTGAGCTGGAGGCATCGTTCCAGGCGCTCGCCGACGGGATGAACATCCTCCTGCCCTCGCTGGCCAACCTGTCAGGTGCGTTCGCCTCATTTGCTCCTGAACTGATCAACGGACTCGCGACCGCGTTCGGAACATTGTTCGATGCTTTCGCCGCCAACAAGGACATCTACGGCACAGCAGCCGTGGCGCTGGCCGACGGGCTCAATCGGATGGCACCTGCCTTCGAGAAGATCACGTCGGCACTGGCCCAAATGACTCCAGGGATCATGGACGCCCTGGCAGCCGGCCTGGAGCGCATCGCCACCTCCCTGGATGCCGACACCATCACGAACCTCGGCCTGTTCGCCCAAGCGATGGTCGATATGGGGGTCAAGGCCGCCGAGGCGGCGATCTCCATGACCTCGACCTTGGGTGAGGCTTGGGAGAGCATCGGCCGTGGTGCCGACATCAACGCCGGCATCTTGAAGGAGGCGGCCTCCGTCTCCGTGGAGCACCTGAAGGGCCTGGTGACCCAGGCCGACTCCACCCGCGAGGCAGCCAACAACCTCGTGCGCCAGCTCCAGGTTTCCTGGGAAGCGGTGATCACCTCCACGAAGGCCGCCGCGGACGGCACCTGGGACGCCTGGAAGACGGGAATCGACCGGCTCCAGGAGACCAACCAGACCGGCCTGGCACAGCTCAACGAGGACTTCAGGACGCGCTTCGGCGAGCTCATGGAGACGGTCAACGAGACCGGCGGCCAGCTCTCGCCAGCCTGGAAGGCGCAGATGCAGACCCTCATCGACGAGACGAGGGCCTCTGGCGGGCCTCTGGGCCAGTCCATGGCCGACAACATGCAGAAGATCCTCGATGCGCTGAGCACGGGCGGAGCAGCCAACGTCGCCAAGGTGCAGGAGATGCTCCGGGGCATGGAGAACCAGGTCCAGGCATCCCAGATCGCCTCGGCCCTGGGCATCAAGATGGACGAGGCCAGCTCGAAGGTCACTTCCAGTGGGGCGCAGATTCAGACGAGCTTCGCCGCTGTGATGAACGCACTCCCGGAGATGGTCCGCAGCGCCAAGACGCCAGAGGAGCTCCAGACCAAGCTGGACCAGATGACCACCATCGTCTCGGGTGCGGCCCCCGCCATGGGGACCGCGTTCAAGGCCCTCGGTGACTCCATGGTCAAGGGCATCGCCGACGCGGACGTGACTACGGCCACGACCACGCTGATGACCTCGATCCAGACCGCGATCACGAGCGGCGTGCCGGGCGTCGTGTCGGCCTTCCAGCAGCTCCCAACGCAGCTCGCCTCCGCGATGGCCACAGGGTCAACGACGGTGACCGCAGCGGTCACCACCCAGATGACCAACATCACCCAGGCCGTCACCACAGGCGTGACCAACGCGGTCACCGCGTACAAGAAGCTCCCGACCGACATGGCCGCGGCCTCTGACTTCTCCACCACCAACGAGAAGATCAAGACGGCCATGGAGACGGCCAAGAAGGACGTCGAGAGCAACGTCAAGCTGATGGTGACGGAGCTCAAGAAGCTCCCCGACGCCGGCAAGGAGGCCGGCAAGCTCGGAGGCTTCGCAGCAGCGGTCAAGTCCGAGGTCGAGGAGGCTAGGGAGGCTGTGGCCCTTGCGGTCCAGCAGATCGTCAGCGAGCTCGAACAGCTGAACCGCACCTTCACCACGAACATCGTCGTCAACGTCACCCGCAACGAAGAGGGCGGGGGAGGCGAAGGAAACATCGCCCCCAGCAGCCTGTCCCTTGCTAGCTCCGAGCCCATGCTGATGAGCACGGAGCCTGTTGCCCTCGCAGCGATGGCGTCGCCCTACACGGAGCAGGCCCGGACCACCGAAGCGATCATGAGCTATGCCCGCGCCATGAAGTCCGGCCGGCCGTTGTCCACGGAGACTCCGACCGTTCAGAAGGTCTACAACTTCACTATCAACGCGGCACCCAACGTGCCGACCGAGGAGCAGTTGAGGCGGCAGCTCGCCTACGCCGACGCGCTCTACGAGTAATCAGCGCCACCTCTCACCGAAGGCCCCGGCCCACCAGCCGGGGCCTTTCAGCTGTGCCCTCAAGGAGGCTCATTGCTGTTCCAACCGACCGTCGTACAGCTCCGAGGCGTGGACAACAAGCTCTACACGCTGGCCGGCGCTGGAGAGAGCTCAGCGGCGATCCTGCTTCAGCCGGGAGCCAAGGGCCTCGACGCCCCCACCTTCACTCTTCACGAGGACGAGTACCCGGCCATCGAAGGAGGCCACCTACGCTCCGCCCGAGCAGGCATCCGGGAAGTGTTCCTCCCCCTGAAGATCTCCGCGACCACCAGGCCCGAGATGATGAAGCTCAAGCGTGACTTCATCGCCTCGCTCAACCCGACTCAAGGTCTGGTCAAGCTCCTCTTCACTGAGTACGCCCAGCCGTCTCTCGAAGGCCCGCTCGAAGCCGAGCCCACCAAGCAGCTCACCTGCTACTACGTCTCAGGCATGGAGGGCGGTGAAGACGCCTCCGACGGGGTGAACTGGTCTACCTACGGCCTGATCCTGCACGCAACGGACCCATACTTCCGTGCTCTGCTCCGCACCAATGTGAGCTTCGTCCACTACGACACCTTGCGTCCGTTCATCCCGGACGTCGGCGCGAACCCGTTCCTGAGCCTCGACGGGCTGACACCCGGCGAAGGTCTGGCGCTCTCGACCAACCCCGAGTGGATCACCACTCAACTGGTTCCCAGCATCGGGAACGCCGAGGTACGGCCCCGATGGACCATCCGAGGCCCGCTCAACTCGACCTTCAGCCTGCGCTTGCACAACGCAGCAGGCGAAGTCGTCAAGGAACTGCGCATACACAAGCCCGTCTCGCTCGGCCCCGATGAGGTGCTGACCATCGAGACGACGCGCGGAGAGCTCGACGTCTTCCTTCAGGCCGTCGATGGCACCGGCCCCCGCACGCCCCTGTGGAGCCACTTCGACATCAGCTCCGATATGTGGGGGCTCAAGCCGGGTGACAACCAGGTGACGTTGCAGGTCGATCAGCCGCCCAACCTCACGCCCGAGGAGCTGGAGGACTGGCTGGTCCTCAACCGGCCGGTCGTGTCCCTGTCCTACCTCCCGGCATACCTAGGGATCTGAGCTTTGGACGCCAACTTCAAGATCTACGTTCGCGAGTCGCTGTTCCCCCGCGACACCAGCATTCCTCCGCTGGCTATCGTCAGTGCGCTCGACGCCTACACCAGCTTCGACGCGATTGTCCGCCACAACGATGTCGGATCCTGGACCCTCGTACTTCCCGCAGAGCATCCCCAGGCCCGGCTACTCCAGCCGGGCCGCGGCATCGTCGTCCTGAGGGAAGGGAACAGCTCCCCGGTCATCTCAGGCCCCATCCGCAAGATCACCCGAACGTGGGATGACTCCTCGGACTCTGGAGCCGGCTCCATCACGGTCACCGGAGTGGACGACAACGTGTTCCTGGCCGAACGCCTCGCTCTGCCTGCCCCTCAGAACGACATCCACCTTCAAGGAGCTGCCCAGCTCTGGAAGGCCGACCTGGCGTGGAGGAATGCCGGCGAGCTCCTGTACCACCTGCTCAAGGAGAACACCCAGGGCCACTCGTCCAGAGCCTTCCAGCCGCTGTTCTTGGCACCTCCGTCCGAGGATCTCTTGGCCGACGAGTCCACCAAGTCAGTCCGTCTCAAGTTCGACCGGATTGACGAACTGGTCGCTCTACTGTCGAGCGTCTACAACATGTCCGTGCGGTGCGTCTGGCACCCAGACCCGAAGGCAGCCGGTGGCGACAACGGCGAGCCTTCAGCGGCCGGCCCCGGCCTGCTGGTGACCTTCGAGCCCATCCGAGACATGACGGGTACCGCTCGCTTCTCTGCGGATCAGGGCAACCTGCGAGGTTACACGTACTCGACGGACGCCCCCGATGCAACCAGGTTGGTGATTGGCACCCAGAACCGCACCTGGCACGAGGCCACCCACGAGCCGACCTACGACGAGCTGGGGAACGTCACCGGCTACACGGTCAACATGGCCGAGAAGCAGGGCCCCGAGCGCTGGTTCGGCTACTACATCAACCGCTTCCGAGACCCGTGGTGGTGGGGCGACCCGGCCTCGACGCCGGCCGAGTTCCAGGACACCCTTCAGTGGGCCCAGCAGGGATTCTCTGCCACGGAGGTCGAATGGGGCATGTCGACCGAGCGATACAAGGACCGGCGTGACATCCCTTGGCAGTGGGCTCAGGACCCGTACCAGCAGACCGGCTGGCAGCTAGACCCTCCCACATGGTCCCCGCACTACAGGGCGCTCATGGACGAGGTGGAGTCGTTCAACCTCGAATCCGGCCCGAAGGGGTCCATCAAGGTCCACCCGATCGAGACACCACGCCTGCGCTACCACCTGGACTACGGCATCGGCGACCGAGTGAGCGTCAACGTGGACGAGGTGGACCAGGTCGAGCAGGTGAACGAGGTCCGGCTGAGCGCCACCGCGCAGGCCGGCCCAGAGGTACACCTCACGATCGGCGCGTCCAGCGCCACCGAGACGCCTTACCTCTACAGGTCCATCCGGGATCTGTGGAAGTCGCTCAACAACCTGTGGACCCGTGAGGCGCTGAGCCAGCCGCTCGACACGATCCCCCCGGCCCCGTTCGTCTTGAGGAAGGTGGTCTGAGTCTATGGCGATCACAAGCGTCACCGCCGTGGAGTGGAACGGCTCATGCGATGTCTCCATCGTTGACGGCCTCCCCACCGCCCCGGTGCCTGTAGGGAACGTCGGCTTCCGTATCGTCGTGGACAGGGCGCACACTGTCGGCATCTTCGTGGACAACGTCCTGCTCCCCAACTCCGAGTGGCCTATAGACACATCCAGCACCTATACGATCCAACTCAAAGTCCCCAACGACGGACTGGACCACAAGATCCAGTTCATTGACGACGGGACGCACGGCAATCCTGCGGCCAAGTCCTCGATCCTCACGGCACCCGCAATTGACTGTGCGGGCTTCATCACTTTTGAGGCCCTGGGCGAAGCCACTCACCCGGTGACCAAGGAGAAGTACGTCAAGGTCCGGGTGGCCAACACTGGCGCGGTCAATGAGACTCTGCTGGCTGACCTCTTCATCGACCCTAGCGCCACCTTCGCTGAATACCTTGAGCCGGGCGAGTCGAAGGTCATCACCGGCGTAGTTCCCGCCGATGGCAACTACCACCAGGTGGAGGGTCGCGCATGGCGCATCCAGCCCGACGGCGGCTTCGCCTTCCACGGGCACCTAATGAGCTGGGGTATCAAGGCCAACCCCACACCACCCCCGGCCGAGGACCCCACGAGCAGCGCTACGGTGTTCACGCCTGGCGAGACGATCTACGTAAGCAGCGCCACAGACAGCACCCCGCTGGCAGTGGACGGCTCGGAGTGGATTCTCCTAGAGATCCGTGAGCGGCCGGAAGCCGCGGAAATCCCCGAGCCCTGGAGGCTCATCGGAACAGAGGGCGGCTTCGTCCTGCCTCAGCAGGACGGCTCCTGGGTGTCCTCGATCTTGACGGACGAGACGTCGTACCCCCTGGGCACGAAATGGGATCTCCGCGCCCGCAGGTTCCAGGAGTACCGCCCATCGGAGGAGTACCTCCAGTACTTCAACATGGGCGAGACCGGAGGCGAGGAGCCCGAGCCCCCCAGCATTCCCTTCATCCTCGGGCCCAACAGCCCGTTCCCTGACGGGATCATGCGCCTCAACACATGGGTGACCTTGTACGGCAGTGGCACCCCTGGCTCCGTCATCGAATTCCAGGCCGCCCACACCAGCTCCGGGAGCGAAGGCGAGGAGACGATAACGCCGAACACCCCCGCGTCATGCACGGTCGGGGCGGATGGCCGCTGGCAGACCCGCATCTACGAGTTCGAGCGCGGCCCCTACTCCGAGGTGTGGATTGTCGCCTACCGAGCCCGAGCCCAGCTCAATGGCCAGACAACCGAATGGTCCGGCCCTAGCACGCTGTGGTGGGCCGACCACTGATCGATAACACTCCCAACCACGAGAGGCGAGGGCGTTGATTCTTGCAGGCAGCGTAAACCCCAGTGAGCACGGCTGGCCTTTCGCCGAAGGCGCGGGCCAGGTTGTCACCCAGCACCACTGGAAGACCATGGCCCAGACGTGGCAGTCCAACGGCGTGGCTGGTATGCCCTATACCGGCACGCCTTCGGCCGGCAACACGGGGCTGACGGGAGTGCGAGCCTCTGAGACGGTGGTCACCGTCCAGCCCGGCCACGCCACCATCAACGGCTTCTACTACGAGCTCACCACTCCGAAGGACTTCTCGCTCGACATCACGGGCTTGGACTTCGCCGACGACGGCACAGGCCGGCTGATGCGCCGCGACCTGGTCGTGCTCAAGGTGGACGAGGTCCTCGGAGAGTTCAGGCTGGTCCAGATCAAGAACGGTGTGACTAACGCCTCCGGCTCATGGCAGGTAGTCCTCAACGATCCCACCACGGAGATCCCCCTGTTCCAGGTGGATGTCCAGCAGGACATCGGCGTCGACCGGATCGTAGACCGCCGCTGGTTCCTCTCTCAGAGCATCCGGCCGCTGAGGTTCGAGGAGCCCGGCTTCGAGCCGGCCCCGGCCGATGGCGAGCTGGGTGTGGACGCCACGGGCTCTCGACTGGTCATCGGCAAGGCCGGTCAGTGGATCTCGGCCCGCGAGGTCTTCACCAACGACATCCCCCCGGAGATCACCACCCGCCTCGACGGACACGACACCAGTCTGACCGGACATGGCACACGCCTGGACACCCTCGACGGCTCGGTCTCGGCTCTACAGACCAACGTCTCCGAGATCAACACCACCATGAGCAACGGGCAGCTCATGCGTGACCTCACGTTCACGCTGGAAAACACCGCGAACTGGAACCTGAACAGCCCAGCCGGCGCGACCCTCATCTCGAATGCTTACGTCTTCGACCGGTACTTGCATGTCACGATCGGTATGCAGAGGCTCTTGACCGACTTCGCGCCTATGGCGTGGGGCGCAACCCCCATCGTCTTGATGAAGAACATCGTGCTGCCTGCGGGTGCCGAGTTCAGGAACAACTACCCGTACCCCGCAGTCGTAAGCCTCCCCACCGTGACGACGGCCGGCACCAACACGACCGCCTGGATCACGGCTACTCAGACCGACGGTATGCCCAGCTTCGTTCTGAAGGCGTGCCCGTCAGGTATCAAGGTGAACGGGTTCCTGCACGCCACTTTCTCCATGCCGCTCATCGGGGACTGGGCGTGACCAACACCGATCCGAGCCTCGGTATCGCCATGGAGAGGCTCCAGAGCCGCGTGGAGGTTGGCTTCGCCAAGATCGATGGCCAGAACGCCCTCATCCTTCTGCGCCTCGATCAGTGGGACAGCAAGCACGCTGACCTCACGCTCCGCGTCAATGAGCTGGAGGACTGGAAGGGCGAGATGGACAAGTCCGCGGTGACCAACGAACAGCTCAAGGACCGTACCCGGTTCATTCTCACCATCATGACCACGGTGGTCGTGGTCATCACCGGCGTCTTCGGCGCTATCCAGTTCTTCACCCCCTGAACAAGAAGTAAGAAGTCCATCCCTGGGCCCTGCCATACGGCGGGGCTCTTTCCTTTGGAGGTCCTTTGACGACCGCATCCAAGGTGGTGGCCGAGGCAGAGCGCGACCTCGGCATGAAGGAGAAGCCGCCCGGCTCAAACCTGGTGCCCATCACCCGTGAGTTTGGCAAGATCCCCGGCTACCCCGGCAAGGGCTACGGCTACCCCTGGTGCGCCGCAGCCACGTCAGTCTGGCTGGAAGCCATCGGCCTACGGCCGAACGTGGACTACCCACACACGGCAAGCACCATCACCCAGTACAACTGGGCCAAGAGCCGCGGGCGCTGGTACAAGACCCCCAAGGTCGGGGACCTAGTCCTCTACAGCTCCAACGGGGGCTCCAGCGGCATCTACCACGTCGAGCTCGTGACGAAGGTCAGCTCCAGCTCGATCACGACCATCGGTGGCAATACCTCCGGATCCGATGAGCGTGGCATCCAGGGCAACGGAGACGGCTGCTACCGCAAGACCATCTCCCGAGGCAACAGCCGCATCTACGGCTTCGTCAGGCCCCGCTACAGCAACTCCAACGACGCACCTGACAAGCCCTGGGATGGTAAGTCGTACCCCGGCTTCCTGATGCGCCTGGGCGACCGGGGAGCCGAGGTCAAGGCAGCTCAGAAGCTGCTCAACTCCTTCGGCTGGAAGCTCGTCGTCGATGGGGACTTCGGACCCGCCACCCAGCACGCGGTGGAGGTCTTCCAGGACCATCACGGCCTGGAGTCCGATGGCGTCATCGGCAAGAACACCTGGGCCAAGCTCTCGGCGGGAGAAGGCCGCGGGAAAGCGGTTGCTGCGCGGCCTACGCCGGCCTCGAAGCCGGCCCCGCGCCCGGCCGTCAAGCTGAACCGCACTCTCAAGCTCGGCAGCGAAGGCGCAGACGTGAAGCTGCTCCGCGACCGGCTCATCGCCAAGGGCTACACCTACCTCAAGCCCGGCTCGAAGTGGGGCTCCTACATGACCGTCGCGGTCATGGACGTCCAGGCCCGCCATCACCTCACGGTTGATGGCCTGGCCGGTGCCGACACCTACAAGGCCCTGGGCCTGTGAGGAGCTTCCGTGGATACCGCTGAGTTCGCTGCCAGCTTCCAAGCCCTGCTGGACCAGCAGAGGCCCCAGGACCTCAAGCCCCAGCCGTCACAGGACGTGCTGCTGGTGTCCGAGCCTCTGCCCGAGCCCGAGCTGGACCCGTTCTTCGAGCACTACTTCGTGCCCGAGACCACCCACACCAGCGACCTGCCTGCCTACCCCCTTGCCCCCGAGGACCCATACGGGGTCTTCGACGATCACCTGCTCGAAGAGACAGAGGAGACAAAAGACGTGGCTGTTACCAACCCCGCGAACGCTGCCTACCGGGCCAAGAGGACCGGCTTCCAGGGTGCCCTGGTGTCCGTCCTGGTCGCTGTCGGTGGGGTCCTGGCCTCGCTGACCATCGGCGCTGAGATCGACTGGAGGCTTCTGGGCCTGTCCGTCGGCCAGGCCGTCCTGACCGCTGTCATCTCGTACCTGCACAACGACAAGTCCGCCACCAGCGAGTGACCCTCGCCTGAAGAAGTAAGAAGCCCCCTCCTCACGGAGGGGGCCTTTTTGCGTTGTGTCACTTTTGGGTCTTGAGACCCTCGTTGCACCCGAGCATGAACGCGTCCTTATCCTCGTCGCTCTGGGGCTTGGCGAAGTCTTTGAGACCGTCCATCTCGTACATGTGCACGAACCCCTGCTCGCAAGAGGAGAACTTCCTGGTCGTCTCCAGAGACTTGCTCGTGAGGATGGTGGCGGCGGAGGATCCGTCTACGTAGAACCGGCTTCGCCTCAGGTCGTCGTCCGACGCCGAGCATCCGCTCATCGCCACGCCGGCCACGATTCCGAGGGATAACCACGCCTTTGTACGCATGGCCCGAGAGGGTAGCCGACGCCTACGACAACTTCGGCCTAGGGAATCGGGTCAGGGCCCGCAAGGTCTCCCCCACGGGCCCATACCGGCGTGCTAGTGGGTCTCGTCCAACTTCCGCAGGTGTGCTACAGCACTCTCAGGGCTGGAGAAAGTCAGGATCTCCTTGTCCGGGCTCGGAGCTCCGACCAATACCGAAACGGTAGGCCCGTCCGTCACCAAGATGCAGACGGGCTCGCTGTGAGTCCGGAGGTGGATCGCCGTAGCGTTGACGCTGTACCGAAGCAATGAGAACCAGCCGATTGAGTCGAGCTGCTTCCGGACCGCCTCAGCCGCTCCGTAGTGGTTCAAGCGGCCCTCCTGACCGCGATCTCGCGGGTAGCGATGGGGTCCACCACACCCGGATCCTCGCCGAACGGCGTCACCAGGAGGTCACCCGAGACCTTGACCTCGATCGTGTGGGAATCGAACCAATCCCACATGCCCGGAGCCGCTGGCCGACCCCAGAGCGGACACTCCTTGCTGAACATCAGAGTCCCGTTCCAGCTATCTGGGATGGGGTCGTCGGCGGACTCACGCCGCACAGCCGTCAGCGTGAAGCGCTCCAGACCCTCGTACGGGTCGTACTCGAACGCCAGCGGCTCGCTCTTGATCGTGTAGGGGACCTCGTCGTCCTCGTAGTGGTCCCAGTGCCACCAGGTGACCTTGACCGTGCCATCCGGCAGCTCCTCACGGCGAAGCTCTACCGGGTCCAGGTCCAACCCGCCCGCCATCTTGATGTAGAACTGGACCTCCGGCCAGTTGGCGAACTCAGGCTTGATCGCGCCCTCGGCCACGCTCCGGTGAACGCTGATGTAGTTCTTCACCCAGTGGTCGTAGTCCTGGACGTTCATCCCGTTCTCGTAGACCTCGACGATGGCTCGACCCTTGAGGGACGTACCGCAGCCAGACATGCTGTCTCCTTCCATGCGAAGGCCCCGGCCGGTTGGCCGGGGCCAGAGTCATACGGCTAGGTCAGGCAGCGGCGATGTTCGTCTTGAACTGCTCCCAGGTGCCAGCCGGGATCGAGACCCCCACGGTCACCTCTCGGCCGTCGCTGTCGTAGCCCTCGAACTCCAGCTCGTAGGAGCCGTCGGAGAGCTTCGCTGCGTCGGGGATGGTGTACGGGTCCAGATCGACGTACGGCATGCGTTCTCCTCTTCTGGTGGTGTAGGCCGCGGGCCGAGCGACCTTGGCCACACACGGACCGAAACCCGTGCGCGACCAGGAGTGCTCGATCTACCGATGTCCTCCGGGATGGGTAGTCTGGGCTCGTGGAGGACTTTCTGATCCGAGCCCTATTTGGGGCGGCACTCTTCTGCGTGCTGACGCTGGCTATCTGGCTCGTACGCTGGCTGGTCGGGGACTTCGGCTAGAGCGAAGGGCTACCTGCGCTCAACCCACCAGGAGGCCAGCTCGTTGCCCTGGATGACCCAGCGGCCGGTCAGCTCGTAAACCCAGCCCTTGGCGTCGTCCCAGCGTTCCTCGGACAGGAACGACCGAGGTACGAACCCGTTCGCCAGGACCTCGTCCAGGTTCTCGACGGTGCCGTCCCAGGCGTAGACCGTCCCGTTGTTCTGGTAGACCCGCGGCTCATCTGGGAGCCGTACGTACATGCCGAACGTGATGACCAGGTCCCCGGCGCGCAGCTCGGGGGTGGTCAGCATCTCCAGCTCACTCATGAGCAGTCCCTTCGGGTGTCTGTGTGGGTCAGGCGGCGAGAAGCTCCTGGGCGTCCTCTTCGGAGTCCTCAACCCAGACGAAGAGGGTTGCGGGGCGTCCGCCCTCCGAACGCATCTTGCGGGCCTGGACTTCGGCGCAGGACTCCACGATGGCCCGGATCTCCGCAGCCCTCGTACGCTGGAACTTCCGGGCAACCTCGGAGGAGGTCACACCCTGGTCCCCCGCCTCGCGGATGAAGGACAGGACCCGAGCCGGCACGTCGTCACCTGCTGCTTCGGCCTCGGGGAGCGTGTACGTCACGGTCGCGACCATGTACTGCACCAGAGCCAGCGCTGCATCGAAGTCCTGGATCTTCAGGACGTCACGCTTGTCGGCCAGCGCGTACAGACCGGCGATCCGGATCATGTACGCCATGGCCCGCTCGGTGTACTGGCCGAGCTCCTCCGAGCCTGTTGTGAGCGCATCGCAGATCTCTCGATGCTTATGCTCGAAGACCCTGGCCACGTCATCCGGGACGATGAGATCCGTAACCTCACCAGCGAACTTGAGGATCTGGCCGAGTCGAGTGCCCAGCCTCTTGATGACCTCGGTCGGGTCGACCGTTGCGAACACCGGCAGCTTCTTGGACTGGAGCACCCAGACCGGGAAGAACCTGTTGTAGGTGCCGCCCGTGGCGTCCTTAGACCCGGAGATCGCACCCCAGTTCTTCGGCTGGATGTGGCCCACGATTGCAACGTGTGGCTTCTTGATGACCAGGTCGGTCTGGCTCGTGCGGTGCGCGATGTTCGAGCCGTCCCACGCCTTACGCAGGTACGTACCGATCTTGGAGTCGCGCTTGCTGTTCGTGATGAAGGCATCCATCTCCTCCTCGACGAACATCATCGGCGTGGCAACCCCTCGGATTGCCCTCTCGGACAGCTCCGAGGCGAAACCCAAGCCGGTGGCCGGGCAGCCGTAGACCACGCTGTGCTCTGCGAAGTCCCCGAAGCCCTCAGCAATCACCTTCATGGCGATGGCCGTGGCCGTGCCCTTGCGGCCCAGGCCGGTGGGCCCGACCAACACTGGCCAGAATGACAAGGGCATCGAGCCCTTACCCGTACCGACACCTGGCAGGTTGCCAACGGCGGCTGAGAGACCAGCCAGGAGCGTTACCAGGACCCCGACCTTGGCCCCTTCGGTGTACTGGTCCAGCTCCTCGACCATGGCCTTGCCGACAGGCCCGACGAACATGGCTGGGTCGGCAACCGGAACCCGGTTGCTCATAGTTTCGGACATGGCGAATAGACCTCCGTGCTTGATGAAGAAGAAAGAAAGAAGGCGGACGCAGGCGGGCGAATTACCGACGCCGGTAGAGATCCCGCTCTCTAACCCAATCCCCGGTGAAGAAGGCCAGGGAGTTGTACCAACGGACCTTGTAGATGGGGCTGCCCTCTTCGTCCCACTCGATCTTGAGAATCTGCCAGTTGGGCGTAGGGTTCTTACGTCGCTCCACGATTTCCCACTTGCGGAATTGAGGCCGCTTACACCCGTCAGGGACGCGAGGGATTCGACGGAAGATCATGCGTATCTCCTAATGCTTGTTTGCCCAGGTAGAGGTTCGGCAGAGGGCCCCGAAGGGCCCCGAACCCAGCCGCTACCGGTCAGGAATGGAGCACACGGGCTGCTTGAGGCCCAACCGCTGTACCGCCAAGGTCGGCGCGCTTACCGGCAATCTGACCCTCTCGATAGCCATTTCCGGAGAGCTTCCGCTTGGGCTTCCGAAGGCTTATACCCTCGGTCACGTATCGCTTGACGATCGCCTGCTTATCGACCAGGGCAACCGCTGTTGAAGTACTGTTCGGCGTATCCGCGACAGCCCTCTCACGGGCTTCCCGGATCATTCGCCCAACCTCGGCGGCGTACCCCATGAGGAATGTGCGCTTCCACGCGGCGAGGGTCGGACCGTTCAGGTAGAAGCTCACTCCCTCAACCGCACGCGCCAGCTCGTTCGCGGACTGCAAGAGCAGCGAGGTGAAGAGCATCTGAATCTCTTCGATATCCGACGGGTAGCCCCCGAGGACGTAGAAGAAGCTCTTGGAGTTGCGCTGCTTCCGAATGCCCACGTCGGTGTACCCGTAGACCCCCGAGTTGCGGGCAATCTGGTTGAGCAGCGTTCGCTTCTCGGGAGCGTAGGGGGCGTGAACCTCGATGACGACGCTTGTGAGTTCCTCACGCTTCGTCGGGTCCTTCAGCATCGTTCGCTCAATGCCATGCTTGGCCATGAGCTTCATGGCCGCCGACATGAACGTCTTGGCCTCCTCGGCGTTGTCCGTACCCTCCGCCTTGGCGATGAGCAGGCGAACACGGCGCATCGTCTTGTTTTCTTCCATGGTGAAACCCCTTCAATGGGTGTGGGTGCTTGTAGAGGTTCGGTAAGGCCCTCCGAAGAGGGCCAGGCCCAACCGCTATGCGGCCCTGTAGTCGTTCCAGAAGCCGTCCACGGGCATACCTACGTGCCAGCTCTCGACGACCAGGCTGTGTGCGGACTCCTCCATGATCTGGGCGTGGATACCCAGAGCCTTGCCGATGGCGTTTTCCGGCTCCGATTCCGTGACCACCCAGACGAAAGGCGCATGCCCTTCGTCACGCTCCAGGCCCGAGATGGTGACGGTGTATACGGAGGTCTCAGACATTCGCACTCCCAACGTGAACGCGCAGGAAGTGGTTGCTGTTGGCGGTCTCCAGAAGATGCGAGGTATCCCCGGTCATCGTGACGACGACGTAGATGTAATCGCTGAGGAAGTTGATGGGGCCATTGTCGATACCCGAACCCTCGAACTTCTCCCGGAACGCGGCCAGCACTTCCGGGCATTCATCGAACGGCCGGGGAGTTCCGTCCTTGAATGTGGCCACGATGATGACCGGATCCATATCCCCGTTTTCCGAGTACCAGTCGCAGACGTATGTCTCGACCTTGCGCTCGGGTGTATCCCGCACGGCGAGGAATGACGCCTGAGTGATGAGGCGATCCTCAGCACCCACGAAGCTCTGGTTGTTGAGGTAGTCAACCCAGGTGCTGTCGTTCTCTACGATCCAGTCGTAGATGTCATCCGGCTTCCCGAGGATCTCGGGAGGGATACCGATCTCGGACACGTCCAGATCAAACTCGTAGACCTCCTTCTGCTCGACGGCCATACGGATGATGTGGCGAACCTCAGGGCTCTTAACCGGCATTACGATCCTCCTCGACTCCGGAAGCCCGGCACGTAGCCGGGCAGGAAAACTCTTCGTCGTGTATGTCGTCTTCCGTGGCGGGGGTGCCCGACCAAGGGCACCAATCCCCGATGTCGTTCGTGTGCTCGTTGATGTGGAACGGGTTAACCGGCATTGCGGTACTCCAGACCGGAGATCCATACGGAGTCGGACCGGGCGGTTCCCCAGCCGTGGATTTCCTCGTGAGCGTGCATCACGGCCTTGCCGAGAACCTGCTCCCAAACCGAAGGGGGCAACATCCGGAGCTGGTCGGCGATGATGTCGGCGGCGTCGGTGCCATCGTCCTCACCATCATTCGCGCCGACGTCCTTGTACCACTGGCGAACGTGGACGGCGCGGGAAAGAGCGTCGGTCATGGTCATGGTCTCCTCATAGTTCGAGCTCACTTGCTGTACGCCATTTCCGCGTAGGTCTGTACCTGAATGGCCTTGCCGTAGCTGAGGAGTTCGAGCAGCTCTCTACGCTGCTCCAGGGCATTCACGATGATTCCGCTGTCGCTGCCCCGTGCGATAGCACGCTCGTAGTCCTTGACCCCTTGGCTAAGGCAAATGCGAAGCTCGATTAGCTGGTCAATGGTGAGTTGCATGTCAGACCCCTACCGGGAAGAAGTGCATGGTGCCTATCGGAGTAGCCCAGTGAGTGTCGAATACGGTCTGTCCGTAGTCGCCGACGCGGGCAGCGAAGTCGGAAACCTCGTACTTGTAGATGATGAAACCGGCGTCATGAAGGGCCTTCTCCCAGCCCTTGAACCACGTGCACAATGCGAGAACAGAGTCGAATCCGCACCGCTCGAAGTCGTTGATGCCATTCAGGCGTCCGTCCCTGGACGGCGGCGGGTGCTCGTCGTCCCACGAATGCGAGTTAGCCATTTTTGACGTCGCCGCGTAGACCGCTTGTGACATTCCCTTGAACACGTACGGCCCCGAGGGGAACCCTTCGTACGTTTCCTGCTGGTGCGCAACTCGCCAGACGTACATGCCATTACCTTTCGCTTTTCGGACACGAGACAGTTTCGATAAAGCGGACAGGATTAGCTGTCCGCCAAATCCAAACGGACTAGTGGCTGTCGAAGACGTGCCCGTGGTCAGAGATCCAGAAGTCTTGCTCCCAGGCGATTACGTCCACCTCGATACGGAAGCCGGGAATGTTCGGAATTCCTTCGTCGGAGAACCCCTCCGTGTATTTCCAGGCAAAGTCCTCCATGCTGTCGTATTCACCCCTGTATCGGTCCTCGAAATTCGAGACGGCCTCATCGAGGTAATTCACACCTCCGACATATGCGAGGTAGTCAGCAAATGCCTGGCGATTATCGGAGTCAACCTCCGAGAGCTTTTCGTGAATCTCCCAAACGCTTTCGAGGCTCTGGTATTCGCGAAATTCGATGCTGAATTCGCTGTCGTAGTCCCCCAGCAAAACCTCGTCGGCATTCCTAGTGACCTCGGCAACCTTCGCCTTGAAGTCGTCCAAGTTCGCGCATTCGTCCAGGTCAACCCACCCGCCGACCAGGTTGCCGCCGACGTAGGCGGCCAGGTTCCAGAAGTGAACCGATACGGTGGACTGCATGACGGGGGAAGAAGTAAGAAGCATTCCCGTGCCTTTCATTTACGAGCGGAATTGCTCGGCAAGGCACCCCGAAGGGTGCCAGACCCAACCTTTCCGATCAGCTAATGAGAGCCTTCAATTCGGCTTTGATTTCCCTCGCACGCTGGCCACGGAACGTGGACGCATTCGACAGGAAATACCGGATGATGGAATCGGCATCGTCGTAGCCGTACATATCCGTGACCTTGTCCAGCGAACGCATAGCGTCCAGGTAGGGGACCGCACCGAAGTAGACCTTCGGCCAGGCGGAACGAATGTCCGCCGCGATTGCGTGAATGGGGCGGTGGGTAGTGGTACTCATTTCAGATCCTCTCTGCGCTGATGATGTGGCCATTTAGAGTGAGTTCGCCGGTCGCGTGCCCCGCGCACAGGAGGTATTCCGGTGTGACATCGTCGAGATCCGGGAGGCGTACACGAGCTTTGTGCGTACCGATTTCCGGGCAAAAGAAGACGTCGCACTCCACTACTTGCTCTCCTTGCACTTGTGGTCGAATGAACGCGCCGCGATGCATTCGAGGTAATCGCCCTCATCGATCCCGTAGACCATCTCGCCGCAGGTGAGGCAGTTGAATACCCCTCCCCATTGGTCGGTGTAGGCGACCGCTTGAATGCGGTTGAGCACCAGGGCCAGAGCCTTGTCAGCGAGCCTCGCCTTGAGACGCTTGATCACTGCGACTTCCTTTCGATCCACGAAACCCAGGTGACGGCCTGAACCGTCTGGGGAAGCTCCCCGAGCTGCCATGCAGCGGCCCTGTAGACGTCCGCCAAAAGCGCATACCGGCCTCTCGCGTTAAGGCCACGGGGCTCGGCCCCGTACCTCTCACCCACGGCAATGTCGTGGGCGTGCCGGTCAATGCAAACCGGCATGGGATCGGTCGGATCAGCAATGCACCGGTAGAACTGACCGGTCTTGATGTCCATCGGAAGAACCGTTTCCGGATCCTCACCGGCCATGATCCGAGCCGCCTTGGTAAGCGCGTCACCGAAGTGACCAGATGGCTTACCAGACTTGAATGCCCGAGTCGCGAGGTTGACGTTGGTCGCCCAACGCTTGTTCGCGGACAGTGCAGCGATCACACCTGCACCAGCTTTGATGTTGCCTTCGGCGATCATGTAGGCAAGCTGATTCGCGCTGCGATACCAGGCCATACCTCGGGCACGCTGGTCAACGGTTGCGGAATCCCAGACCGTGAGGACGTTGGTTGTGTACCTGGCGAACGTTGGCCCATCGGGGTTAATGGGAATGAGCACGGCAAAGCCGCCTTTCTTGCTGTGAATGTGGAGACAGAGTGAGTGCCCCTAGCCGCCTCGATGGGCAGACACGGCTATACCGAGCTAGGGGCTGGATTGGTTGCTATTTCTTGAGGTCTCTCAGCAGGTCGTCAGATCCCTTTCGGATCTGCTCTCGACAGTCGGCGCACATGTCCCCCTGGTTTCGTACGGGGATCACACCGCATGCTGAACAGCGTGGCTTCAAATAGCTACCAATCTCCTGAATTGGGGCATGGTTATGCCTCGGGCGTCAGACGCCGGCCAGGTCCAGGGCCATCTGATCGGGGTGAACCCAGGCGTAATCCTCGGCCATCCACGTACCGACCAACTCGTATCCGAGATGGGTCAAGTCGCTCATGTCGTCCGTGTCCAGACCGCCATTCCGCAGCGCGGCCAGGATCAGATCCCGCTGAAACTCTGGGTCGTTGATGCCAGGGAAAGACACGTCCCGGTGCCCTTCGGCCTCGGGCCAGATCTCATGCTCACCCAAGAGCTCCCGGAACTTGTCGTGCATGTCGTCGAGGCTGATATCCGCCTCAGTCAGCTTCCAGATCTTGGACGAGAGATCCGAACGCAGGTACTGATTCCAAGCGGCCTCGGCACGCTCCTCGATCAACCGATAGTTGTCGTCCTCGTCGTAGATCGGGTACTCATGCACCAGACCGGCGAGGACCTCGGCGAGGCCCTTGGCCTCATCACGAACCGAACCCTTGCCGAACTCACGGGGGTCAATCTCAAGCCAGTACTCGCAATGGCCATACGCACTGTCGTGGCAGATCAGCAGGGACTTGTAGTCCCGAGCCAGCGAACGGTGATTCGACTCCTGCCAGTCGCTGCCCGAGTAGTCCGAACCCTCCCACGGACCCGAGATCGTGAGAGTGTTACCGCCATGAAGCGCGGTCATCAGCTTGTCTTCCGTCACGATCCCGGCGTCAAGCAGGATCTGGAAAGCCTCGTTCTTCATACCTGTGTCCTCTCAGACGTTCCACGAGATGAGGTAGTCGGACGCGAGAGCCCTGGACTTGAATCCGGGGAGCCACTCGATGTCACCGGCCGGGCTGATCTCCCAGCCGTCCTCGCCCTTGCACACCGAACCGATGTGCTCCCACCGGATCGGCTTGAGGCTGTCTGCGGACCTCACGGCCTGCTTCACCTCGTACAGACCCGAGTCGATCTGCTCGTACCTGATGTTGGAGTGATCGAAGATGCAGCCCTTGGGCGTCTTGATTCCGAGCATGGGTGTCTCCCTGTTTGTGGTGGGTGGGGATGGGTGCCCCTAGGTCCCTTCGATGGGTACGGACACAGACCAGCGACGCAACCCGTTGGGTCGCGCCTAGGTCTGCACCGGCCTAAGAGCTGGCTGCGCTAGACGCCGTAGCCGGTGAGCTCGGCTATGACGAACAGGGCTTCCGTGACGGTGTGAATCTCCTCGCGGGCGGGGACCTCAACCGTCTGCCCCATGCCCAGACGCCAGATGTCGTCGATGGTCTGGCACAGACCCGCAACGTTGTCCGGCAGGTACCGAGCGATCATGAGATCCATCGTGTAGGTGTGCATCTGGAACAGACCCCGACCGGGGATCTCGCACTTGAGAATGAACTGGTTCATCGCTACCAATCTCCTAGTTGCGGGCAGCCGAAACTGCGTGCCGACGTGCCATGACCCTGCCGACCGCTTCACGATCCGAACCGAACGACGACCCGAGGCACGACACGTTGTCTCCCTTGGCCATGTACGCCACGTAGTAGCGGCCAGACTTCATGGTGAACCCGACGACGTTGCCGTCCTCAGTCAGAGTCGTCCCGCCCATGGCGTTGCCACCAAACCCGAGCATGCTTACCTCCTGCGCTACCAAACCCCTGGCTCAGGGCACAAGGGTGCCCTGGGTGCCGGCGAGTTCTCGGATGTGATCTGAGGACCACACTTCGTGTGATCCCGAGACCACCGCCGAAGCGGTGTACCTGCTAGACCCCCGTCCAGACCTCGGACTTGCGGGTGAACCCGACACCCAGTAGGTCATCGATCTCCGAGCTAAGTACCCGGAACGCATCGATCGCCGAGGGGTAGGTTCGCGGGGTGTTCTCCCAGGTGCAGGTGTCGTCCGCGCTGACCATCGCGCCCTTCGACGTGACCCACCATTCGCCATCGCGCTGGAACATCTCAACCGTGGCCGTGTCGTCAAAGCCCGGCAGGTGCAGTTCCGCAGTGAAACAGACCGACATCGTCAACCTCCAGTTGTGACCTGAGAGCTCGCAAGGTGCGAACCCCGAGGCCACCGCCGAAGCGGTTTCCCGTACTTAGACCGCGACGTGGGACAGTGCGTGCCGCAGCGCTTCCCGCTCGTAGTGCCGTGCCTCAACCAAGGTCTCCGCCTCGGTGGCCCAGGCCAGGTACTGCGAAGCCTGGTCGCACTTGCGGATGAACCCGCCGAAGACCTTCCCCTGGTCCGCGACCAGGACCCTGCACCCGCACCTCAGTGAGAGCGCCGTGTTGTGCTGCATACCAACCTCCCGAACTACCAACCTCATGCATGTGGGCATAGGGCTAGGCCACATCCCAGTACAGATCGGCCAGCTCACCCCAGGTCTCTACCCAGGGCATGGCCCCCTCGGGGCCGCCAGTCTCCAGGTGCATCTCTACGGCCACCTCAGACGCCCGTGACAGGGCGTCGTGGAGGGTGGCGCGGAACTCTCGCTGCTCGGTGAGCGTCAGGACGTCGAACATCTGGACCTCCAGTTGTGACCCAGGGACCACGCGAGTTCGTGATCCCAGAGCCACCGCCTGGCGGCGGTGGTGGGGTACCGCGTACCCCCTAGCGCTTGCACAGCCGGTCGTACTTGGCGGCGGCCCGGCCGCCCCAGTAGTACCCGAGCTTGCGGTGCGACTTGGCGTACTTCTGGACCTTGTAGACCGCCTCGGCCTTGTCCCCCTTGGTGACGCAGAGGATCACGCCGGGGTGGTTGTAGCTGAGTGCCCAGTACGCTTGCTGGGCGACCTTGCCGTGGGCCGCATACGCCACGGTGGGCTTGGCAGGCTTGGTGGGCTTGGCCTCGGCCGTACCCGCCGAACCGGCGACGACCACCAGGGCCAGCCCGGTGGCGATGAGCAGCTTGCGGAGCATGTGTACCTCCAGTTGTGGCCAGAGGACCGCACGAGGCGTGCGATCCCGTGACCACCGCCTGGCGGCGGTGGGGTGCGGGAAACCACTCCCGCACCGCGTTTTTCGTATCCGTCGCCGTAGGCGACGGCGAGATCTCTTGCCGTTACCGCAGACCCCTCGCGGGACCTGCTTCCCCTCTTGCTCGGACCTGAGGCATCGCTCTCTCAGTGCAGCCGCACCCGGCCCAAGGTGTCCGCGCGCCGGGCAGGTAGCAAGTACCCCGGACCTACATCGCGCTCGCACCGGCCTGTTGCCGGGCTTGGCCTCTCTCGGTTTCCGAACCGTCGAGTCAGGCTCAATCTCCAACCCAAACCCCGTGCGGCTCACCGCCTCCCAGGTGGCACGAACCTCACACCCACTTCCCGACTGGTCGAGCCAGCTAGCACGGTGGGTGCTCGGAACGCACGCCTTAGGCGCAGTTCCCCGCCCGGTGATCCGGGCTCTTCAGTTCTCAAGTGGCGCTAGCGGGCACTCGCTGTGGTGCGAGCTTCCGTCGCCCCGTCGCCGTCGCATTCGGCGCGCTGGGCAGTGAGGGTCACCGGCGGGCTGTCGGCCCGCCGCGCCGCCCGTGTGTTCACAGGGGAGCGGACTTGGTGTCGCGGTGGTGCGGTCTTGCGGTCTTGCTGGGAGCCAGGCTACCAGCCTCATGTTCGGGCTGGCAACTCTCCCCCCGCCCCGTCGTGCTGGGCGGGTCGTGCGGTGGTGCGGTGGTGCTGAGAGCTACGCTACCAGCCTCTTGCTGCGCTGGCAACTCCGCTGCTCCGGTGCTGTTGGCCCCCTCGCCTGCACTCTGGCCGGGTCGTCAAGGGCCTTGCTCCGGTGCTGCGGTGTGCCACCACCCTACAGGAGGCTGGTAGGTGCCGCAACTCCCCCGCTAGGTGCGCTGCCCGGTGGTGCTGGGCGGTGCGTCTTGCGGTGTGGCAACAGCTTGGCAGTAGTGGCCTGGTAGCGCAAGCCAGGGCAGCGAGCTACCAGCCTGATAGAGGGGCGCTTAGGTGCGTTGAGCTGGGCAAACAGAAAGTTAAAAGATCTTGGAAGCTCGGCACTTGGGCCACGCTGCGCAGTGAGAAGAAAGAAGTCTCTGACCTGGGCTTTCTTGTTTCTTTCTGCCCGGCACCGTGGGCGACCCATCCGGGGGCGTCCGCGCAGGTCAGCGGGGGGTGGGGGGGTGCATACATACGCCCGCGCGCGAGCCCGGAGGGTCTGCCTCTTACGATCAAGTACAAGTCTGGGAACGCGCTGAAATGGCCGTAGCCGGCCTTTGGAGACCAGGTTGGTAGTTATTCCCCGGAACACCAAAAACCCCGCTCGTAGGGCCCTTCTGGGCCCCGGAGCGGGGTTAGTTGTCCTGAGGTAGGTGGGTCATGTCGCCGACCCGGAAACTGCCTCTGAAATCCGTGCGACGGGGGCCCCGTATCGGGCCCCTCCGGATTCTGGCTGGGTCTGATTCGGGGGCATATCGGATCTCAGTTCTTGCTTACGACAGCCCTGGGAACGTTCGGACCGTCCGCGACCCAGAACTTGGCCACGAATGACGACCCGGCCGGCTCAATCGCGATGACAGGAGCGATCCTGGTAGGAGTGAGGCAGGGAACGGCATGGGAGCTCGGCCAGGGGAGGCCGAGCGGCACCTCCACAAGGTAGACCCAGCCGGTTTTGTAACGTTCCCGAGCTACTCGGACATGATCTCCGACGTGGAGCTCCTCTGGCTCACCAAGTGGGCCAGCGTCATACGCGGTATCGGGTAGATCCGCGGCCTCTCTATACGCCCTGTCGTAGACCAGTGACTCCTCGTCGGACACCCAGACGCTGACGTAGGCAAAATTCCCCTCCTCATAGGTCCGAAGGACCCTTGCGCTGAAGAACGGAATGGCGTAGTAGGCGTTGCGGGGGTTAAGGAGCATCCCTCTCGGCATCTGGTACTCGTAAATGTAACCGTCAGTGTACTGCTGACGACTGATATGCATCTCGGAGGCATGGGGCGTCAGCACTTCCAGCTCCCCAACGGGGCCGAGTGGGTTCCGGGGCCCCTGGGACGAGGGGGGCTGTTCGGATTGTGCGCTACTCATGGTCAAAATTTACACGATTATTACGCATGCTACCGATATATATGAGCGGTTTTACGGAATTGAGAGGTTAGCTAACCCTTACCCCCAAGATGGGCGATTCCGGCCAGCGGAAGGCCGATTGACAGCGGCACTCGCTACGACTGACCTTCCAAGAGGTTGGGGCTCCCAGCCTCTTTCCACTCCATCTCGATGTTGAAGGGCACCCTGGAGCCCTTCACCTCGTGGCCCACGCTACGTGCCCACGCCTTGATAATGGCCTGCTGACTCGGGCCGGTGGTCCTGGAGCTGCCGGACTTCCTGCGGGCCGGCCTGGAGGCCGCGGCGCTCGCTGGTACCTCAGTGGAGCTTCTGTCGATAACCTCCCATGCCTCCGTCCAGTCCATCTGGTGCGTCTGACACAGATCGTTCTGCCGGTGCTCGCCCTTGGGGTTGGTCCACTCGTTGTGGTAGGGGGCCTCAACGTCCTCGTCGTCGTGCCAATCACAGACCTGGATGACTTTGGTAGCCATGACCCTCCGCTCTCGTCCGTTGCTTGTAGCAACTGATTCTAACGGGGCCACTTGACTCAGCCCTCTTGACGTCGAGCAATTTGGTGCTCGACGATCGCAATTGCATGCAATGTCTTATCAGAGATCGGGGCCCCCAAGATCATGGACAGTAGCAAGCCTGATAGGAAGCTGGAAGCGTTGAGTGCGCGATTGCGCGACATCCGCCAGGATGCTGGACTCCAGGGACGCGAGCTGGCATCCCTGGCCGGGTGGCACCCGTCCAAGGTGTCGCGTATTGAGCTCGCGAAGCAGCGGCCGAGCGAGGAGGACATCGTCTCCTGGTGCCGGCACTGCGGGGCCGTCTCACAACAGGACGACCTAGTGACTCTCGTACGCACCATCGAGGCCATGTACGTCGAGTTAAGGCGCAAGACCAAGACGGGGCTCAAGCACTTCCAGGAATCGTTCACCCCTCTATGGCAGAACACCTTGCGGTTCCGTATCTACGAGCCGGCCATTGTGCCCGGTCTCATTCAGACCGAGGAATACTCGCGAGCAGTGCTCACATTGACTGCTGATCGCCTGGGCGGTGTCAATGACATAGACGAGGCTGTGGCAGCTCGGGCGCAGCGTCAGTCGGTGTTGTATGAGCGGACGAAGCGGTTCGTCGCACTCATAGAGGAGCAGGCTCTCCTGATGTACGTCGGGGATCCTGATGTGATGCTGGGGCAACTAGACCGTCTCCTGGCCATCATGGAGTCCCCGCGGTTCAGCCTCGGCATCATCCCGATGATGAGGCCGCGGCATGCCTGGCCATCTGAGGGGTTCTGGATCTACGACGAGTCCACGGTGATGGTCGAGACTCGTTCGGCTGTGTTGACGATCAACCAGCTCCGGGAAATCGCCGTATATGCGGACGTATTTGAGCGCCTGAAGAGCTCGGCCGCTTTTGGCCAGGACGCTCGGGATCTCATCAAGTTGGCACTCCAGAAGCACAGCGCGCAATCTCGCGCAATTTCCTAGCGATCCTGAGCAGGAGGCTTCTACGGTCGAATGAGTCACCCGGATAGCCGCTTTACGGAGAAGCCATGACCGAACTCGCACAAGCCACTCTCGAATCCCGCCTGGCGGTTCGCCGGGTCGGCAGGTCCACTCTGGTTCAGATGTGTGACCTGGCGGACTCCGTCGAGCTGGTGATGATGAGCGCTCGGTTCTGGGTGGACTTCCTGACCAAGGTCCGCGTCGATCACCTCAAGCCCAAACGGAACGGCGACTACGTCATCCTGGAGGTCGAGGACGATGCCCTCTCCAAGCGGCTCCAGAGCCTCATCGTCTCCGCACAGGCGTACGTGGAGTTCCAGCGTGCCGCAGCAGGTGGGCGCTTCGACGGCCTGAAACCGGCACCCCTCGGTATGGCGCATGGCCCATGGGTGTGGGCCGGCGGAACGGTGGAGACCGCCGAGTCTAGAGAACTGGACGGGGTCGTCTGAGGCATCACAGACAGCCCCGGTTGAGGTGCCCGCTGGTTCTCCCTCCTCCGGGGTGCAGTCCCCCAGTTCCTTCCTACTGGGGTTGGGGTCCTGGCCGCTGGCTCACACCACCCCATACCGGCCAGGGCCCCCTTAGATCTCTCGGCATGGTCATCTAGTAGCCGAGAGCTGTGGAACCCCCTGTCGCGCGGACGGGGGGTTCCCACATGTAGAAAGAAAGAAGGAACGAAAAAAAGGCCCCCAGTCCGAAGACTGGGGGCATCTCTTTTGTTAATCGTCAGGGGTGTGGATGACGGTGTAATTGTTGTTGGTTACGCCGAGCAGCTCGGACCAGGTGTAGCCACTGAATCCGTGATCGGCGCAGTCCCAGGAGCCATCGCGCCGCTGCCAGGCATCACCGTCTCTGTCCAGGAGGACCGAGCCATCCGGGGGCTCAGCCGGCAGGGTCTCCTGGTGGCAGGTGGGGCAGAGTTCCATGCTCAGACCTCCATGGCGTCTGCGTCGTCGGCCACCAGGCCGTTGTGGATGAAGGTGGTGGGGCCAAACTCCTCCTGGACGGAGCCCCAGGTCCAATCCTCGTAGTGTGCCCCGCCCATGGCACAGCCCCAGAGGCCGTTCTGACCTCGCTGCCAGGCGTCGCCCATCTCGTCCAGGACGATGCTGTAGATGGCCGGCTCCTCGGGGAGCCGGGAGATAGTGATGCTCATGATTCCTCCAGGAGGTCAAGTTCAGCGGTCGGGGTGACGAGACGGGCGATGCCCGCCCCCTTGATCAGCTTCAGGCAGCCGTGGCAGGGGGCGTCGGTGCAGTAGAGGGTTCCTCCGACGCAGTCATCTCGGCTGGCGTAGAGAAGTGCGTTTGATTCAGCGTGGATACTCCGGCAGTCGCTGTAACCAGGGCACGGGCTATCTCCTCTAACGCCGGCCTCATCCTCGCCGCGTTCCGCTCGAAGGCTTTTGCCCACCCGCTCGCATGGGCGCTGAAGGCATCCCGGCTCGTTGGGGGGCACCCCGTTGTACCCGGTTGAGGCAATACGTCGATCGGCACGGACGACAACCGCGCCAACTCGGCGACGGCTGCAATCACCGCGTCGTGATACGGCTTGAGCGATTCCGAGAAAGTAGTCGTCCCAGCCAGGTCGCTCCAGAAATCCCCCTGTTCCGCCGCCGACGGAATCTCCGGATTCACGGAACATGAGGTCTCCTTCGGGTAGTCAGTGGGCCAGGCGTAGTACGGCGAGACGCCCCAATGGAGCAGGCCCCGATCTGCCATGTGCTCGACCTTCTTACGGGCGAGCTTCTCCGGAACGCCTTCGGCGACCAGGGCCATCACCACAGGCGGATGCTCGTTGGGGTCTTCCCGGTAGCGCTGGGCCAGTTCGATCACGTGCTGGTCGTCGATGTCGGATCGCTTCACAACAGCTCCTAGAAGTCATGTAGGCAGTGCTGGCAGAAGCGGATGCTGTCGCCCGACGTCTTCATCGGGAGCTCAGGCAGGCCGGAGGAGTAGAGGTGCTCGAAGCCGTCCGCACGCTCCCGTGCGGACTGCCGGTTGATCTCCTGGATCTCCAGGTTGTAGGCGTCCACCAGGTCTTGTTCGGTCACGTAGATGTGACCGCACTCGAAGCAGACGATGTAGACCCCGCCAGTGGTCGGGAAGGGCTCGTCCTTGTAGCAGGACCAGCAGTAGTCAGGGCTGACGGTCACAGCTCCCCCGTCAGGAGTAGGACACCGACGATGGCGAGCAGGGTCAGCCCCGCCACGGCGGCACAGGCGATGAAGGTGACCAGGAGGCCCTCGACGAGGGTCATGACACCGAACAGGAGGATGACCGGAAGGGAGACCAGGAAGGTCCCGAGGGCTTTCTTCATGCGATTCCTTTCATGAGAGCCAGGAAGGCCCCCACCGCCACGAGGGCGATGAGGGCCAGGAGGGACTTGAGGGTGTCTAGGTCAGCCAACTGGCCGCCCAGATCATGAAGATGGCGACGAGGGTGTAGGCCCCGAGGCCAATTACCAGTTCGAGGGTGTCGCTCACGAGCCGTCCCTGTGTTAGCTTTGTGTCCTTCGATTTCATCAGCACATGGCTGCCGTGCTGTCACACGGCAGCTACAGAGAGCCCGCCCGGCTAGGCGGGCTTTCTGCTTTGTGGGCATGTCTCGGCATGATCGCCTTCGGCCGGTCGAGACCCATCCACCAAGGGCGGGTGCGGTCCTGGGCCCCACAGTTGAGGCACATGATCTGGCAGCCGAAGAGAGGCTTCTCCCAGGGCCTCAGCTCCTCCGGAAGACAAGGAGACCCTGGGTAGTCCAGGGTCTCCAGATCCGTCCAGGGCGGCATGCAGTCCTGCCAGGTCATGAACCGTCCCAGAAGCCGTTCTCCCTGCGGACGAACTCGAAGCGATCCTCCAGGCGGGTAAGGCGGTCTTCGAGCTCGCTTCTGAGTACCGGGCAATCATGGGCCGGGCGGTTCTCCAGCTCATCCTCCAGCTCGCTGATGCGGCTCATTTGCCAGCCGCTCATCGTGTGAGCCTCATCGAGCCGCTTCTTGAGCTGGGTGACCTCGGCCTCCAGCTCCTTGATCTTGTCGTCCCTCGGATCCCAGTAGGCCATCAGCCGATCAGCTCCTCTAGCTTCGCCACCCGCGCTTCGAGACGCATGTTGTCGTCTATGAGCTGGGCGATTCGGGTGTCCTGGCGATTGATCCGGGTGTGGAGATGCTGGGTCACCAGGTGCTGGGACACGGGATCGGGTTTGACGTCCATGTGATCGACGTCCTCAGGGGCGATGAAGTATTCAGGGTGGTTCTGCTGGAAGTCCTTGAGCACGCCCATCAGCCGTACATCTCCTTCACCCGTGCCAGCTTCTCGGCGGTCTTCGCCACCTCGTTGGACATCTCCCACATGTAGGCGGGGTACTGGCTGAACACATCCGAGGTGAGTACCTCACCGAGCTGCTGGTAGAGCTTGATCGCCGCGGCGATGCTCAGCGGGATGGGCTGGTGCTGGGTCAGGCCATAGGTCTCGAAGGTGGCCCGGACCACAACCACGTCCTCGTCGTAGTAGTCGTGGTAGGTCGCCTCGGTGGTGACTTCCCGGTAGATAGGACCTCGGGCTTCCGGGTCTCTCACAGGCCCTCCTTCTCTCCCGCTTCCGCCACGAGCTGGCGGAACCACCGCATCCTGTAGGCGTTCCTGTAGATGGTCCGGACGTCCTTCATGTCCTCGGCCATGAGGAGGTCATCGAAGACCTCCTGGAGAGTCAGGTAGCGCTTCCCGTCGAGTCCCTTCACTTGTCCCTCTCGTCCAGTTCGACCACCGGGCCATGCTCCTTGCGGTCGTAGCCGCCATAGGGCGCGTAGAACTCGTCCACCGGCTGCCACTCATCAGCGTCGGCGGCCCACTTACCGAATGAGCCCCAGCCGGCCTCATGTGCGGTGAGGGCTGGGACTTCCTCGTGAGCTGCCTCGATGGCTTGCTCCTCGTCGTCGGCCTCGACGTACGCGGTAAGCCACGTAGTGCGGGCCATGTTCACCTTGTACTTGGTCACCTGAACACCTCCGCCACCTCGGGGCCTACGAAGACCTCGTAGTCGTTGAAGAAGGGGATGTAGGCCGGCGTCGCGGTGACGCCGAAGAGGCGGGCCAGGAACAGGCCCTCCTCGGTGGAGACGTCCACCTTCCGGATGAAGTCGCCGGCCGCGATGGCGGCGTCGACCTTGGGGCTGATCGCCTTACAGGGTCCACAGCTCGGGCTCCAGAAGTACAGCTTCATCAACTGAACACCGCCTTGAACAGTCCCGCGATGGCGGCGAGCAGGGACACGACGATGAGGAGACAGAACAGCGAGACGATGACGTGCGCTGTGGCCTTGAAGATCTTCTCCATGGATGGTCCTTTCAGCCTTCGAGGAGGGCTTCCAGCGCCTTGACGCGCTGGTCGGCAACTGCGGCAGAGGAGAGATCGCCCTTCGCCTGAGCCTTGGCGAGTTTCCTGCGGTAGCGCTCCAGGTGGCGCACCGTCTTGGCCCTGAGCTCGTTGTTGACGGCCTTCTGCTTGGCCCAGCCGGCGTCCCGCTGAGAGATCAGCGCGGCCTGTTCCGACATCAGCTCGGCGTTACGCAGCTCCAGGTTCCTGACCTGCTGCACCAGTAGGTTGACGTGGGTGACGGCCTCGGAGCCATACTTGGTAGCGATCTCGGAGCCGTTCAATGGCTCCAGCATGGGTCGGTACATCTCTGCTTCCTCCTTCTGTTGTCTGATCCAGTCGAGGAACTCCACGGCCCTGGTGGAGTCAGGCAGCCGCACGCCTGACCTCCTCGTTGCCGATGGGGTTGTCCAGGTCGAAGTCCTGGAAGCTGCCGGGGGCGGTGGCCCTGAGCCAGATGAGCAGCTCCCTGGCCAGCTCGCGGATCTCGGCGTCGGCGGCCATGTGGTAGCGCTTGGTCAGGACCTCGCGCCAGGCCCGCATGTTGCCGGTGACGACCATGGACACCGGCTGGGAGTTGAGCAGGAAAGCCCTGGCCGCTTCGCGGGCCTGCTTGCGGGGGACGCCCGACTCTTCAAGGCTGTCCCGGACCATGCGGTAGTTGTGCACGGCCTCCTGGTGGGCGAACACAAGGAGGCTAGTGGCCGCGAGCCCGCGCAAGGCGGGCGGGATGACCGCCTCACGGTCGGCCTGGTCGACGTAGCGCTGCGACTCCACCGAGAAGGACAGGTGCCTGTGCCTGGTCAGCTCGGCCAGCAGGGACCGGCTGACGTCCGTGATGTAGAAGGTGGCGCTGGAGTGCTCCAGCACCGAGAAGTGCTGGTGGTCGATGATGTTGGCCAGGTAGCCCATCGTGTCGGCCGTCGCAGGGTTCTTCCGCTCCCATGCTTGATAGCAGGCCCGGCCTGCGGCCTCGGCCAGGCCGTCGGCGTCGGAGAACGCCTCCGAGCGGAACCCGGTGGCGTACTCGAAGGCGTCCTTGTTGAACTTGGTGTAGGCGATCAGATTGACCTGCAAGGGGGTCTCCTAGTAGTCAGCCCCGTAGAGGGAGCCCCATGAGCGACCCCCCACTTCGGGGTCGGTTGGTACTTCCAGGCCGCCGACCGTCTGGGTCATGAGCCGGCCCGCCTCGTGGGCGAGCTCGTGGGCGTCCCTCTGGGGGAAGCTGAAGAGGACTTCGTCATGGATGGGAAGGCGCATCATCGGGGTGAATCCGGCCTTGTCGAGCCGGATCATGGCTGCCCCGGTGATGTCACGGGAGCTGCTCTGCACGTAGTAGTTGAGCGCCGAGTAGGGGCGCTCCTTGTCTACGTAGAGGCGACGGCCGGTGGCCGTCTCGATGTAGCCGTCACGGCGGGCCTGCTTCTGGAGCTTCTTCGAGAAGCTCGTGACGCCCTTGTAGGTGTCATCGAATGCCCTATCGACTTTCTGGGCTGCGGCGAGTGGGAGTCCGTACTGGGCGACGATGGCGTTCACTCCCCCACCGAACGCCTTGGTGAAGTTGGCCCCCTTGCCGTACTTCCGCTCCTTGTCGTCCTTCGTGATGTGGTCCCCGAAGGCGGCTCTTGCCGTGAGGAGGTGGAGGTCGTCGCCGCGCTTGAACGCCGCGATCATGACCGGATCGGGGGCCAGGGCTCCCATGACGCGGAGCTCCATGTTGGAGTAGTCCACGCTGGCCGCGACCTCGCCCTCGTCGGCGAGGAAGCAACGACGGACCATCCAGTCGGCGGAGGGCAGGGTCTGGGCGGGGATGCCGGTGATGGACATGCGAGCCGTGCGGGCCTGCATGGTGTTGATGTTGGCGTGGCACCGGCCGTTCTCATCGGCGTTGGCCAGGAAGGCTTCGGGCCAGGTGCTGGCCCACTTGATCGCCTTCTTGTAGTCCTTGATGGCCTTGGCGAAGGTCATGCCCTCGCTGGCGAGCTGCTCCAGGAGGGCATCATCGACCTTGTCCTTGCCCTTGGGGGTCTTCTTGAAGTCGCTGAAGCCCAGGAGCTGGATGACGGAAGCAACCTGGTCGTTGGAGCTGGGGTTGAAGTCGTCGGGGTCCAGGTCGAGTTTCTCGACCTCGGCCTCGATGATCTGTAGTGCCTCCTCCCCGTCCAGGCGCAGGTTGTGCGCCAGCTCGGTGGTGTACTCGCGGTCGAGCAGGAAGCCCTTCTTGCTGATCTCCGAGCAGATGCGGGCAACTTCGTGCTCGTAGCGGATGAGGCGACGGGCGCTTGCCGGGATCTTGCGATCGAGGGTCTTGGCCAGGACCCAGGCGAGGACCGGGTCCATGAGCGCGTAGATCTGGAAGAACTCGTCGTCGAGAGAGACCTGCTTGAAGTACGTGGCCTTCGTCAGCTTGAGGGCCTTGCACTGCTCGCGGACCGAGCCTTTGATCTGCTCGGCCGCTACCTTGTCGATGTAGGCCGCGGTGAGCTCTTCGAGCTTGTGGCCGGTCCCGCCCTCCTTGCGGTCGCGGGAGTCCACCAGGCGGCTCAAGATGCCGGTGTCGGTCGTCTTGGGGAAGAGCTCCCCGAGGGGAACCCCCAGGCAGCGGTCAGCCACCTGGAGGTCGAAGGGCGCGTTATGGATGTAGAGCTTCTTGGCGTGCCGCAGTGTCTGCGTGACGTACCAGGCGAAGCGCGGGTGCCTCTCCACTGGGAGGAACCAGGACTCGGCCCCGGCTGAGAACTGTGACGCTCTCAGCCGGAAGCCGGGCTGGTAGATGTCCAGGGAGGTGGTCTCATTGTCGAAACCGAGCTCCGTGTGCTGCTTCGCCCAGTCGGCGAAGGCCGGGAGGTCGTCCTCGGTCTCCACAACGTGGCCGATGACAGAGCGGCCCGCGAGCCGCATCTCGTGGGTCCGCACTACCAATCTCCTAGATCAGGGCATGGATGATGGCCAGGATGATGATCGCCACCGAGTACCTGAGGATGACTCGGTAGGGGAGGTATCTCACGTCACTTCATCTTCACGAAGACCGGCTTGCACTGGTCCGGGTTGCCCTTCTCCAGCGGGCAGAAGTGACCGGCCCACGGACCCTTGGCCCCGTTGCCGGTGATGTACTTCATGTCGCCGTGGGCGCAGTTCTTGGTCTCGACGCCGGGCGGGGTGCTGTTCTGCTGAGAGCGCTGCTGGCCGCTGCTGTTGCCGCCACCACGCTGACCGGCCGGCGCGGTGCCCGAGTCGAGCGTCTTGGCGTACTTGGCGACCTTGGCGGTCAGCTCGATCAGGTCCTTCGCTTCGTTCAGGACGCTCTTGGCGTCCTCTACGGAGTCGGAGTGGAAGACGGTCCAGGGGGCGTCGAAGCCACTGCCGTACTTGATGGTGGTGGTGATCTTGGCCTCAGAGTTGTTGACGTTGGTCACGTAGGTCTCCTTCTTCGCGGGGGTGGCGGGGATGTTGTTCTGGGCCTCGTCGCGAGGCGGGTCGGCGTAGACGGCCTCGGCCGCCCAGGGGTCCTCGGTCGGCGCGTCATCCGGGGGCTGGTTGACGTAGTCCGGGACGTTGGCGGGCTCGTCAGTGGCCCAGGGGTCGTTGTCGTAGGCGCTCATGCAGCTACCAATCTCATGTATTCGGGCATGAAGAAGTAAGATCCCTACCTGATCGGACAAGCCCCCGAGGCGCAGTCCTCATCGATACCGTCCTCGACGTTGGTCAGGCCGGTGGCCTTGACCCAGTCCTCGTACTCCTGCTGGGTGATCCGCTCGTAGGGGGCGAGCTCGTATCCCTTCTCGGGGAAGACCGTGGTTCCCTTGAGGAAGGGCAGGCGGTTCGCCAGGATGTCGGCCAGGGCTTCCGAGCTGTACTTCTCGGGGTCCAGGTTGGCGGTGAAGCTCACCGCGTTGTCGGCGTATTCGGTCTGGAGCATCTCCTGGAAGGCAAGGAGCTGGTCGAAGGTCAGCTCGTCGGCGGACTCAACGATCTCACCGGGCCAGCCGGCCGCCTCCACCCTCTCGACCACGGTCTCCTTGGTCGGGATCTCGACCACCACCGTGTTGGCCGCCTGCGGGTCGTCCACCACGTTGTAGCCCTGGTGCCGGTAGATCTCCACCTGGGCTCGCTGATCGAGGTCCACCGTCGAGAACCGGATGCGGCGGATGTAGTAGCGGGCGAAGATCGAGTGCCCACCCTCCGTCGTCCCCGGCAGCTTGGCGATGCTGCCGGTAGGTGCCAGGGTGGTCACCTTGACCGGCTCGGGGATGCGGAGCTGGAAGGCGTACTTCCGGGCCTCGTCCCTGACGGCCTGCTTGAGCTTGCGGAAGATGGCCCTGACGTAGGCGGTGCCGGGAGCGGCGCTGTAGCGAACGCCCATGAGGGCCAGGGCCTCCTGGACTCCGAAGAGGCCCACCCCGATGCGGCGGTTCTTGGCAAGGATCGCAGCCTGCTTAGGGTCGTTGACGTCCCCGAAGGTGGCCCGGATCAGGAACCGGGTCATCAGCCTCGCGGCCTTCACCGCAGCCAACGTGTCGAAGGCACCGTCCTTGACGAAGGCTGCCAGGTTGAGGTGGCCCAGGTTGCAGTTCTCGAAGGGCTCCAGGGCGATCTCACCGCAAGGGTTCGTCGCGAAGACCTCGCCGGTCTCCCCCACCTGCGACAACGACTTGTTCCAGATGCCGGGCTCGCCGTTGGTGAGCATGCCCTGGGCGATGATGTCCAGAAGATCCCAAGCCTTCATGTAGTCCGAGGCCAGTGGGGTCACGCCGTTGAGCGCCTGGAAGTAGTCGTCGTCGATGATCACCGAGATGTTGGTCGTCCAGTGGCCTCCATCCTTCTTGCACTGGACGAACTCCCCGATGTACGGGTCGTTCCAGGGGAGCTGCGCCATGCGGGCGCTGCGACGGTTTCCGCCGGCCACCACACACTGGGCGATGGCGTGGTCGATCTCCATGGCGTCCAGTGGGGTGACACTGCCACCCACCCAGACGTCCACCTCGCGCTGGAAGACCCGGTTGTTGAGAACCTCGGACACCTGGTGGAGCATCCTGGCCAGTGGTGCCGGCCCGGAGGCCGTCCCGCCGAAGGTCTTCAACCTGCTGCCTTCACAGCGGACGTTGGAGACGTCGAACACCCGGTCCTGGTGCTGGGTGTCCGGCCGCATGTGGGCTTCCAGGAGATCGGACAGCGCCTCAGCCCAACCCTCTCGGGAGTCAGGCACCACCAGGGGCCAGTCCCATTCGTGGCTGAACTCCTCGGAGAGAAGACCCTCGGCCTTCATCGCCGCGTAGTCCGGGTGGCTCGGGTCGCACACGATGTGGACCCTCAGGCTGTGTTGCACCTGTCCGTAGCGGAAGGTGTAGTCCGAGCTGTAGTTCGAGCCGACTCCCCCGCCCTCCATGAGGCGGAGGAAGGTGAACTCGAAGTGCTCGCTGAAGCGATCCGTCCAGCCCGCGGTGTGACAGTTGAACAGGTACTGCCTGCCCTTGACGCCGGAGGCCCACAGGTGCCTACCGGCCGGGAGGACGGCGAAGGACTCCATCAGGTTGGCGAGCTCGACGCTCTCCCTGAAGTAGTCGTCGGGGTTCCAGTGGACAAGGTCCAGGTTGCCGTGGACGACCCGATCGACGGTCTCGGGCCAGGTCTCCTTGGAGCCGTCGGCCTTAGTCCGGCTGTAGGTCCGCTCGTAGACGGCCTGGCCGGTCGGTCCGAAGTTGGTGTCGGTCAAGAGTAGTTCTCCAATGCGTTGTAGGTGGAGCTCGCGCTGACTGCGCTGGTCAGGTAGTTGGCGTAGCCGTTGGGGACGGCCTTGCGGGAACCTGGGCCCTCGTGCTTGTGCCGGGGCTGGTTGAGGTGCTTGTTCAGCTCTCGGGTGACCGCGTTCACGGCGTCGCTCACGCGCCGGCTGTCCGGGGTCGGGTCGTCCGGGCCCTTCGGGCCGAAGGCGGCGAGAAGGATGTCGTGGGTCTTGTCGGACACGCGGTGGAGCGCGTCCCGGACGTCCATCAGGTTGGCCCAGACACTCTTGGCCTCGACCGCGACCCCGAGGTGCTCATCCCGTACTGGGGTCTCGTACGCCTCCGGATCGAAGTAGCACTCCTGGAGGAGGGCTCTAACCTCCTTGGGCGTGTAGACGAGCGCCTGCGGGTGGTCGACCATGTACCTGTAGTGCTGCTTGCCGCAGTACTCTCGGGCCTTCAGCGAGAGCTGGTAGTGCAGGACCTCGTACTCGGCCTTGTCGTACTCGGCCGCCCTCTTCAGGGCCTTGGCGTAGTGGCTCCAGTGGGTGAGTGCGGTGGTCGTCACCTCACTGGAGATGTCCTCCGCCTCTACGGCCGGGTACTGCTTGGCGAACTTCTTACCGATCGCCGCTGCGACCTGCACCAGCAGCGCGGTGTGCTCGGGTGAGATCTCGTTCAACTCGCTACCAATCTGATGGATCTGGGCATGGTTAAGCGGCTGTCGCGAACTTGCCGTCTCCGCCGCGCTTGAGCGCTCCGTAGCGCTCGCCCTCCACGACGAAGGAGCCGTCCGGCCAGATGTCGATGGCATAGGGCGACACGTCGTACTTGCCGACGTAGAGGATGCCGAAGCCTTGCTGCCAGTTGGCCACGCCCCCAGCGCCGAGGTACTGGGTCTTCTTGACGTCCATGAGGTTGCCAACCTCGAAGCCCCAGCGCCTGGTGGCCTTGCCCCCGATGTACTGGGAGGTGTGCCTGCGGACACCAAGGCGGTGGGTGTGTCCCATGATGACGTTGGCCCCGGCCTTCATCGCGTGGTTGAAGGCCGTCGTGCCGGCGATCTGAGACATGCCCTTGATCTCGTGGCCGTGGATCAGGACCGTGTCCGGTCCTACCTTGAAGAAGGGCTTGACCAGCTCCACTCCGAAGCCGTCGAAGTCGAGCAGCTTGCTGAAGTGGAGACTGTCGGCGAACTCCGCCAGGGCGGGCGCGTTCTGGGCCAGGTAGACCCTGGGGCGCTCGTCGTGGTTACCCTCCAGGATGCCGAGGTGTCCGCTGTAGACCCTGCGCAGCGGCTCCAGGAAGTGGAGCTTGCCGTAGTCGCTGTGCTTGATGACGAGTTGCTCGAACTCGCTCCTGGTGCCCTTGGACCACCTACTCGGTGTCGGGTAGTCCATCAGGTCGCCGATCTGGTAGACAGCGTCGGGCTGGTACTCGCCGATGAAGGCGAGCACGTTCTTGAGTGCTCGCTTGTCCTCGAACGGCAGTTGTACGTCCGAGACCACCACGATGCGTTTGGTCAATCCCACAGGCCCTCCTTGGCCAGCCGATCGACGGTGTCCACGTACATGAAGGTCCAGCCTCCGGTGTGCGTGGCCCAGTGATCCTCGGCCGTCTTCTGTCGGTGGAAGGCACAACCGGGCTCACACCAGAGCCCGTTCTGCTGACGCCTCTTGTGCCGCTTGAGTGCGGCGTAGCGTGCTCGCTGGAGGAGCATCACACCATCTCCTCCTCACCGAGGGCGTCCTCGTCCCAGATGTAACCGAGGTTGAGGAACAGGTCGTAGCTGTTGGGCATGTCCGGGTCCTTCCAGACCATGAACCGGCCGCCCTGGACGGCGATCACTTCCTCGTTGTTCAAGACCTCCGTGACGATCTTGGCCAGCATCGCCTCGATGGTGTCCGCGTTCGGGATGGTCAGGCCCTGCTCGGTGTCGTAGCCCCAGCCCTTGGCCGCGAACATGGCGGCCAGCTCGTCGGGAGCCAGCTCCCACTCTCCAGAGACCTTCACAGGTTGACCCTTCTTTCGGCGGCGTACATAACGGTGGGGATGAGCTTGAGTGCCTGGTCGTCGCTGAAGCCACAGGCGGTCAGCTCGATGTAGGTCTGCCAGGCGTCCTCGGCCAGTGCCTCGATGAGCTTGTGATCCATCAGCGGACCCTCCTGGCGGCGTCGCGGAGCTCATCCCACTTGGGGGTCAGCTCCGGCCAGCCGGCCGTGTAGAACTCGTCGGGCCGCCTGGTAGGCGGTGTGAAGTTGTCCACGGGGGGCTCCGCGGCCACCTGCTCGGGCTTCGAGTGCTTGCCGGCCCCGGCCTGGTAGCCGTTGAAGGCCACCTCGACGGCCTTCTCCAGGAGATTGAGCTTGTAGCGCAGCATCACGTTGTAGGCGATGCCGTCCTCAACCTCCTCCCTGGCGTACTGGATGACCTCCTGGAGGCTCATCCGCTCGAACTTCTGCTCCGAGCCCTCGTCGTACTGCTCCTTGCCAACGCCGAGGATGCGGCTCTGGACGGCGACGACGGCGGACATGACTTCCTTGGCAAGCTCTTCGCTGGTCACTGTGCTACCAATCTCCTGTTTCGTTGCATAGAAAGGTCAGGCACCGAGTTTGGCTCGGAGCCCATCTCTGCCGTGGTCCCGGAAGAATGAAGTAACGTCTCCTCCGGTCATCGGGATGGGGCGGATGTTGTCGAGTCCGCTGTTGGCGACCTTGGCCACCAGCTCGCGGCCGGGCTCGTCGTCGTCGTGCAGGATGAACACGGCGTCGAACTGCACGAGCAGTCGCCGCCAGATTGGATCCCAGGTGTTCGCCCCCGGCAGGCCGGTGGCGGGGAGGCCACACTGGACCGCAATGGCCCTGTCGAACTCTCCCTCGGTGATGCAGATGTTCCTAGTGCCCCACTCCAGAGCGTCCGTGCCGTACGGGCGTGGGATGTCGCCGGCCAGGGACAGGTACTTCGGCCCCGAGCCTTCCCCGAGCTTCCTGAAGCGGATGGAGATGCACTCCCCGCCCGGTGTCAGGTAGGGGATGGAGATGTAGCCCCGCACCATCTCATGGCCTGGCTCAGGTGAACGGACGACGCCGAACCGGTGGCTTGTGATCGTCTCCTCGGTAAGGAGCCTCTCCGGCCCCGTCAGATACGCCAAAGCCTCGTCGTCGAGCTGGCTTGCGTACTTGAGCGACGACTCCTCCGTAAACTTCCTGGAGGACTGACTCGGGACTATCGCCTTCACTTAGTTTTACCCTCCTCACCAGCGTGATTGCGTTGCCCTTCATGTCGCACGCCTGGCATCGAAAGGCTTCGTAACGGACGCTCGCGGACTTGTGGGTGTCGTCGTGGAACGGACACCGGATGGACTTCCACCGGCCGCCCTCGACCACCTCGGGGACGGATGCGCCGAAGAACTCCAGCAGGGGCGTGATCGGGATTGGCTCCATGCTACCAATCTCCTACTTGGTCTTACGCGAAGCTGCCTTCTCGAAGGCCGAGAGCATCTCCCGGTTGGTGGTCTTGCCGATGCTCGGCGCGGGCCGCTTGAGGTCGGTCGGGGGCTTCGACTTGTGGTCTTTGGCCATGGCTACCGCTTCCTCCTGCGCTGACGGGAGTTGTTGTTCGCCTCGTCCGAGGCGTAGCGAGGTCCCAGGACCCTGAGGGCCGGAGGGTTCTCCAGGTAGTCGGCAGCTCGCCGTAAGGTGTCCGGGCTGTCTCTGGCCGCTGTGAGCAGGCGTCCGTTACACATCCGGCACAGGAGTCCACGTACAACGCTGTCGCGGTGGTCGTGGTCCACCGAGAGGCGCTGCTTCCGGGTGCCCAGGCAGATGGCGCACCGGCTGCCCTGGGCCTCGAAGAGGGTGTCGTACTCGCCTTCCGCTAACCCGTAGGTCTTGCCGACCCTTCGACGATGGGTGGCTTCGCTCCGGGACTTGCGTTGGCAGGTGGTGCAGATTCGACCGCGAGGACCGGTGTAGAACTTGGCCTGTCGCTTCTTACCGCACCGGCTACACGCCCTCGTGGATCCTCCGTTCGACGGAGTCATCCCAGATGTCATCAGGCAGTTCACCTCCTGCCTTGCCGGTGAACTCCCAGTCCTTGATGAGCATCCGATCGAGATTGGCCTCCAACTCCACGAACAGATCGCCTGCTGCGTTGGCCCTGCCCGAGCGGTTCTTGAGCACGTAGACGCCCAGGGCTCGCCCACCGTTGACGATGAAGGAGTCGGTGTAGGCCAGCCCCAGGATCAGCGTCTGCAACTTACTGATCTTGCCTCGGATGTCCTTGAGCTTGAGCGGCTGATCGCCGGACTCGGCGTCACCCACCACATGGTGAAGGACAACCACGGCGGCCTCGGTCTTGCGGGCCAGGTCGACCAGGAAGCTCATGGTCGCTTCCAGGCCGGTGAAGCCCTCGCCACCTCCCTCATCGAAGACGTTCGCGAGGTTGTCCAGGACCAGCAGCTCGGGCCACATGCCGTACATGTAGGCATAGGCCAGGACCTCCTCTTCGATCTGAGAGAGGCTGGGGGCCGCATCGAAGTCGAACCAGACCCTCGTGAACTCCCTGAGGGCCTTGTCATACTTCTCACCCTTGCCGGCCTTGTAGGCAGCCTCGATCTCCTGCACCGGATCACCGGTCATGATGGCCGCTGCCCGGATGGCCTGAGTCACCTCGTCGGAGTCTGCCGACATGTAGATGCCGCGAGCCCCTGATCTGATGGCGAGATTGAGAGTGAAGGCGGACTTCCCCACACCTGGGGCCGCGGCCACCATCGCCACCTGGGAGCGGCGGACGTGGACTGTGGCGTCGGCGAGGGACTGCCACACCGTGGGGATGGGCGCGCCCGCGTCCTTCGCTTTTCGCTTGGCATGTGAGAGAAGAAGGATCTAAGCCACCTCCTCCGAGACACCGAGGCCCAGCTTGTGGAAGGTCCTGTCGATGCCCTTCTTGGTGAAGCGCCCCTGAGTGACCGTCTCGCCGGTCGGCTTGTGGACAACCCGGTTGGTCATGTAGCCCTGGTTGACCGCGTAGACCTTGGCAGCCGTGCCGTGCATGTCGATCCAGCGGAAGTCGTCCCGCAGGATCTCGTCGATGAAGTGGCGCTCGCGGATGCCGTACGGCTTGAGCATGCGAGCGACCTCGCGGATGCTCTTGGTCTCGGCAGTGTTCATGAAGTGGTCGTAGCGGTCGGCCTTGGGCGACAGCTCGACGACCTTCTCATGAGCCAGGTCCCTCTCAGCCCTGTACTTCTGAGCCAGCTCGCCGGCCCTGGCGGCGAGGGCCAGCACCACCTCCGGGTCGTCCAGGTCCACCCGCTCGGTGTCTACGGCCATCCCGGTCCTGTTGTAGGTCGGGATGATCTCGCCGTAGAGCTTGTCCTGCCACTCCTTGAGCTCGGGCCGACGAAGCGTGGAGACCAGCCGGTTGAGGCCCTTCTCCGTGACGACTACCAATTTCTGCCTGCCCCCAGGGGTGTCCACTTCGCGGACACCCTTCTCGTCTTCGCCCTCAAGCAGACGGGAGAGGTGGGGGGTGTGCTTGTATCCCCACGCTTTGGCGAGGTCAGCGATGGCGATGACAAATGTGTCGCCCTCCTTGAGGACGCGGACGTCCACCTGAGCGTCCTTGAAGATCTTGACCTCACTAGGCATAGGGGTCCTCCTCGTTGAGCCCCCGCAGCAGGGGCAGGATGGTGTTCCAGTACGCCTCGGCGACGGGGTGATCCTCGTCGTACAGCGACACGAGCGCCGCGCCACCTGAGTGGTGGATCAGGTTCCCGTCCTCGATCTTTGAGAAGTCCGCGAGAACTTCCTGGGCGTGCGGGGGCAGGACCTCTCCGTAGATCACGGCGATCTCGGCGAGGACCAGGTCTCGATCAGTCATGAGTCTCCTTACTTCATGAGGGGGCAGTGCGGGGCCACGCCGCAGGTGCGGCAGGCATCACCGGGGTTGGGCAGGAAGAGCCTGCGCTCCTCGATCGCTGCCGCGTTGAGGAACCACTGCTCGATCCACTCGTTGTCGAGGGTGGTCAGGTCGACGGGAGCCGTCGGCTTGGCGTCGCGGGTCATGAAGAAGTCGCCCCACGTCACGTCCTCGCCGAAGATCTCGTTGACGGCCTTGCGGTAGACGCTGAGCTGGAACGGCACCTGCGGTGCCTTGCTGCCGGTCTTGATGTCGCGGACCAGCAGCGCTCCGGTCACGGTGTCCTGCAACACGATGTCGATGTAGCCCCGGATGATGACGTCCAGGAACTCCACCTCGAAGCCGACCTCGGCGGCCGGCGAGCCGTCGGGGAGCTCGTAGGGACGTAGCCGCTTGTCCATGAGGTTGGCCCTCATGTAGTCGGCGACTTGGCCCATCCCGCCCTCGTAGCGGTCCTTCAGGTCGTTGGCGACCTTCTTGCGACCACCTACGAGCCATTTGGAGCGTTCCGGGCAGCGTTCGTCGGCCTTGGCGATCTCCCGTCGCCATGCCTTCTTGTAGACCTCAATGGCGTCGAAGACGTCCATGGTCCGGCAGGACTTCTCCCAGGCGTCGGCGGCCTCGTGGACCGCGATGCCTTGTATGGTCCAGCCGGCCGGGAGAGAAGGAAGTTTCTCGATCCTCTCCAGTTGGAAGGACAGGCCGCACCGAGCGATGCTGGTGAGCCTGGATACGGATGTTCGTCTACTCACTCGTTACCAATCTCCTTGTTGAGGGCATGGGTCAGATCGTCCCCTTCCAGAAGTTGATGCAGATGTCGCCGTCTTCATTGAAGGCGTCACGCAGGAGTGCATTGCCGTGGAAGTGCTCGATGGCGTAGCAGAGGTCGAGCACTCGGGCCTTGCCCGCATCCGCGAGGATCTCGCCGTAGGTTCCCCCCTTGGGGTGCTCCCCCTCGAACACCTTGACGCCTGGGGCTTCCCAGACGAGCTTGAGCTCACCGAGGGCGAACAGGTCCTGCGGGCCGATCTTTGACATTCAGCTACCAATCTGATGTTTCGAGCGAAAAGAAAAAGGAGCGGCCTCATCATTGAGGCCGCCCATCCGTCTTACGAGGTCCCGCTCATTGCCTCCTTCACATCTTCCAGGACCATGCGGATGTGCCAGTTCGACTTGTCGGCAGGCTTCTCGAAGAAGCCCGTGTCTCGGTCGTAGTCGATGTCGAGGTCCGCCTCGTCGAGCTTGGTGGCCCACCGGAGCGCGGAGTTGAGCTTGACGATCGGTATCTGCTGGCCCTGGGCTACCTTGCTCAGGTTCCGTAGGGAGGTCACTGGGCCAGACTGCCCATGCTCCTTGGCCACTCGCCACGGTATGAACTTCCTGTGGCTTAGGGACTTCTTCTGCATGCCGATACGTTCGACGGCCTGCTGCACGCCTCCGACGGAGACCTTGAAGTGGTCTGCGATCTCGCGGTAGGTCTTCCCGGCCTCGATCATGCGCCTAAGCTCAAGCGGGTCGATCAGCCTGTTAGCCACCGTTATGCCTCTCGTACATTATGACATCATTGCATCTTACCAATCTGTTCGTGCACTCGCTTCCACCTTGGGGGGTGGTTGAGATGGAGCTCGATGCTCGCGCAAGCACACGGACTACCAACATCCATGTACTTGCACAGAATCGGGTTCCCAAACAGGTTCCAACCCAGAGCCGGTCTTGCCTCGCCGAAGCGAGGCCCACGGTTTTCGGTCGTGATCTTCCACGGAACCTTAGGATGACTGGGGCGCGGCCATGACAGCCGTCTTTATATCTCCACCTCACGAGACCAGCGGTTCGCCTTCAGGGCTTAGCTACTGGTTCCCGGACCGTTCTTCTGGCGACGGTGCCCACGTTACTACTGTCAAATACTGCCGAGCGCGTTCCCACCTTGCCTCCGGGCCGTAATGATGGCCGTTCTGCGGTGGTGCTCTGCTCCAGACTACCAACCTTATGTTCGGCTGTCAATCTGGCGCTTTGGGGCGATTTCTCGCCCCTAAGCGTCCCACTCCTACAAGGTACCAAACTCATGTGAGCTTGTCAACTTGCTGTCCCCGGCTTGTTCTTCCCCCTCTCGGGGGGCGTCCCTTGCTGGCGACAGGCACCAGACTACCAGAGTCTTCGATTTACTACCAACCTCATTTGGTAGCTACTTTGCGTGACCTAGTCCTCGGCTGTGTCCTGTCGCAGGATGCCCGAGAGCACCTCAGGGGTGACTCCCGTGGCCAGAGCTACGAGGTCCGGCAGGGCTCCGAGGTGGACGTGGAAGAACAGCTCCCCCTTCCTGGTCCGCGGCGGCGGTGGGACTGCCGGAGGCTCGTAACGCACCGTAGGCACCGCATCAGAGTTGGACGCGTCCACCCAGGCCCGGCCACCCGGCATGACCTTGACGTAGCTCACACGGACCCCTGAGCGCCGGAGGAAGGCGTTCCTCTCCGGAGGCTCGATCCCGTCCCAGTACTTCCGCCAGGTCTCGCCCGTCGGTACCCACTCAGTGCGAGCCGGCAGGATGGGCAGCTCCTCCAGGACGGCGATGCGCTCGTCGAGGGCGCTGAGGCTTTGCTGGGCTGCCGCTCGGGCGGCACTGGACCTCGCGGTTGCCAACTGCGCTGAGACGGCCTCGTAGTTGGCCTGGAGCTCCTTCAGCTCCTCGGTGTGGTCCTCCCCTGGGAGCCGGTTCTCCACCAGGCGGGGAAGGCTGCCGATCACTCCCATGAGATGGCTGATGAAGAGTCTCTCCGCCTTGTCGGCCGCCAGCGTCTTATTCCCGCAGGGTGTCGTCCGCGAGGAGGCGCACCGGTAGTAGCGGGCCTCCCGCGAACTGCTGGTCCCGTACATGGGCTTCCCGCAGACCCCGCAGAACAGCACCTGTAGGAGGAGTGCTGCATCTATCCGGGTGCTCGACTTCTGCATCGAGCGGGCCTTCAGCGTCTCCTGGAGCCTGTCCCAGTCTCCCTGTGAGATGAGGGGCTCTGCTCGCTTGACGGGCATGCCGTCCGCGCCCCGGACGACCTCCTCAGGGCCCCTGCCGTCACCTCCCCGGAAGGTCTGCTGGCCCAGGAGGTTTCGGGACTTGAGGATCTCGTTCAGGCCCGCAGGGTTCCAGGGCCGGCAGGCCATGGGCGGGTGCCACCCGCCGTTGCGCATCCGTTGCAGGTCCTTGGGGGTGGGGACGCCCTGGTAGGTGAGTTCACGTGCCACGGAACGAACGGAGTGGCCGTTGATCACCTTCTGGATGACCTCCCGGACGATCTGGGCGTAGGGAGAGTCCTGGACCAGCTTCCAGCCGTTGGGGGTTGGTACGGCCTTGTAGCCGTAGGGCACGGACCCTCCAGGGTGTCGGCCTGTCTGGCGCATGTACACCTTGGCGTCGGTGGTCCGATCGGAGATCGACTGTGCCTCCATCTGAGCCGCGAAGGCGAAGATCATGAGGATGAGTTCCGACACGAGGTCGGAGGACAGATCGAAGGTGATCGGTGCTCCGCCTCCGGGCCCTTCGGCGAAGACGAGGACCTTGCTGTTCTGCTTGGCCCACTTGGTGAGTTCGGCCATGTCCGCCATGGAGCGGATGGCCCGGTCCTGCTTGGCCCAGATGATGGCGTCGAACTCGTTTACCCTGTCGTTGAGCCACTCCCCGAGGTTGGGGCGCTCGAACGGAGTGGTCTTGGTGGCGGACACATCGAGGTCTACGGCCTCGCCTACGACGGTCCAGGATCGTCGCGCAGCCTCTGCCATGGTGGTGGCGAGCTGGCGTTCAGGGCTGGTGGTCTCGTCGGTGAGTACGGACAGGCGGACGGCTAATAACGCTCGCACTGGACAGATCCCCTTCGTGACAGGCTGCCGGGGCAGCCGATGCAGGCTACGGGTATTTGCCGAGTGCTACTGCCAGCACCAGCCCCCGAAGCAGGCCGAGGAGTCCCCGCTGGACTGGCCCCGCCAGGGATGATCACGTCCAGACTGTGGACCCGGTCTTGGACATACCGATCGGCCAGAGTATCTTCTAAGCATGCCAGCGGACCCCATGCTCGTCGGTCGACGCCACGTCGACCTTCTGCGTGTCCGCAGTGCCATCTGTTGCGACGCCCGATAACTGCCGATTTTTCACGACTGAGCGCGTCGCATCTCTCCATTTGTCCCCTGCACTCGATGACGAGGCAGGAGGAACGCTGCGCGCGCCCATAAACCAGAAGGACGCGCAATGAGCACCCCTGCCAGCAGGCATCACAAGCGCCCGCGCGGCGAAGGCCAGTGGGCTCTCGGTTACCGGGAGCCGCTCAACAAGAACGAAGAGCTCAAGAAGAACGACGACGGCCTCAACGTCCGCCAGCGGATCATCGACATCTACTCCAAGCAGGGCTTCGACTCGATCGACCCCGCCGACCTGCGTGGCCGCATGCGCTGGTACGGCCTCTACACCCAGCGCAGGCCCGGCATCGACGGCGGCAAGACGGCGATCCTGGAGCCCGAGGAGCTCGACGACCGCTACTTCATGATGCGGGTGCGCATCGACGGCGGGCAGCTCGACCTCCGCCAGCTGCGCACGATCGCCGACCTGTCCAAGGAGTACGGCAGGGGCACCGCCGACCTGACCGACCGGCACAACGTGCAGGTGCACTGGGTCGAGATCGAGTCGGTGCCCGACATCTGGGCGCGGCTGGAGGCGGTGGGCCTGTCGACCACCGAGGCCTGTGGCGACGTCCCGCGCACGATCCTGGGCTGCCCGGTGGCCGGGATCGACGTCGAGGAGGTCTTCGACGCCACCAGCGAGATCGCCCAGATCATGCCGTACATCGGCGACCCCGCCTTCTCCAACCTGCCGCGCAAGTACAAGACGGCGCTCAGCGGCTGCTCCGCGCACTGCACCGTGCACGAGATCAACGACATCGCGTTCGTGGGCGTGGTCAACGAGCAGGGCGAGCAGGGCTACGACCTGTGGGTCGGCGGCGGGTTGTCGACCAACCCGATGCTGGCCCAGCGCCTGGGCGTGTTCGTCCGGCGCGATCAGGTGGGCGAGGTCTGGGCCGGCGTGACCGGCATCTTCCGCGACTACGGCTACCGGCGGCTGCGGAGCAGGGCCCGGCTGAAGTTCCTGGTCAACGACTGGGGCGCGGAGAAGTTCCGCCAGGTGCTGGAGACCGAATACCTCAAGGAGCCGCTGCCCGACGGCCCGGCGCCGGAGGCTCCGCACGTCAACCGCCGCGACCACGTCGGCGTCTTCCCGCAGAAGGACGGCAACTTCTACGTGGGCTTCGCACCCCGCGTCGGCCGCCTGGACGCCGACAAGCTGCACGCCATCGCCGACATCGCCGAGCGGCACGGCTCCGGCCGGGTCCGCACCACGCTCGAGCAGAAGATGATCATCCTGGACATCGCGCCGGGCCGGGTCGACTCACTGGTGGCCGAGCTGGAGGCCGTCGACCTGCAGGTGAACCCGTCCACCTTCCGCCGCCAGACGATGGCCTGCACCGGCATCGAATACTGCAAGCTGGCCATGATCGAGACCAAGGCCCTGGCCTCGGACCTCATCGACGAGCTGGAGAGCCGGCTGCCGACGTTCGACCAGCCGCTCACCATCAACGTCAACGGCTGCCCCAACTCCTGCGCCCGCATCCAGACCGCCGACATCGGCCTGAAGGGCCAGCTCATGCTGGACGAGGACGGCCGGCAGGTCGGCGGCTTCCAGATCCACCTGGGCGGCACGCTCGGCGTCAACTCCGGCTTCGGCCGCAAGGTGCGCGGTCTCAAGACCACCGCCAAGGCGCTGCCGGACTACATCGAGCGGGTCGTCCGAAACTTCGACGCCCAGAAGAAGGAGGGCGAGGCCTTCGCCGACTGGGTGCAGCGCGCGGACGAGGCGGACCTGAAATGAGCCGGGCCGTTCCCTTCCACTGCCCCTACTGCGGTGACGAGGGCCTGGAGCCCTACGAGGAAGCGGCCGACGCCGCCAGAACCCATGGCTCCGGTGCCGGCTGGTACTGCCGGGCATGCTCCCGCGCCTTCAAGCTGAAATTTCTCGGAATCGGAGTGAACATATGACGCTCGTCGACATCGAGGTCGGATTGGGGCAGCAGCGGAGCACTCTCGACCTGCAGGACATCGTCGAGTCCGCCGCCATCTTCCTGGAGGACGCCTCCGCCCGCGAGATCATCCGCTGGGCCGCGGCCACGTTCGGGGACCGGCTCTGCCTGACCTCCTCGATGAGCGACGCCCTGCTCATCGACCTGGTCAGCCGAGTCAAGCCGGGCGTGGACGTGCTGTTCATCGACACCGGCTACCACTTCGCCGAGACGATCGGCACCCGCGACGCGGTCCAGCAGGTGTACGACGTCAACGTGATCAACGTCAAGTCGTCGCGCACGGTCCAGGAGCAGGACCGTGACCTCGGTCCCCGCCTGTTCGGCCGCAACCCGGACCTGTGCTGCTACCTGCGCAAGGTGGAGCCGCTCAACCGCGCCCTGGAGCCCTACCTGGCGTGGATCTCCGGCATCCGCCGCGACGAGTCCGAGACCCGTACCAGCACCAAGGTCGTCGAGTGGGACGCCAAGCGGCAGATGGTCAAGGTCAACCCGATCGCCAAGTGGACCCAGGAAGACGTCGACAACTACATGTCCGACAACGGGGTGCTGATCAACCCGTTGCACTACGACAACTACCCCTCGATCGGCTGTGCCCCGTGCACCCGCCAGGTCGCCGAGGGCGAGGACCCGCGCAGTGGTCGCTGGGCCGGGCTGGGGAAGGTCGAATGCGGCATTCACCTGTAACTCCCAGCCGGTGGCCCGTCCCGTTGGCAGACGGGGCGGGCCAGGGCGGCGTTCCGCTGGTGGCGGTGGCGCACGGGTCGCGTGATCCGCGCGCCGCCGCGACGGTGGAGGCGCTGCTGGACGAGGTACGGCGGGCGCGTCCGGGGGTTCCGGTGCGCACCGCCTACCTCGACCATTCGACCCCGACGCTCGCGCAGGCGCTGCACGGCCTGCGGGAGGCCGTGGTGCTGCCACTGCTGCTGACGGAGGCGTACCACAGCAGGGTGGACCTGCCGGCGGCGCTCAACGAGGCCAGGGCGCGTGAGCCGCGGCTGCGCGTGCGCTACGGCACGACGCTCGGGCCGCACCCGCTGCTGTCGGCGACGCTGGAGCGGCGCCTGGCCGAGGCGGGCGTGCCGCCCGGCGACCCGGACACGGCGGTGGTGCTGGTGTCGGCCGGTTCGAGTGACGCCCGCGCGAACGCGGTCATCGCCCGGATGGCCCGGTCGTGGGGCCGCGGATGGTGGGCCGTGACGCCCGCCTACGCCTCGGCCGCGGACCCGGCGCCCGAACAGGCGGTCGCCCTCCTCAAGCGGGCGGGCGCGCCACGCGTGGCGGTCGCCCCCTACCTGCTGGCTCCGGGCTACTTCGCCGACAAGGTGCGGCGCGCCACCCTGGAGGCCGGCGCCGACGTGGTCGCCGACGTGCTGGGACCGGCGTCCGAGCTCGCCCAGGTGCTGCTGGAGAGGTACGAGGCGGCCCTGGGAAGCCCGGCGACCCTCGCGGCGTCGTAACCCGTGACCTGACCCCTGCCGGGGCTCAGACGGCCATCAGAGCGGCGGCGTGGGCCAGTGGCCGATTCCGTGGCCGATTCCAGTGCCGATCCAGCGCCCTTCAGCGCCCGCCCGTTCAGTGGCCGATGGAGCGGCCGCTGTCGCGCCAGTCCTCGCCGTGCAGCTCCCGCCAGTGCTCGCGCCAGGCCGCCCAGCGCCGCTTGAGCGGCTTGGCGCGGGAGTCGCCGAGGACCTTGACGTCGCCCATCACCGCGTAGGCGCGCACCCTGACGACCGGCGCGCTGGTGCCGGGCATCGCCTCCTGCACGTCGACGCGCTTGTCGCCCATGATGGCCATGCCGTCGAGGTCGACGTTGACGCCGTCGGGAACGATGATCTTGATGTCGCCCATCACGGAGACGGCCAGGATCTCGACGGTGTCGGTGCGCACCTCGGCCTCGCGCAGGTCCAGCAGCACGTCGCCCATCACGGCCACCGCGCCGAGCTCCTGGTCGATCCGCCAGGTGCCGCGCCGCTTGGTGTCGCCCATGACGCCGACGAACCACCGCCGCTTGCCGCCCTCATGCCGCTGCGCCGGGGTGTGCGCCGGGGCGCCCTCCGGCAGGTCCTGGGTGAGCAGGGCGAGCTCGGCGTGGGTGGTGGCGGTGTAGGCCGCCTCGGTGCGGTCGGTCAGCTCGGCGAGCGTCAGCCTGCCTTCGACCGAGGCCTCACGCAGCTGCTCCACGACGGCTTCCCGCTCGGCGTCGGAGGCTCTTACCTCCCCAGGGTCACTCATACTCGCAACATATCGCGTTTCCCGCCGAACGAGGTCCTCCTATGGGAGGAATCACCGTCAATCAAACGGATTGAACCCTTATCGACGTCAGCCACGTACCAGCGATCGGGGCCCGGCCTGGTCCCGCGGCGCGGCCGGGCCAGGCTAGGGTCCTTTTATGCATGAGGAACAGCTCTACCGTGCGGCGTTGAACGGCGAGTCGGAGAAGGTGAGCGAGCTGCTCGCCCAGGGCGCCGACCCCAATCTCGCCAGCGAGGCAGGCGAGGACACGGGCGACGGCGGCCTGCCGCTGTGCGCCGCCGCCGCCACGGACCGGGTCGAGGTCGCCCAGGCGCTCCTGGCCGCCGGGGCCGAGGTGGACGGCAGGGAGGCCGGCGGCTGGACCGCGCTGCTCTGGGCCGCCTCCAACGGCAACACCGACACCGTCAGGCTGCTGCTCGAAGCCGGGGCCGACGTCGACGCCGCCAATGAGGGCGGCGACACGCCCCTGACGCTGGCCGCCAGGCGCGGCTCGCTCGGCGTCGTGCGCGAGCTGCTGGCGGCCGGGGCGGACGCGCAGAAGTACGACGGCGACGGCGACCTGCCGCTCGACATCGCCTCCGACTGGGTGGGCGTGCACCTGGAGAGCGCGCTGCTCGACCAGATCGCCCAGGACGACTGGGAGTACGTCGTCGCCCGCCAGTTCGCCAAGGACGGCACCGAGCTGGTCACCGTGGCGGGCCGCTCGCCCGACGGTTCGCAGACGGAGCAGGTGCAGGCCCAGCGCGGCCACGCGGCGATCACGACCCTGCTGGAGGAGGCCACCGACGTCTTCACGCCGGTCGACGAGCTCGTGGCCCGCGCCCTGGCGCACCGCGACATCGACGAGGACGCCGAGACGTGGTGGGTGGTGGCCGACACGCTGATCAAGCGGGCCGACGACGAGACCTACGAGGCGCTGACCTCGCTGTGCCTCAGCGAGGACGCCCGGCGGCGCGAGTTCGGGGTGGACGCGATCGCCCAGTTCGGCGTGACCGAGGATGAGAAGCCCTATCTCGAACGTACGCTCCCGCTGCTGCAGAAGATGACCACCACCGAGAGCAACCCGCAGGTGCTCCGCTCGGTGCTGTCCGCGCTGGGCCACCAGGGCGACCCGCGAGCCCTGCCGCAGGTTCTGGACCTCATCGGCCGCGAGGGGCACCGGCGGACGATGACCGACCCGATCGCGCTGGCGGACGTGCTGCCGCCGGACCACGCCGAAGGCCTGGCCCTGCTGATCGAGATGACCCGCGACGAGGAGGACGAGGTCCGCGACTGGGCCACGGCCGGCCTGGCCGGGCTCGACGCCGACACCCCGGAGCTCAGGCAGGCCCTGGCCGACCGCCTGGACGACGGCGACCTGCGTACCGTCGCCGAGGCCACCCGCGGGCTGGCCGCACGCGGCGACGCCCGCGCCGAGCTGGGCGTCAAGCGGGTCCTGGCGGAGTCCGACGACGAGTACGCCCGAGACCTGGTGACCGAGCCCGCCCCCGAGGCCTGACGGGCGCACGCTCCCTGGCGGGCGGTCAGGGGCCGGAGAGGGCGGGGGCGGCGGTGAGGACGTCGCGCGCCAGGGCGACGTCGCCCGCCAGGGCGGCGTCGAAGGTCGCGCCGTCGCCGCGGCCGCCCAGCAGGAAGCAGAAGGCCACCACGTCCGCCGTGATGCGGGCGTCGGGCTCGCCGGAGGCGGCGGCGTCCTCGACGCCGAGCGCGAGGTGCCACGCGCCGCCGCCCGGCCCGGTGAGCTCCAGCAGGAGCGTCCGGCCCGACGCGTCGTGCCCCGACAGCAGCATCGTCCAGGGCAGGAGCCTGGCGCACATGTCCGCCGTCGGGTGGATGTGCTCGGGGATCGGGCGCGGCAGGCGGATGCGCGCGGTGCGGGCCGCGTCGTCGGTGTGGATCCACGTCTCCAGGGCCCTGGCCAGGATGTGGTCCGACACGGGGCCGTCCAGGCCGTCGAGGGCGGCGGGCGCGGAGGCGGGCAGGTTCGCCAGGTGGCGGCACAGGGCGTCGGCCTGGGCCCGCCAGTCCCTGCGCGTCTGCTCGGGGCTGCGGGCCCGCTCGTAGGACTGCACGTCGGCCGTACGAGTGGCGGAGTCGCCGGCGGTGAGCGGGGGGCCGAGCACGGGCGCGCCGACCGAGGCCGCGAGCAGGCCGTCCTTGGCCGCCAGGTGGGCGACGAGCTCCTGCAGGGTCCAGCCCTCGACGATGACGCGCGACCAGTCGTCGTCGACGGCGGCGGCCAGCAGCGCGTCCATGGCGGCGACGCGGCCGGCGTACGGGCTCGCCCAGTCGGCCGTGGGGGCCGCCGGCCTGCGCCGTGCCCTGGCCCCGGCCAGCAGCTGCGGCCGCAGCGACCGCTTCGGCTCCTCGGGGTCCTCCAGCAGCGCGTCCACGTACAGACGCTCGAGCGGATCCATCACACCTCTTCCTGTGCCAGCGCGTCCGCCAGCCGGCGCAGCGCCAGCCGGATGCGCGACTTGGCCGTGCCCTCGGGCACCCCTAACTCCTCGCCCACCTGGCGGTAGGTCCTGCCGCCGAAGTAGGCCAGCTCGACGACCTCACGCAGCCCGCCGGGCAGCGCCTCGACGGCCTGCCGTACCCGCCGAGCCTCGTCGGCGTCGAGCACGACGTCCTCCAGCCTGTCGGGATCGCGCTCGAAGAGCCGAGGGCCCAGCACCGAGACCCGCCGGCGCTCCTCCGCCCGGACGTGGTCGACGGCGCGGCGGTGCGCGATGGTGGCGAGCCAGGCCCGCAGCGTGCCCCGTTCGGGGTCGTAGGCCAGCGGGCGTTCCCAGAAGACCAGGAACACCTCCTGCGTGATGTCCTCGGCGATCACCCGGTCCCTGGTGACCCGCAGGGACAGACCGAAGATCAGCGAGGCCAGCCGATCGTAGATCTCCCCGAGCGCGGCCTCGTCGCCGCCGACCACCCGCTGGTGCAGCAGACGGTCGTCGTACGGCGCCTCCACTGGCACCACACTCCCGTGATACGGACCTGGGCGGCGAGTGTGCCGCGAACCGAGCATGCCACTATTCGCCGGAAAACGGCAGACGGATGCCGGTGCACAGGTACGTTGCTCGATCGAGATAATGTCGGAAGTCCGCTAACCAGAAGGAGAATCACCATGGCGACGACTCGCACCGCGACCACGCAGTGGAAGGGCGCTCTGCTCGACGGTTCCGGCACGGTTTCGCTCGACAGTTCCGGTGTCGGCACCTATGAGGTCTCCTGGCCGTCCAGGGCCGAGGCCGCCAACGGCAAGACCTCGCCCGAGGAGCTCATCGCGGCGGCCCACTCCTCGTGCTTCTCCATGGCGCTCGCGCACGGTCTGGCCGGCGCCGGCACCCCGCCCGAGTCGCTGCAGACCAGCGCGGACGTCACGTTCCAGCCGGGTGAGGGCATCACCGGCATCGTGATCACCGTGAAGGGCCAGGTGCCCGGCCTCACCGCCGAGCAGTTCCAGAGCGCCGCCGCGGATGCCAAGGCGAACTGCCCGGTCAGCAAGGCCCTGTCGGGCACGACGATCACGCTGAAGGCCGAACTGCTCTAGCAAGGCCCCGATCGCATGCGACAATCAAGTCACATGCGCGAAGTCTGGCCGGGCGAACCTTATCCACTCGGCGGCACCTGGGACGGCGTTGGCACCAGTTTTTCGGTGTTCTCCGAGGTGGCCGAGCGAGTTGAGCTGTGCCTTTTCCACGATGACGGCTCCGAAGAGCGGGTCGATCTTCCTGAGGTGGATGGGTTCGTCTGGCATGGCTACCTGCCCGGCATCATGCCGGGCCAGCGCTACGGCTATCGCGTGCACGGCCCCTACAACCCGGCGCTCGGACACCGGACCAACGCCTCCAAGCTGCTCCTCGACCCTTACGCCAAGGCCGTCGACGGGGAGCTGACCTGGAACGAGGCGTTGTTCCCCTACCACTTCACCGATCCGTCGCGGCTCAACACCGCCGACAGCGCCCCCTACATGCCGAAGAACGTGGTCATCAATCCGTTCTTCGACTGGGGCAACGACCGGTCCCCGCGGACCCCGTACCACGAGAGCGTCATCTACGAGGCGCACGTGCGGGGGCTGACGATGCGCCATCCCGGCGTGCCCGAGGAACTGCGGGGCACCTACGCGGGGGTGGGGCATCCGGCGATCATCGACCATCTGCTCTCGCTCGGGGTGACGGCGGTCGAGCTGATGCCGGTGCACCACTACATGCCCGAGCACTTCCTGGTCGCGCGGGGGCTGACCAACTACTGGGGCTACAACACGATGGCCTACCTCGCCCCGCACGGCGGCTATTCCGGCTCCGGCACGCGCGGCGAGCAGGTGCCCGAGTTCAAGGCCATGGTGAAGGCGCTGCACGAGGCGGGGATCGAGGTGATCCTCGACGTCGTCTACAACCACACCGCCGAGGGTGACCACATGGGGCCCACCCTCGGCTTCAGAGGCATCGACAACGCCGCCTACTACCGGCTGCACGACAACGACCGGCGCTACTACCTCGACTACACCGGCTGCGGCAACTCGCTCAACGTCCGCTCGCCGCACGCGCTGCAGCTGATCATGGACTCGTTGCGCTACTGGGTGCTGGAGATGCACGTCGACGGGTTCCGCTTCGACCTGGCGTCGGCGCTGGCCAGGGAGTTGCACGACGTCGACCGGCTGAGCGCCTTCTTCGACCTCATCCAGCAGGATCCGGTGATCTCGCAGGTCAAGCTGATCGCGGAGCCGTGGGATGTGGGGCCTGGAGGCTACCAAGTCGGAAATTTCCCGCCTTTGTGGACGGAGTGGAACGGGAAATACCGCGACACCGTGCGAGATTTCTGGCGGGGCACCCACTCCGCGCTGCCGGAGTTCGCCTCGCGGCTGACCGGGTCGGCCGACCTCTACGAGACCTCCGGCCGCCGTCCCGTGGCCTCGATCAACTTCGTCACCTGCCACGACGGCTTCACCCTCACCGACCTCGTGTCCTACGACCGCAAGCACAACGAGGCCAACGCCGAGGACAACCGCGACGGCACCAACGACAACCGCTCCTGGAACTGCGGCGCCGAGGGCCCGGTGGAGGATCCGGAGATCGTCAGGCTCCGCCACCGCCAGCGCCGCAACTTCCTGGCCACGCTCTTCCTGTCGCAGGGCGTCCCGATGCTCTCCCACGGCGACGAGATCGGCCGCACCCAGCGGGGCAACAACAACGCCTACTGCCAGGACAACGAGATCGCCTGGATCGACTGGTCGCACCTGCGCACCGAGTCCGACCTGCTGGCGTTCGTCCGCCTGCTGTCGAAGCTGCGCCGCGAGCACCCGGTCTTCCAGCGCCGCCGCTTCTTCCACGGCCGCCATCCCGACAACGGCAAGCGCGACCTGGTCTGGCTCACCCCCGGCGGCACCGAGATGACCGCGGGCGACTGGCACGTCAGCTATGCCAAGTCGCTGATGGTCTATCTCAACGGCGAGGCCATCACCGAGCCGGGGCCGCGCGGCGAACGGATCACGGACGACTCGTTCCTGCTGCTGATCAACGCCCACCACGAGGACATGACGTTCACCCTGCCCGGCGGGGCGTTCGGCGGCGCCTGGCTGCCCGTGCTCGACACCAACGACGAGAGCTGCGACAACCTGTACGTCGACGACGCCTGGCGGCCCGGTGACCTGGTCGCCGTCACCTCCCGCTCACTGCAGGTGCTGCGCCAGCCCCGGGCCCAGTAGGTCGTCGCAGTAAGTTGTCGGAGGGGTGTGCCAAGGTAGAGGGGTGCGCCGGATCCATCCCGACATCGAAGACAACCCGGACATCGAGCAGGCCTACGCCTACCCCGGGGACCGACCGTGGCTGCGCCTCAACATGGTGTCCAGCGTCGACGGCGCCGCCTGGCTGCAGGGGCTGTCCGGCGGGCTCTCCAGCAAGGGCGACAAGCGCGTCTTCGGGGTCCTGCGCGGGCTCGCCGACGTCATCATGGCGGGCGCCGCGACGGTCAGAGCCGAGCAGTACGCCGCCGTCAACCCGCGCGAATCGTGGCGCGAGATCCGGGCGGGCAGGCCGGCCGCGCCGCCGCTCGCGGTCGTCAGCCGGGGCCTCGACCTCGACCTGACCGGCCCGCTGTTCACCGGCGTCAGCCGGACCATCATCGTGACCTGCGCGAGCGCCCCCGCGGCCCGGCTCAAGGCAGCGGCCGAGGTGGCCGACGTGATCGTGGCCGGCGACGAGGGCGTGGACCTGCGGGCAGCCGTGGCCGACCTGCACGAGCGCGGCCTGAGCCGGATCCTGTGCGAGGGCGGGCCGCGGATCAACGCCCAGCTCGCGGCGGCCGGGCTGGTCGACGAGCTGTGCCTGTCGGTCAGCCCGCTGCTGCTCGGCGGCAGCGCGGCGCGCATCCTCGACGGCGAGCCGTCGCAGGTCAAGCTGGAGCTGAGGCAGGTGCTGGAGGAGGAGGGGGTCCTCTTCTGCCGCTATACGAGGGAGCAGAGCCGATGACAGACCCGACCATGCCACCGCAGGCGGAAGACCTGCCTCCTGCCGAGCCGCCGGTGGAGGTCGTCACCGAGCCGCCGGTGGAGGCCGTCGCGGAGCCGGCGGGCGGGCGGAAGAGGAAGGTCAAGGAGCCCGAGCCGATCCCGGAGCTCGACCTTCCGGTGCGGCCGCCGGTGGCGCCGATGCTGGCCAAGCCGATCAAGGCGATGCCCCGGCAGGACGGCGACCTGTTCTACGAGCCGAAGTGGGACGGGTTCCGGTGCATCGTGTTCCGCGACGGGGACGAGGTCTACCTCGGCAGCCGCAACGAGCGGCCGTTCACCCGCTACTTCCCCGAGCTGGTCGAGGCCGTCAAGCAGGAGCTCCCGGACAAGTGCGTGGTCGACGGTGAGATCGTGCTGCCGCAGGGGGCGCAGCTCGACTTCGAGGCGTTGCAGCAGCGCATCCATCCCGCGGCCTCCCGGGTGAAGATGCTCGCGGAGCGGACCCCGGCCTCCTTCGTGGCCTTCGACCTGCTGGCGATCGGGGACGAGTCGCTGATGGAGACGCCGTTCAGGGAGCGCCGGGCGCGCCTGGTGGAGATCTTCCCGGAGAAGGGCCGGTCCGTCCGGCTCACGCCGGTGACGACCAACGACGAGCAGGCGGCCGAGTGGTTCGAGATGTTCGAGGGCGCCGGGCTCGACGGCATCATCGTCAAGCCGGGCGACCAGCCCTACATCCCGGACAAGCGGACGATGTTCAAGGTCAAGCACGAGCGCACCGCCGACGTGGTGGTCGCCGGTTACCGCGAGCACAAGACCGGTCCCATCGTGGGCTCGATCCTGCTCGGCCTCTACGGCGACGACGGCAGGCTGCACCACGTGGGCGTGGCGGCCTCGTTCCCGATGGCGCGCCGGGCCGAGCTGGTGGAGGAGCTCAAGCCGTACATCGCCGACCTCGGCGAGCACCCGTGGGGACACTGGGCCGAGCAGGCGGCGGCCGGCGTCGGCCAGCCCGCGCCGGGCCCCGCCTCGGGCGGCCAGCGGGTGCCGGGGGCGATCTCGCGCTGGAACGCCAAGAAGGACCTGTCGTTCATCCCGCTCCGCCCGGAGCTGGTGATCGAGGTGGCCTACGACCAGATGGAGGGCGACCGGTTCCGGCACACCGCCCAGTGGCGGCGCTGGCGGCCCGACCGCACCCCGCAGTCGTGCACGTACGAGCAACTGGAGCAGCCGGTGTCGTACAACCTCGACGACATCCTTGCCCGATAGGGCACATAGCGATATATCTCGACATATGAGCACCGGAGATGAATTACGGGCGGCAGTGTCCGCTCGCCGCGACCTCGGCCCCGATTTCGAGGACGCCCTCGTCGAATCGTTCCTCGACAAGATGGGCCAGGAGATCGACCGGCGGGTGGACGAGCGCCTGGCCGCGGCTCCCAAGGCCAAGGACGTGGCCAAGTACGACCGGACACGCGACGGCCAGCGGCTCGCCCTGGCGATCGTCTCCCTGGCGCTGGGCACGATCGCCACGATCTCGCTCACCCTGTTCAATGAGGGCAGCGCGACGTACGTCCCCGTCTGGATCGCCATCGTGGTGGTCAACGTGGTCTTCAACAACGGCCACCGCCCCCGCTGAGCCCCCACCCCGCGAGCACGGGGCGAGTCGAGCACGGGAGCAGAGGCTCGGTGGGCGGCCGGGCGGTGGCGAGGCTCTGCGGGCGGCGAAATCCGTGGGTGACGAAATCCGTGGATGACGACCTTCCCCGGCGCTGACCTCGCCGATGGCGAAATCCGCCGGTGCTGACCTTTGTCGACGGCGAAATCCGTGGGTGGCGAAATCAGGGGGTGGTGGCTCAGGGGGTGAAGGCCAGGGAGGTGTTGTGGCCGCCGAAGCCGAAGGCGTTGGTCATCGCCGCGGTCCAGCTGCCCTGGCGTGGGGCTCCGGTGACGATGTCGAGTTTGACCTGGGGGTCGAGGCGGTCCAGGTTGCGGGTGGCGGGGATGAGGCCGTCCCGGAGCGCGAGGATGGCGGCGATCGCGCCGACGGCTCCCGCGGCCCCGCACAGGTGGCCGGTCATCGACTTGGTCGCGGTGACGGCGGGATGTGTGCCCAGCGCCTCGGCGATCGACGCGCTCTCCGTCACGTCTCCGGTCGGGGTGGAGGTGGCGTGCGCGTGCACGTGGCCGACGTCCAGCGGGTCCAGGCCGGCCGCCGCCAGGGCCAGGCGCATCGCGCGGACCTGCCCGCCCACGTCGGCGGCCGTGATGTGGTGGGCGTCGGACGTGGTGCCCGCGCCGGCCAGCGTGGCGTGGGCCCGAACGCCGCGAGCCGCGGCGAACCCGGCGCGTTCCAGCACCACCACCCCGGCCCCCTCCCCCAGCACGAACCCGTCACGCCCGGCGTCGAACGGCCGCGAGGCCTCCTGCGGCGCGTCGTTACGCTTGGACAGCGCCTTGATCTGGGCGAACCCGGCAAGGATCAGAGGGTGTACGCACGCCTCCGTGCCGCCGGCGATCACCACGTCGGCGCGGCCCAGGCGGATCAGGTCCAGCCCCATCGCGATCGCCTCGGCCCCGGAGGCGCACGCGCTCACCGGCGTGTGGGCGCCGCCACGGGCCCCGAACTCCATGCTGATCACGGCCGCGGCGCCGTTCGGCATCAGCATGGGGATGGTGTACGGCGAGACCCTGCGCGGGCCGGACGCCTCCAGGAGATCGTCCTGGTCGAGCGTGGTCAGCATCCCGCCGACGCCCGTGCCGATGACCACCGCCAGGCGCTCGGGCTCCACCTCGGGAGCTCCGGCGTCGGCCCACGCCTCCCTGGCGGCGACGAGTGCGGCCTGCTGGCAGCGGTCCAGCCGCCTGGCTCGCACCCTGCCCAGCACCTCGGCGGGATCCACCGGCATCCGGCCGGCGATCCGCGCGGGCAGACCCTCGGCCCAGTCCTGCTCGAGTGCCGTGACCCCGGAGCGTCCTTCGAGCATGCCCGCCCAGGTGGAGGCCACGTCCCCGCCCAGCGGCGTGGTCGCCCCCAGGCCCGTGACCTTGGCCCCCGCCGTCGTCTCGCCCACCATCGACGTCCCCCTTCGTCCGTGCGCCCGGCCCACGCCGGAACGGCGCAACCCCACGCTGCCAGTGTCATGCCGCATGGACAGGGCACCTGATCAACGAAAAACCGCCGCAAGATTTGTCGGGGATGTCACGGCTTGGGGCGGTCAGGTGAGCCAGATGAGACCGGCGAACCGGCCCGGGTCCTGGCGGCGGTGGGAGTAGAGCTCGTCGGACTCCAGTGTGCAACGGGCGTCGTGCCGTACGTCCGGCACGCCCGCCGCGCGGAGCTGGGCCTCGATGCCGGCGCGCAGGTTCAGGGCCGGGGTGCCCCAGGAGGTGGTGGAGTGGGCTTCCGGCACCTTGGCTGCCACCCGGTCCCGCAGCTCGGCGGGGACCTCGTAGCAGCGGCCGCAGGCTCCGGGGCCGATCAGCGCGGCCATCCGGTGGGGGTCCGCGCCCTTGTCGGCCATCGCACCGACCAGCGCCGCCGCGACCCCGGCCTCCGTACCCGGACGGCCCGAGTGGGCGGCCCCGACCATGCGGGCGACCGGGTCGGCCGCCAGCACCGCCGGGCAGTCCGCGCCGAGGGAGGCCAGCGCCAGGCCGGGCTCGGTGGTGTAGACGCCGTCGACCGGGGGCGCGTCGTCCCCGAACGGCTCGCTCACGTAGGCCACCTCGGCGCCGTGCACCTGGCGCATGAACACGATGGCCCGTACGCCGAGCTCTGCCGCCACGCCCTCCCGGTTCGCCCGCACGGCGGCGGGGTCGTCTCCGGTGAGCCCGCCCAGGTTGCGCGTGCCGTACGGCGGCACGCTGACGCCTCCGTGACGATCGGTGACGGCGACCTTGACTCCCGGGACCAGCTCCATCCTCCGATCTTATGACCGCCTCGCGCCCCCATGCCCTTCCAGGGGCGGGACATCCGTCGACGCTCCAGGGGCTTCCGGTCGGGGACCGTAGGGGCGGGGCTTCCGTCCGGTGGCGTATGGGCGAAGCTGGTGGGTGGCCGGCGGCGATGTGCGGGCGGTGGCCGTACAGGAATCGAATGCCTAGCGAGGAGAATCCCCATGACCAGCCTTGCCGATCTGCACGCCCTGATGGCCCGGCTCGGGCACCCCGTGTTGCAGGCGCCGCCCTTGTCGGGGGCGCGCTTCGCCGACGGCGCGTCGTACCGCTTCGAGATTCCCAGTGTGGAGGGGCCGGAGGTGCTGGAGGCGGTGGTCGAGGAGGCGGATCGGCTCGGCGTGCCGTTGCACCGCACGTCGCAGGGCAGCGGCGTGATGATGCTGTCGGACGGGGAGATCTCCGCGATGGCGGAGCTCGGGGCCGAGCGGGGGATCGAGGTCAACCTGTTCCTGGGGCCGCGCGCCGCGTGGGACACCGGCGGTCAGGCGAAGGCGACGCAGGCCGTCGGCGCGGCGGCGCGCGGGAACTCGATGGTGGCCGCGTGCGTGGCGGACGCGCTGCGGGCCTGTGAGCTGGGGATCCGCAGCCTGCTCGTCGGGGATCTGGGCACGCTGGAGGTGCTGTCGCGGCTCAAGGCCGACGGTACGTTGCCGGCGGGTCTGGTGCTGAAGACCTCTGTGCTGGTGCCGCTCACCAACGGTCCCACCGCGGCCGTCTTCGAGCGGCTGGGGGCGAGCACGCTCAATGTCGGCACCGATCTGACGGTGCCGCAGCTCGCGGAGGTGCGGGCCGCGACGAGCCTGCCGATCGACCTCTATCTGGAGGTGCCGGATGATCAGGGCGGGTTCGTACGGTTCTACGAGGCGGTGGAGATCGTCCGGGCGGCGGCGCCGGTCTATCTGAAGATGGGGCTGCGCAACGCGCCGAACATCTACCCGTCGGGCAGGCACCTGGGCGTCATCCCGAAGGAGCTCGGGCGGGAGCGGGTGCGCAGGGCGGCGCTGGTGCGGCGGCTGATGGAGCAGCTCGATCCCGGCCTGGCCGAGCCGCCCGTCGGCCGTCCCACCGATCTGGGCGTGCCCGAGGTGTGACTGGTCGGACCGTATCAAGCAAGCATATGCTTGGGCGCGTGGCTGACTATCGGAACCTGATCGGCGGCGAACTGGTCCCCGCGACCGGCGGCGCGAGCATGGACTCGGTGAACCCGGCGACCGGCGAGGTGTGGACGCGGGTGCCGGCGAGCGGGCGACCCGACGCCGAGGCCGCCGTCGAGGCCGCGCGGCGGGCGTTCCCCGGCTGGGCGGCGCTGCCCGCGCTGGGCCGGGCGCGCTACCTGCGCGCGGTGGCGCAGGTCTTCGCCGCGCACGCCGAGGAGCTCGCCAGGCTGGAGACCAGGGACAACGGCCGGATCCTGCGCGACACCCTGAAGAAGGACCTGCCCGGCATGACCTTCCTCTGGGAGCTGGCCGCCGGCCAGTGCCTGGACGCGGTCAAGGGCGACACGGTGATCCTGGGGCCGAACCAGCTCGGCCTGACCCGGCGGGAGCCGTACGGGGTGGCCGTCTGTGTCATTCCGTGGAACTCGCCCATCTCGACGTTCTCGGCCAAGGCCGCGTACGCGCTGGCGGCGGGGAACACGGTGATCGTCAAGCCGGCCGAGCAGGCGAGCGCGTCGGTGCTGCGGCTGGGCGAGCTGCTGGCCGAGGTGCTCCCGCCCGGGGTGCTGAACATCGTCAGCGGGCTGGGCGAGGAGGTGGGCGACGCGCTCGTACGACATCGCGGGGTCGGCAAGGTCAGCTTGACCGGCTCGACGGCGACCGGGCAGGCGATCACCCGGGCCTCGGCGGACGCCCTCAAACCGCTCACCTTCGAGCTAGGCGGCAAATCACCAAATATCGTCTTTCCGGATGCCGATCTGGACGCCGCCGCCGAGGGCGTCACCGTGAACTCCGTCTACACCGGGAACGCGGGTCAGGTGTGCGTGGCCGGTTCGCGGATCCTGATCCACCGCTCCATCTGGGACGACCTGCTGGCGCGGATCGAGCGGATCGCCGGGGACCTGGTGCTGGACGACCCCTTGGACCTGGCGACCACGATGGGCCCGATCGTCTCGGCCGAGCAGTTCGAGCGCGTCACGTCCTACTTGGACCTCGCCGAGAAGGAGGGCGCCGAGCTGGTCTTCGGCGGCAGGACGGGCGCCGACGTGGTGCCGCGCCTGCCCGGTGGCTACTGGGTCTCCCCCACGCTCTACACCGCGACGGACAACTCGCTGCGCGTCTGCCAGGAGGAGATCTTCGGGCCGGTGGCGGTGGCGATCCCGTTCGAGGAGGACGAGGAGGCGCTGGCGATCGCCAACGATTCCTCCTACGGTCTGGCCGCCGGGGTGTGGACGCGCGATCTCGGGCGTGCGCACCGGTTCGTCCGGGATCTGGAGAGCGGCACGGTATGGGTGAACACCTTCCGGCAGATGCCTCCCGGCCTGCCGTTCGGCGGGGTCAAGGACAGTGGGTACGGCCACGACGCGGTGCTGGAATACACGCGGGAAAAGGCAGCCATTATCAGCATTTAGTCAGATAGATTTCCCGTCATGAGCGAGGGGATCACCGATCAGCCAGACCTTTCCGAGGCCGCAGCCCAGTCCCGGGCCTCGGTGCTGCGCAGCCGTGCCGAATCGTACATCGCCCTGAGCCGGCATGACGCGGCGATCGCGGACTTGACGGAGTCGATCGCTCTCGTGCCGGACAACGCCAGGGCCTGGCGGTTGCGCGGGGAGAGTCACCGGATCATCGACAGGTACGAAGCAGCGATCTCCGACTTCGCCGAGTCGCTCAAACTGGAGCCGGACAGCTCCTACGCCCTCGGCTCACGCGGCCAGGCCTACGCCTCGCTCGGCCGCCTGGAGGAGGCCATGGCCGACTTCGAGCACGCGCTGACCCTGTCGCCGGAGTCGCTGTGGATCCTGGAGGCGAAGGCCGACGCCCTGGTGGACCTGGACCGGCTGGACGAGGCGCTGGACCTGCACGCCGGGATCATCGCCCTGAACGAGGACCTGGCCTACTCCTGGCTGGCCCGAGGCGACCTCTACCAGCGCATGGGCCTGTACACCGAGGCCATCGCCGACTACTCCAGCGCGCTGGAGGCCGATCCTGAGTATGTGCGGGCGTTCAGCAGGCGCGGCGAGGCGTACCGCATGATCGACCGCTACGACGAGGCGCTGCAGGACCTCAACCGGGCGGTCGAGCTGGACCCGGACAACGACCGCGCGCTGGGCAGCCGGGGCGCGGTGCTGAGCGAGATGGGCGACAACGAGGCGGCGCTGAAGGACCTGGACAGGGCGATCGAGCTGGACGAGGACTACATCTGGGCGTACCGGGTGCGGGGTGAGATCTACCAGGATCTGGACCGGCACGAGGAGGCGGTGTCCGACTTCACCCGCGCCCTGAGCCTGGAGTTCGGCGACGAGTGAGCGCCCGTGCCGGCGGCGAGCCACCGGCACGGGCAGAAGCGGACCGGCACCGGCGCTGAGCCGCCGGCACCGGCGCTCAGAGGGCGAGCAGGACCTTCACCGGCAATGCGCCGTCCGACAGCGGCCTGATCGCGATGCGGAGCAGGGCGAGCGCGTTGTCGTCACCCGCGATGCGGTTCGCGCTGAGCCCGTCGCAGGACTGGCAGTGGTGGATGATCAGCCACTCACCGTCCTGCCGGACGGAGACGCTCAGCGCCGCCATCCGGCCCCGGCAGCTCGCCCGCCGGTCGCCGGGAATCCGGTGATCGACGTGCAGACTGGTCAGGCAGTGCGGGCAGTGGTTGCGGTGAGCCGTGCCAGGCGCGATCACCGGCACGTCCAGCCGGCAGCCGACGCAGCGGAACGCGTCGGCCGGCTCGCCGTGCCTGACGTCCTTGCGCCGTTGCGGCCTGCGACCGCCGGGCTTGCCTCGTCCGTGGCCGCCCATCACAGGTCACCGAACGTTTCCAGCGGGAACGGCGGCTGAGCGAGCGGACGCACGGCCATGCGCATGAGGATGAGCTGGTTGTCGTCCCCGCAGATCGGGTTGGACGTCAGCTCCGCGCAGCGGGTGCAGCGATGGATGATCATCCAGTCGCCGGTCCGCAGCACCGCGATCGAGATCGGCACCATCCGCGCCCCGCACTCCGACGGCCCGCCCTCGACGCGGTCGAGAACGTGCATGGAGTGCAGACAGCTCGGACAGTGATTGCGCCGCGAACCGTCGGCGGCGGTGACCGTCACGGTCAAACCGCAGCGTACGCATGGAAATGTGTCAGTCAGTACGGAACGGGTCTTGTTGGTGGACACCCTGGGTACTCCTTGCCGGAATGGTGATGGAAGAGCAGCAAGGGAGCGCCGTGCGGGCCTCGCCGACCCACGCTCGCGCGCGGGTGGATGCGGTACGGCGCGTGCGTGGGCACGGCGACCGTACGGCAGGTCAGCGGTGGCGTGTCAGTGGCAGAATCGGACCACGGTACGACGAGGCGCGCTTGGCGCGGACCGAGGCATTGACCCCCCACTTTCCAGGGCCCTTGGGGCCCTGAGACGTATCCGACGAAACACCGATGAGCGTAGTGGCCCCTTCATCGGGATCGCCATCGATTTATCGGCCGCCCGCTCAGGACCGGGGCCGCGGATGACCGCCGGCCAGGGGGACGTACTTACTCCGTGTCGTCACGCGCCTTGCTCGGCTGGACCCTTTTGGGCTCGCCGGGCATCTTCGGATAGTTGGGCGGATAGGGCATGTCGCCGCGCTCGTCCTTTTCGTACCGTTCGAGCAGCGGCTCGATGGAGCACGGGTGGTCGTCGATGGCGGCGTGCACGTCGCCCACCTCGGCGAAGCGGGGCGGCACGGTGCGGATGTCGAAGTCGCGTGGGTCGGCATCGGCCAGCTCGTCCCAGGTGAGCGGCGTGGAGACGGGCGCATGGGGCTGCGCCCTGACGGAGTAGGCGCTGGCGATGGTCCGGTCACGGGCGTTCTGGTTGAAGTCGATGAAGACGCGCTCGCCGCGCTCCTCCTTCCACCAGGCCGTGGTCACCAGGGCGGGATCGCGCTCCTCGACCGCCCTGGCCAGCGCGATCCCCGCATGCCGTACCTGGACGAAGTCCCAGCGCGGCTCGATGCGCACCGCGATGTGCACGCCCCGGTTGCCGGAGGTCTTCACGAACCCGGTCATGCCGAGCTCCTCCAGCACCTCCCGCGCCAGGAACGCCGCCCTGCGCGTCGCCTCGAAGTCCAGCCCCGGCTGCGGGTCGAGATCGAGCCGCAGCTCGTCCGGATGCTCGACGTCGGCCGCGCGCACCTGCCACGGGTGGAAGTCGATGGTCCCCAGATTGGCGCAGTAGGCGATGGCGGCCACCTCGGTCACCCTCAGCGAGTCGGCCTTGCGCCCGCTGGGGAACGTCACGGTGACCGTCTCCAGCCAGTCGGGGCGTTTGGCCGGCATCCTCTTCTGGTAGATCGCCTCGCTCTGCACCCCGTCGGGATGCCGCTTGAGATTGGTCGGCCGGTCCTTCAGCGCCCGCAGCGCGCCCTCGCCCACGCTCACGTAGTACTCGACCAGCTCGCGCTTCGTGGCGCCGATCTCCGGAAAATACACCTTGTCGGGATTTGTGACCTTGACGGTCCGCTCCCCCACCTCAAGCTCTATGTACGGCGAAGCCATGGAACGAACCTACCTCCCAGCTCGAAGATCACCCTCGCGGACCGACCACGGTGGTGGACGGTCGACGCCCAGACGACGCCGGCGCCGACCGCCGAGCGCATGAGGATCGCGTGCCAGGATGAACACGCCGCCCGTGCCGATGACTCGCCGCATGCCACGCTCCCTGCCCGGAACATCGTGCCGATTCCCATGACGTTCACGAAGCGTAGGGCAGGGCTACGACAGAAACGGGGGCCCGTCCCGGAGCCTCCTCGGTGGCGGGACCGAGGGCTCAACGGGACGGGCTTCTCGAGACCACCCGCACACCGTTCCGGGCGCTGGCGCGCCACCCGGCCGGCCTGTTGATCGCCGGCGGCTCCAGCACGGGCGTGGGCTGTACCGCTCAGGCGATCACGCGAGTGATCTCACCCCTTGCAGGAGGCGATGACACCCCCTTGCCTACAAAGACGCAAATACATCCCAGAAAGGATGCTTCCCCCTGCGGAGATCTCTTTTTGCCGCATCTCGTACGCTGGAGGCATGGACAAGGTGGTCAAGAGCGAGGACGAGTGGCGGGTGCAGCTGTCGCCCGAGGAGTTTCACGTGCTCAGGCAGGCGGGCACCGAGAAGCCCTTCACCGGCGAGTACGTGGACACCAAGACGCAGGGCGTCTACACGTGCCGCGCGTGCGGGGCCGAGCTGTTCCGGTCGGACACGAAGTTCGAGTCGCACTGCGGGTGGCCGAGCTTCTATCAGCCGTCGGAGTCGGACGCGGTGACGTTGATCGAGGACCGCAGCCTCGGGATGGCGCGTACGGAGGTGCGCTGCGCCCGTTGCGACTCCCACCTGGGGCATGTGTTCCACGGTGAGGGGTACGCGACGCCGACGGACGATCGCTTCTGCATCAACTCGGTGTCGCTGAGGCTCGACCCCTCGCAGTGATCGTCCGGCGACCGTGCGTGTCGCGGGCCGCGCACGGGTAATTTTCGACCGTGAGGCTTGTCCATTTTCGTCATCGCTGGATGACGATCGAGACAATCGGCCGCGTCATCACTCAGCGGTGCGAGGTGTGCTGGAAGACCCGGGTGCGGGTGCGGTAGCCGGTTCAGCGCGCGGTGGGTGACCCGGTCAGGTCGGTGACCCGATCGGGTGCCCCGGCCAACTCGGGACCCGATGGGGCTCCGGTCTGTTCAGGACCGATGCGGTCGGTGGGTTCAGGACGGATGAAGGCGGTCGGTTCAGGGCGGATGTGGTCGGTCAGTTCGGGGCGGGATGGGTGACTCGGCAGGTGCCGTCGGAGGGGCCGAGGATGTTGGCCAGCACCGGGTTGCCGTTCTCCCCGAACCTGGCTTGTACGAACACCACCGGGTCTTTGACTCCGTTCGCCTTGAGGTACGTCATGCCGCGCTCGCAGAGGGTGATGGCGTGGGATGAGTTGCCTGCGCTTTCCGGCAAATTGGTGTAAATGCGCAAATATCGGCCCACGGTGCGGATGTCCTTGATGTGGCTGGTCGCCTCGTCGGCGGCACCCCACTGATCGCGGAAGTACGCCACGGCCTTCCGGTCGGTGTGCTTCGACAGGCCGTCTGCCTTGTACCCGGAGCCGTCGCCCGGATCCGGGGCCACCCGCCCGGGATCGTCCGGTCCGCTCGTGTCCCCCGAAACGGCGGTCGGAGCCCGGTCACCGGCGACCCCGGAATCGGCCACCGCGTCAGAGTCTGCCGCCTCGGAGCCCGAAGCCGTGGTTCCCGAGTCGGCCGCAGCGTTCGGGCCCGCCGTGGAGTTCGGAGCCGCCTCAGAGTTCGGGGTCGCTGCTGGTCCCGTAACGCTCTGCCCGCCCTCGGCCTTCAACGCGTTCCTGGGGCTGCCGCTCGTCACACCCCCCGACCGCGTGACCCCCGGGGACGACCCCGCCCCACCGCCTCCGCCCGCCACCGAAGACCGGGCATCATCGGCGGTAGCCGTGGAAACCATGAGCAGGCCCCCGAACGTGCCGTCCACGCCGTACACACTCAGGACCCCGGCCGCGAGCGCGAGAACCCCCGCCGACGCCGCCACCAGCCACGGCCCTCGCGACCCCGCACGCCGCCGCACCCCCCGCCGTCCGGCAGCGTGCCTACCGCCCCTACGCCGCCCGTCCCCACCGGGCGACGACGCCAGGCGAGCCGAACCCACACCCTCGTCGCACCTCAACGCCGGGCGAGCCGAGACCACATCCTCGCCGTCGCACCGCCCAGCCCTGCCCTCATCCCACTCCAGTGCCGGACCGATCGCAGGCGCGTCCCCATCGCACCCCGGCGCCAGGCCGATCGGAGCCGTATCCCCATCGCACCGCAGGACCGGGCCGACCAGAGGCGCGTCCCCATCGCACCGCGGTCCCGGGTGAGCCGGGACCGCAGGTTCATCGAGCCGTGACGTCGGGCGGGTCGAGAGCACATCCTCGTCGAGTTCCCCGGCCCCGTCCGGCCGCAGGACCGGGCCGCCGTTCTCGCCCGGCCCTGCGGCCGTGTCCGCATCGCGCCGCCCGGCCGTCTCGGGCGCGTCCTCGGCCCGGCCGTCGCCGGGCGGGGTGCTCAGGTGGTCGTACGGCCGTCGTCCTGCACGTTTCCGCATGCGGGTGCCCCCTTGGACCGTGCCAAGCGTGGATCCCGTGCCCGCCCCGTATCGAGCATGGAATTTCCCTGAGTGTGACAAACAGGGAAGATCAAGTCAGACGGATCCACAACTTGGGTCTCGTTCAGCCCGAGCACGGCCCGTCAGGGCAGGTCGGCGACGAGCTCCCGCACGGGCTTGCGGACGCCGGTGTAGAACGGGATCTCCAGCCGGGTGTGCCGCCGGGCCTCGGCGGCGCGCAGGGTGCGCATCAGGTCGACGATGCGGTGCAGCTCGTCGGCCTCGAACGCCAGCATCCACTCGTAGTCGTTGAGCGCGAAGCAGGCGACGGTGTTGGCGCGCACGTCCGGGTAGTCGCGGGCCATCCGGCCGTGCTCGGCCAGCATCGTGCGCCGCTCGGCGTCCTCCAGGAGGTACCACTCCAGGGAACGGACGAAGGGGTAGACGCTCACGTAGGCCCGGGGCTCCTCCTCGGCCAGGAACGCCGGGATGTGGGACTTGTTGAACTCGGCCGGCCGGTGCAGCGCCATCGCCGACCAGACGGGCGAGCTGTGCCGGCCCAGCTCGGTGCGGCGCAGCCGGGAGTAGACGTCCTGCAGGGCGTCCGCGGTCGGCGCGTGCCACCAGAACATGTAGTCGGCGTCGGCTCTGAACCCGGCCACGTCGTAGAGGCCACGGGTGACCACGTCCTTGCCGGCCGCCTGCTCCAGGAGGTCCTCGACCTCCGCGGAGACGGTGTCGCGGTCACCGGGGACCGGATCGGTGGCTTTGAAGACCGACCACATGGTGTAGCGGATCACCTGGTTGAGATCGCGGGCCTTCGGCCTCGCAGCGCCCTCTGTCATGCTCTCATTCTCCTGTCTGTGCGAGGTGGTCCAGAATCCGGGAGGCGGCCGTGCGCGCGGTGGCGACGCAGGCGGGGATGCCGATCCCGTCGTACGCGGCGCCGCACACCGCCAGCGCGGGCTGTCCGGCCACCGCGGCGTGGACCCGGGCCACCAGGTCGAGGTGGCCCACGTTGTACTGCGGCAGCGCGCCGCCCCAGCGGGTGACGCGGGAGTCGAGGGGCAGCGCCCGCACGCCCATCACCTCGCCCATCTCCGCCATCGCGACCGACACCAGCTCGGCGTCGTCGCGTTGCAGCAGGTGCTCCTCGCCGATCCTGCCGATCGAGCAGCGCAGGATCACCAGGTCGCGGCTCAGGTGGGGCCACTTGACCGAGCTGAACGTGACGGCCTTGACGGCCCGGCCGTCGACCGGGGGGACGAGGTAGCCGCTGCCGGTGGGCGGCTCGGGGAAGGCGTCGCGCGGGTAGGCGAGCGTGACGACGGCCATGCTGGCGTACTCCAGCCTGGCCAGCTCGATCGCCGCCTTGGGCGCCTCCGGCTTGAGCAGCCTGGCCGCCGCCGGGCCGGGCACGGCGACGATCACCGCGTCGGCCTCGATCACCTCGGGCCGGGGCACCGGCCCGGTGACGATCCGCCAGCCGGTTTCGGTCCGGTGGAGCTCGCGGGCGGTGACGCCGGTCCTGACGTCGGCTCCGGAGGCCTTGGCGACCGCCTCGGGCAGGCTCCCGATGCCGTTCCTGAGCGTGGTGAAGACGGGGCCCGCGTTCTTGGGCGCCTCGTCGAGGATCTGCCGGGCGGCGGTGAGCAGTGAGCGCTCGGCTCGGGCGGCGGCGGCCACCCGCGGCATCGTCGCCTCCAGCGACAGCAGGTCGGAGCGGCCCGCGTAGACGCCGCCGAGCAGCGGCTCGACCAGCCTCTCGACCACCTCGCCGCCCATCCTGGCGCGGATGTAGGCGGCGACGGAGACGTCGGAGCGCACCAGCGTGGCCGGCAGGATCTGGTCGAGCGGCACGCGGACCAGCCCGCCGGGCGACAGCAGGCCGGACTTCGCCAGGGCGGTGAGGTCGGCCGGCACGCCCATGAACTGCCCCTTGGGCAGCCGGCGCAGCGTCCCCCTGCTGTAGACGGCGGAGCGGGTGGTGCCGGGGGTCATCAGGTCGTCGCCGAGCCCGACCGCCCTGGCCAGCTCCTTGCCCTCCGGGCGTCTGGCCAGCATCGCCTCAGCGCCCACGTCGACGCTGACGCCGGCCACTTCGGAGGCGTACAGCTTGCCGCCGATGCGTGCGGCGCCTTCGAGCACCGTCACCTTGATCCGCTCGCCTGTGCCCTGTCTGAGGTGCCACGCGGCGGCGAGGCCGGAGATCCCGCCTCCGATGACGACCACGTGCGCCCGGTTGCCTTCCACGTTCCCTGACGCTACCGCGTCAAGGGACCGGTCGCCGATCCGGGCGTGACCGTACCGTGACGCCGGCCTGCAAACCGGCGGGGGCGTGCGTCCGTGTTAACGGTCATGAGGAGACACCAGATCGGCGTGGCGCTGGCCGCCGCGTGCGCGGCGCTGTTGATTTCCGGCTGTTCCGGCGGCACGGCGGGCTCGGCCCCGGACAGCGCGGCGGTGCCGGAGACCGCGTCCCGGGCCGAGTCGGCGACCGCGGACAGGGCCGGGGCGGCCGAGCGGGTCCGGCCCACGCCGCAGCCCAAGAAGGACGAGGACCTCGCCCCGAACGTGCAGGTGGCCCAGCAGGACCGGAAGGTCATCTACACCGCGAGCATGACCGTGCGCGCCAAGGACGTCCCGGCCGCCGCCCAGCAGGCCAAGCAGATCGTCAGCACCGCGGGCGGTTACCTCGCCAGGGAGGAGACCAGCTCGGCCGAGCGGACCAGGGCCTCGGCCCTGCTGGAGTTCAAGATCCCGCCCGCGCGCTACTCCGAGGTGCTGGGGTCGCTGGGCAAGGACCTGGGCAGGCAGCTGCGGCTGGAGCAGGGCACCCAGGACGTCACGCTGCAGGTCGCGGACGTCGACAGCCGCCTGAAGTCCGCGCAGCAGGCCCTGGACTCGCTCCGCACGCTGTTGAAGAGGGCCGACACCATCGGCCAGGTGCTGGACGTGGAGCGGGAGATCGCCGGTCGTGAGGCCGACCTGGAGTCGCTGCAGGCACAGCAGAAGGAGCTCGCCGCCCAGGTCGGCATGGCCACGCTCACGCTGCGGCTGGTCGGCCCGACGGCGGTGGTGCCGGACTCCTCGGAGGAGCCCGCCGGCTTCCTCGGCGGCCTCAAGTCGGGCTGGGACTCGCTGGTGGCCTTCCTGAAGATCCTGCTCACGGCGCTCGGCACGGTCCTGCCGTGGCTGGTCGTGGTGGCCCCGGTGACGGTGCTCGCGATCGTGCTGCTCCGCCGCCGCCGCCGACGCCGGCAGCCCGCCGCGCCCGCCGCCGGGGCCCCGTCCTCATGACCGACCGCGCGGGCCGTGCGGGGACGGCCCGGCGGCGGCTCAGGCCTCGTGGACCAGGTCGGTCAGCCGCCTGAGCTGGTCGGGGTCCGTCGAGGGCAGCACGCCGTGGCCGAGGTTGAACACGTGCCCCTCGGCGGCCTTGCCACGGCGCAGCACCTCGCGGGCCTTGCGCTCCACGACCTCCCAGGGGGCCGCCAGGATCGCCGGGTCCAGGTTGCCCTGCAACGCCTTGCCGGGGCCCACCCGGCGGGCGGCCGCGTCCAGCGGCACCCGCCAGTCCACGCCCACCACGTCGGCCCCGGCCTCGCCGAGCACGCCGAGCAGCTCGCCGGTGCCGACGCCGAAGTGGATGCGCGGCACGCCGAGATCGGCCAGGCCGTCGAAGATGCGGCGGGTGTGCGGCAGCACGAACTCGCGGTAGTCGTCCTCCGCCACCGCCCCCACCCAGGAGTCGAACAGCTGGATCGCCGAGGCGCCCGCCCTGATCTGGATGCGCAGGTGCTCCAGCACGATGCCGCTGAGCCGCTCCATCAGCGCGTGCCACAGCGTGGGCTCGCCGTACATCATGGCCTTGGTGCGGTCGTGGTTCTTGGACGGCCCGCCCTCGATGAGGTAGGAGCCGAGGGTGAACGGCGCGCCCGCGAAGCCGATCAGCGGCGTGCCGCCGAGCTCGCCGGTCAGCGCCTGGATGGCCTCGGTGACGTACGGCACGTCGGCGGGCTCCAGCGGGCGCAGCACGTCGAGGCCCCGGGCGTCGCGGATCGGGTCGGCCACGACGGGGCCGACGCCCGGCTTGATGTCGAGGTCGACGCCGATGGCCTTGAGCGGCACGACGATGTCGCTGAAGAAGATGGCCGCGTCGACGCCGTAGCGGCGGACCGGCTGCAGGGTGATCTCGACGATGAGGTCGGGCGTGGCGCACGCGGTGAGCATCGGCACACCCTCGCGGACCTTCAGGTATTCGGGCAGCGAGCGCCCGGCCTGGCGCATGTACCACACCGGGGTGTGGGGGACGGGCTGTCGACGGCAGGCGCGCAGGAAGGCGGAGTCGGCGAGGTTCACCTCTCAAGGGTGCCACGACCGGGCGCCGGTCCCGACACGGGAGCGCGGTGTCGGAAATCACGCCTGGGATCGCCGAATTCATGATCAGATAGCGGGATGGATGTTTATCGGCCGGCTCGGCGTCAGGGCCCCGCACGGGTCGACCACACCCCACGGGCGACCAGAAAGCCGGTTTCGACTGGGCAAAAAGTTCGCCAAGCCACCGCGCGGCATCGATTCAGCATCCACTTTCGGGACACGCCGAGCGCGTTGCGCGGAAATGTCAGCGGCTCGTGCCAACGTCGATCCCACGACCCGAAGAAAGGCCCCGGATCGATGACTGGTGCGATGACCGCGTTGTGGAGTTCTCCGGAGCACCACTATGAGCACCGCCATGCGCACTGTGCTTCCTGCGCGGGTGAGCGGCTGTTCGAGCAGCCGGCGTGCCTCGACGGCCACGAGCCGGGCGAGTGCCCCGAGTGGGCGTGCGTCGAGTGCGGGCACGCGATCATCCTCGGTCTGGCCGAGTGTGCGCGGCCGGTCCGCCTGCTGGTGACGGCAGCGGTTTGATCGCCAACGATGAGCACCCCCGTGGTCCCCTTCCGCCCTGTTTCGACCTACTCTTCGACTATGACCCTCGGTGACCAGCCGCCGGCCCCGGCCGCGTTCAGGCGCGCGGTCGAGAGCCTGCGTATCGCTGAGGTCCGGCCGGAGATCGAGCTCGAGGACCTGCCCGCGCCGCAGCGGCTCGCCCCCCACTCGGCGGCCATCGGCGCGTCGGTCTACCGCGACGACGACGAGCTCGCGGTCGGCCGGTTGATCCTGCTCTACGACCCCGACGGCCAGCGCGGCTGGGAGGGCCCCTTCAGGCTGGTGGCCTATGTCCGGGCCGACATGGAGCCGGAGATCACCTCCGACCCGCTGCTCGGCCCGGTGGCGTGGAGCTGGCTGACCGAGGCGCTCGAGACGCACCACGCCGACTACTCCGCCGCTGGCGGTACCGTGACTAGAGCGGTTTCCGAGGGTTTCGGCAACAAGGCCGAAGACCCGGTCACCACAGAGCTTGAGCTGCGCGCCTCCTGGTCCCCCGCTGAGGAGGACCTGTCCGGCCATGTCGCCGCCTGGTGCGACCTCATGTGCGTGGCGGCCGGGATCCCGCCGCTGCCGCCCGACGTGGCCGCCATGCCCCGCCGACGCGAAGATCCGGAGAGTGACCGAACGACGTGAGGCCACAAGTCAACACAGCACCGGTGTCATGAGGGCGGCGCACCTATGACCGAAGAACGCACCGTGGTCCCGCTGATCGAGCCACGCGAGGGCATCCCGCCCGTCGTCACCGACGCCGCCTCCCTGGCGCGCGTCGTCGACGCCTACGCCGCGGGCACCGGGCCGGTGGCCGTCGACGCCGAGCGCGCCTCCGGTTACCGCTACGGCAACCGCGCCTATCTGGTCCAGTTGCGCCGCGCCGGGGCCGGCACCGCGCTGATCGACCCCATCGCCTGCCCGGACCTGTCGGCGCTGGACGCGGCCGTGGCCGATGCGGAGATCGTGCTGCACGCCGCCTCGCAGGATCTGCCGTGCCTGCTGGAGATCGGGTTCAGGCCGCGCGACATGTTCGACACCGAGCTCGCGGGCCGGCTGCTCGGCTACGAGCGGGTGGGGCTCGGCACCATGGTCGAGACCGTGCTCGGCCTGCGGCTGGAGAAGGGCCACTCGGCGGCCGACTGGTCCACCAGGCCGCTGCCGGAGGCGTGGCTGCGCTACGCCGCGCTCGACGTCGAGGTGCTGGTGGAGCTGCGCGACGTGCTCCACGCGGAGCTGGCGGAGAGCGGCAAGCTGGAGTGGGCGCACGAGGAGTTCGCCGCGGTGCTCAACACCGGGCCGCCGGCGCCCCGGTCCGATCCGTGGCGGCGCACGTCCGGCATCCACAAGGTGCGCAACGTGCGCGCGCTGGCGATCGTGCGCGAGCTGTGGACGATGCGCGACACGATCGCCCGCGAGAACGACCTGGCCCCCGGCAGGGTGCTGCCGGACGCCGCGATCGTCATGGCCGCCTTGCAGGGCCCCCGCACCCGGAAGGCGCTCACCGACATCTCCGCCTTCACCGGGCGCAGCGCGCGCCGGTACATCAACGACTGGCTGGCCGCGGTGAACAGGGGCCGCACCCTGCCCGACGCCCAGCTTCCGCAGCCGAGCACGGCGGGGGACGGCCCGCCGCCCGCCAACCGCTGGGCCGATCGCGACCCCGCCGCCGCCAAGCGGCTGGCCGCGGCCCGCGCCGTGGTGGAGGCGCTGGCGAAGGAGCACCACATGCCTACTGAGAACCTGCTGCAGCCCGACGCGGTGCGCAGGCTCACCTGGGAACCGCCGGAGGAGATCACCGAGGAGAGCGTGACCGCCAGGCTGCGCGAGCTCGGCGCCCGCGAATGGCAGCTCTCCCTGTCCGTCCGCCCCCTCACCGAGGCGCTGGCCGGACAGGGGTCCAGGACCGAGGGCTAGAGACCGCGGGCCGGCGCACTTGACGCCTCCCGCGGCTCAGCCGTACCGTTCGGGAAAGCGCTTTCCCCGAAAGGACACCCATGAGCGTGCGCACCATCGGCGTCGTGATGAACGGCGTCACCGGACGGATGGGCTATCGCCAGCACCTGGTCCGCTCCGTTCTGGCGATCAACGAGCAGGGCGGGGTGACGCTCTCCGACGGCAGCCGGGTCAAGCTCAGGCCGGTCCTGGTCGGCCGGAACGCCGACAAGCTGGCCGGGCTCGCCGCCGAGCACGGCATCGCCGACCACACCACCGACCTCGACGCCGCGCTGGCCGCCGACGACAACCTGATCTACTTCGACGCCCAGGTCACCTCGGCCAGGGTGAAGGCGGTGCTCAAGGCCATCGAGGCGGGCAAGCACGTCTACGCCGAGAAGCCCACCGCCGAGTCGGTGCGGGAGGCGGTCGCCCTGTCCGAGGCCGCGACCGCCAAGGGCGTGAAGAACGGGGTGGTGCAGGACAAGCTGTTCCTGCCTGGCCTGCTGAAGCTCAAGCGGCTCATCGACGGCGGCTTCTTCGGCCGGATCCTGTCGGTGCGCGGCGAATTCGGCTACTGGGTGTTCGAGGGCGACTGGCAGGAGGCGCAGCGCCCGTCGTGGAACTACCGGGCCGAGGACGGCGGCGGCATCGTCCTCGACATGTTCCCGCACTGGCACTACGTGATGGAGAACCTGTTCGGCCGGGTCGAGTCGGTCTACGCCAGGGCGACCACGCACGTGCCCGAGCGGGTGGACGAGCAGGGCCGGGCCTACCGGGCCACCGCCGACGACGCCGCGTACGGCATCTTCGAGCTGGCGGGCGGCGTCATCGCCCAGATCAACTCCTCCTGGACGGTCCGGGTGAACCGGGACGAGCTGGTGGAGTTCCAGGTGGACGGCACGCACGGCAGCGCCGTCGCGGGCCTGCGCGACTGCCGCGTCCAGCATCGCGCCGCCACCCCCAAGCCGGTCTGGAACCCCGACCTGCCCGCCACCGCACGCTTCCGTGACGGCTGGCAGGAGGTGCCGGACAACGCCGAGTTCGACAACGGGTTCAAGATCCAGTGGGAGCTGTTCATCCGGCACGTCCTGGAGGACGCCCCCTTCCCGTACGACTTCGCGTCCGGCGCGCGCGGCGTGCAGTTAGCAGAGCTCGGCCTGCGCTCCTCGGCCGAGGGCCGCAGGATCGAGGTGCCGGGCCTGTGAACATCGACCTGCCCGGCGGCGCCTACACGCTGCGCGAGCCGGTGACCTGGCCGCCCGTCGAATGTCCCGCCACCAGCCGGGTGGTGTACGCCGCCGCGCACGTGGTGGCCGACCCCCTCGGCGACAACACGCCCGGCTCCCCCGCCGCCGTCGACTGGGAGGCCACCCTGCGCTTCCGCCGCCATCTGTGGTCGCACGGGCTGCGCGTCGCCGACGCCATGGACACCGCCCAGCGCAACATGGGCCTGGACTGGGCGGCCACGCGTGAGCTCATCGGGCGCAGCGCCGCCGAGGCCCGCGCGTTCGGCGACCCGGCCGAGCTCCTCGCCTGCGGCGCCGGCACCGACCACGCGCCGGACGCCGCCGACCTGGACGCCATCACGGCCGCGTACGCCGAGCAGCTGGAGACCGTCCAGTCGACCGGTGCGGGGGTGATCATCATGGCCTCCCGGCAGCTCGCCAGGGTGGCGGCCGGGCCCGAGGACTACCACCAGGTGTACGGCAGGCTGTTCGGGCTCGCCGAGCGGCCGGTGATCCTGCACTGGCTCGGCGAGATGTTCGACCCGCAGCTCGCCGGCTACTGGGGCTCGCGTGACGTGCCGGCCGCCACCGAGGCGTTCCTGGAGCTGATCCACGCGCACGCCCCGATGGTGGACGGGGTGAAGGTGTCGCTGCTGGACGAGGAGCATGAGGTCGGGCTGCGCGCCGCGCTGCCGGCGGGCGTCCGGCTCTACACGGGCGACGACTTCAACTACCCGTCGCTGATCAGGTCGGGCTCGCACGCTCTGCTCGGCATCTTCGACGCCATCGCGCCCGCCGCCGCGGCGGCCCTGCGGGTGCTGGACGCGGCCGAGGCGGCCCGCGACGAGGCCGGGCGTGACCGCCTGCTCGCCGCCTACGACGAGATCCTGGCCCCGACCGTGCCGCTGTCCAGGAAGATCTTCGAGACGCCGACGTACAACTACAAGACCGGGATCGTCTTCCTGGCCTGGCTGAACGGCCACCAGGACGCGTTCACCATGGTCAACGGCGCCCAGTCGGCGCGCTCGCTGACCCATCTGGCCGAGGTGTTCCGACTGGCCGACCAGGCGGGGCTGCTGGCGGACCAGGAGCTGGCCGTACACCGGATGAAGGCGCTGCTGGCGGTGCACGGACAGTGAGCGAGTCCGGCGTGGAAACCATCGGATCGACGGAGGAGCTGCGGTGAGCCTCTCGCTGAACCAGCGGACGACCCAGCGGTGGTCGGTGCCCGAGGCGGTGGCCGGGTGCGTCAGGCATGGCCTGGAGGCGATCGGCCTGTGGCGGGAGGAGGTGGCCGAGCACGGGCTCGCACGCAGCGCCAAGCTGGTGCGTGACGCCGGGCTGCGGGTGTCGTCCCTGTGCCGGGGCGGCTTCCTCACCGCGGGCGGGCTGCCGGGCGAGGAAGGGCGGCGCGCGTTCGCCGACGCGCTCGACGACAACAAGCGGGCCGTGGACGAGGCCGCCGAGCTGGGAGCCGCCTGCCTGGTAATGGTGGTGGGCGGCCTGCCGGGGGTCAAGCCGGGCGAGCCGCTGCCCGGCGGCTTCTCCCGCGACCTGGCGGGCGCCAGGCGGCAGGTGGCCGACGCGCTGGGCGTGCTCGCGCCGTACGCCGGGGAGCGGGGCGTCAAGCTGGCGCTGGAGCCGCTGCACCCGATCTACTGCCCCGACCGGGCCGTGCTGTCCACGCTGGGCCAGGCGCTGGAGCTGGCCCTGGCCCACCCGCGTGAGCAGGTGGGCGTGGTGGTGGACACCTTCCACGTGTGGTGGGATCCGGCCCTGCCGGAGCAGATCGCCAGGGCGGGCGACCGGATCGCCTCCTACCAGGTGTGCGACTACCTGCACCCGCTGCCGGCGGACGTGCTGCTCGGGCGCGGCATGATGGGCGACGGGGTGATCGACTTCCCGCCGATCACCAGGGCGGTGGCCGAGGCCGGCTACACCGGCGACGTGGAGGTGGAGATCTTCAACGCCGACATCTGGGCGGCCGACCCCGACGAGGTGGTGGCGACGATGAAGGAGCGCTACGCGAGCGTGGTGACGGCCGCCTCCTGAGGCTCGGCGATCGTCACGGTCCCCGCCGCGCCGTTCACGGTGACCCGCATGCCGTTGGTGATGCGGTGGGTGGCGTCGGGGACGCCGACCACGGCGGGGATGCCGTACTCCCGCGCCACCACCGCGCCGTGCGACATGGAGCCGCCCATCTCCATCACCAGGCCGCCGGCCGTGAGGAACAGCGGCGTCCAGCCGGGGTCGGTGGACGGGCAGATGAGGATCTCGCCCGGCTCCAGGTGGGCGCCTACCGGGTCGAGCACCACCCGCGCGGTGCCGGTCACCGTGCCGGCCGAGGCGGCGGTGCCGATCAGGGCGCCGTCCGCCGCGGCGGTCGCCAGCGCCTCGGGCTCGGTGCCGTCGGACAGCAGCACCCTCGGCACGTGCCTGCGGCGCGCCTCCCGCTCGTGAACCGCCCGCCGCCCGGCCACCAGCCCGCGCAGATCACCCCCCGCCGACGCTGACCCGGCCACCGGCCCGCGCAGGTCACCCCCGGCCGCCGGCTCGGGCAGGTCGCCGCCGGTCAGTGCGGACTCGATCTCCGCCGGGGTCAGGAAGAACACGTCCGCCGCCGTGTCGAGCACGCCGGTGGTCACCAGGTGGTCGCCGACGACGAGCAGGCTGCGCCGTACCCCCGCCAGGACCTTCACCAGGTAGAACTTGGGCAGCTCGCGCAGCCCCACGACCTGCCTGGTGCGGCGCAGCCCGAAGCGGACCACCGCGGCCCGCACCCGCCCACGGCGGCGGGCGGCGGTCACCAGCCGGGCCGTCGTGGCCTCGGCCTCGGCCGCGCCCCTGGCGAACAGCGCCTCGGGGGCGAGGTCGGCGCCGCCGTCCATGCGCAGGTAGTTGGCCAGCACGCCGAGGATGTGCGCCGGGTCCTCCGACCAGCGCGGCACGCCCACGTCGATCTCGGCGACGCCGCGGTGGCCGTACTCGCGCAGGAAGGCGGCGATCTCGCGCTGGGCCTTCGGCGGCAGCTCGCCCGCCCGGTAGCGGCGGACCAGCTCGCTCACCGGCTCCCGCCGGAACGGCTCGGGCTCGATGCGGGTGGACAGCGCCCACAGCTCCAGGTCCATCTCGGTGGTCGGGTTGTGCGGGACGCTGCGCAGCACGTCCTGCATCTCGCCCAGCGGCACGCCGGACAGCCTGGCCGCCAGCCCGAACAGCCCGTAGCCGGTGATCACGATCGGCATGATGGAGATCATCAGCGGGAAGGTGCCGGCGAGCACGCGCTCGGCGTGGGCCAGCCGTTCGGCGGGGGTGGCCGTGTCGGGCACACGCAGCCGCCGGTCGACCTCCTCGCCGATCCGCCTGGTGAAGGCGAGCGCCCGTTCGGGGCTGGTCAGCGCCTGCCGCGCTCGGGTGGGGGCGTGCACCCGCCGGGCGAAGCGGAAGGCGGCGCGGGCGAGGGGGAGGCGCGAGGCGTGGATCACCGACAGCCTGGGGTCGTCGGCGAGGCTCTCCAGCACGGCGCCGGAGCGAGCCTCCCCGGCTGAGAGCACCTTCGGCAGGATGAACCGGCCCGGACGGCTGCGCACGGCGGTGGTGAGGTCGATCCACAGCCGCTCGCCCGACACCGCCAGCACACCCGGCCCGTCACGCCGGCCGGCGAGGTCCCCGGGCGACGCGGCGAACAGGCTCGCCGCGCCGCCGGCCACCAGCTTGAGCGCGGCGATCCCCATGGGGGTGAGCGGCCCCATGACGCCCTGGACCACGTTGAGCGAGAAGTACAGCCGGAGGTCCTGCCCGCGCGGCTCCGGCAGGGGGTAGAGCGTGGTGATCGGCCTGGACTGGGTGAGCCACAGCTTCCCGTCCGCGTCGAGCGCCCACTCGGTGTCCTGCGGGGCGCCGTAGTGCTCCTCGACGCGGGCGCCGAGCGCGGCCAGCTCGCGCACCCGCGCGTCGTCCAGGCAGAACCCGTCGGGCCCAGCGTCGACCTGCTCGGTGTCGACGCGCTCGGTGCCGCCGCCGGGCAGCGCGCGGATCGCCAGCCGCTTGTCGCCCTGCTGCCGGTGCAGGATCTCGCCACGGTCCGTGTCGACCACGAACCGGTCCGGGTTGACCGCGCCGGACACCACGGCCTCGCCCAGGCCGGGAGCGGCGTCGATGACCGTCTCGCGTCGCCTGCCCGTCACGGGGTTGGCGGTGAACATCACCCCGGCCACCCGCGCGTCCACCAGGACCTGCACGACGACGGCGAGCCGCACACGGGCGTGGTCGATGCCGTTGGACTCGCGGTAGGCGACGGCGCGGTCGGTCCACAGGGAGGCCCAGCAGCGGCGCACGGCGTCCAGCACGGCCTGCGGTCCCACCACGTTGAGGTAGGTGTCCTGCTGTCCGGCGAAGCTCGCGAAGGGCAGGTCCTCGGCGGTGGCCGAGGATCGGACGGCCACCGCCGTCTCGTCGCCGAGTCGTCCGTACGCCTCCCGCACGGCCCGCTCCACGGCCGCCGGCACCGGGGTCTCCAGCAGCCGGGCCCTGGCCGCCGGCGCCAGTCCCCGGCCGCCCGCCGCGATGATCGCCTCCAGGCCCGCCGCCTCGGCGGCCTCCTGGTAGGCCCCGGTGGTCAGCACCCAGCCCGGCGGCACCGGCAGGCCGGCACGGGTGAGCTCGCCGAGATTGGCGGCCTTGCCGCCCACCTCGTCGAGCATCCCGCCGTCGATGCGGGAGAAGTCCAGGGCCGTCTTCATCGCGTGTCCTCCCGGCGTCCACCTCTTGTCCATGAGTCTCACGCTTCCGGCGGAAAAATTCAACACTTGATGATATGTCGATCCTCTCAGAAGGCCAGCGGCACTCCGTCCAGGTCCCAGGCGGGGTCCACCGCGATGCCCAGCTCCGCCAGCGCGGTCGGGGCCACGTCCACCAGCCTCGCCTCACCCAGCGACCCGCCGCCCAGGTCGGCGCCCAGCCGGTTGGCGATCACGAAGACCGTGCGCTCCTGCTCCGACGTCCCGCCGTGGCCGCCCTCGTCGACGTGGCCGTGGTCGGTGGTGACCAGCACGGTCCAGCGCTCGTCGCCATAGGAGGGGCGGGCGCGCACGGCGTCGAGGAAACGGCCCAGGAAGGTGTCCTGGACGAGCAGGGCCTCGGCGTACTCGGGGCAGAGCGGGCCCAGGTCGTGGGCGACCTCGTCGGTGTCGCCCAGGTAGACGAACACCAGGTCGGAGCCGGAGCCGGCGAGATGGCGCTCGGCCTCGGCGGCGATCCGCCGGTCGGCGGCGGCGAAGGTCAGGGCGAACCCGTCGAGCACGACCCTGGTGTCGATGTCCGCACCGAACGCGCCGTGCTCGTCCAGCGCCGCCCAGGAGAACAGCGCCGAGGTGGTCAGCTCGGGCCGCGCCGCCTTGGCCCGACTCAAGAAGTCCGGGTATTTCGTGAACTGGGCACCGGCGAAGCCGTTGTCCACCACCCCGTGCTTGTCCGGCCACACCCCGGTCGCGATCGACGACCATCCCGGCCCCGAATCGGTCCGCGCCCGGATCACCCGCGCTCCGGCCGGGTCCGCGGGCGTCTCGGCGAGCTCGGGGACGACCTCACCGGGCGACTCGGTACGCGGGGCGCCGGACTCGCCGTAAGGAAGACGGGCGGTGCCGTGCACACCGGTGGACAGCAGCGCGGTCAGGACGGGCGGCCGGAGGGCGAGGAGGCGATCGAAGCGCAGGCCGTCCATGCCGACGACGAGCACCTTGCTGTGGAGAGGGCGGTTGAGAGGGGAGGACATGCCCCTCATCTAAGCGCCGAAGCGCCGCACCCATTCGGCGGCCCCCGGCAGAATCTCCTCGACCGGCGCGACCTGGGGATACCAGGTGCGCTCCCACTCCAGCGACACCCATCCGTCGTAACCGGCGGCGCGCAGCAAGTCTCCCGCCTCGTCCAGCGGCACCAAGCCGGACCACATCGGCACCGGCGTCGTGTCCTCGGCCGAGACGGCGTCCTTGACCTGGACGTAAGCCAGGTAGGGGGCCAGGGCGGCGAGCGTGTCGGCGGGGGCCTCGCCGTGCCGCCACGGGTGCAGCAGGTCCCACATCGCACCGGCCGTCTCCGGCGTGCCCGCCTGGGCGAGCAGCTCTGCCAGGGCCGCACCGGTGGCCATCTCGTCGTGCGTCTCCACCAGCACACGCACGCCGAGTTCGGCCGCCGTACCGGAGACCGCCTTGAGGCGGGCAGCTCCGACGGCCGGATCGCCGCCGCGCGGGAACACCCGCACGCCGGGCGCGCCCAGGTCGGCGGCGAGCGCGAGGTCGGCGAGCAGCGCCTCGACGACGGGCTCGTCCTCCCCCGGCCGGCACACGCCGACGTAGCCGGCCAGCGCCGAGATCTCCAGCCCCGCCCGCTCGACCCTGCGCCGCACCGACAGGCGCTGGTCGCGGTCGAGGCCGGCGTGCACCCCGGTGTCGGGATGCAGCCGCAGCTCAAGCCCCTGGCACCCGTGCCGGGCCGCCGCCTCGATCGCCTCGTCGAGCCCCGCGCCGGGCATCCCGAGCGTGCTGACCGCCAGCCTCATCAGGCTCTCCCCCTCATGTCGACATCACCGCAGGTCCGCCACGCTCTCACGGAGCACCACCTGGCCAGCCACCTGCTCCACCGTCACGGACTCCCCCGCCGACAGCGCCAGCTCCAGGGCGCGCGCGCCCATGTCCTTGAGCGGCAGCCGTACGGTCGTCAGAGCGGGCACCAGGTCGCGCAGGGTGGCGATGTCGTCGAAACCGGCCACGGACACGTCCTGCGGCACCCGGATCCCCTGCTCGCGGTACGCGGCGAGCGCGCCCACGGCCATGACGTCGTTGACCGCGAACACGCAGGTCGCCTCGCCGGTCCGCCGCGCCGCCGCGTAGCCGCCGTCGCGGTCGAACGGCCCCGGGATCACCAGCGGCTCCGGCAGCCCGAGCTCCTTGACCGCCGAGACGAACCCGGCGCACCGGTCGGCCGCCGTCATCAGGTGCGGCGGCCCGGCCAGCACGGCGAAGCGGGTGTGGCCGAGACCGGCCAGCGAGCGGGCCAGCGCGGCGGCGCCCTCGTAGTTGGCGGGCGCCACGGTGTCGACATCGAGCAGGTCCTGGCCCACGCAGGCCACCCGCCCGCCTCCGGCCTGGTATTTGGCCAGCTCGGCGGCCAGGCGCGCGGTGACCGCCTGGTCGGTGACCCGGGAGCCGGCCAGGAGCACGGCACGCACCCGCTGGGCGTGCAGCGTCGCCACGTAGGCGATCTCCTGCTCGGGGTCGCGGTGGGTGGTGCCGACCATCACGAGCAGGCCCTCACCGGCGGCGGCCCCGATCGCGCCGTCGGCCAGCGCGGCGAAGTAGGGGTCGGTCAGGTCGTGGACGACGATGCCGATGACGTTGCTCGCCCCGCGCGCCAGCGTCTGGGCGGCGCTGTTGGGCCGGTAGCCGAGCTCGTCGGCGGCCCGCTCGACGCGCGCCCGCAACGCCGACCCCACCTGGCGGGTGCTGCCGTTCAGCACCCGCGAGGCGGTCGCGAGCGAGACGCCTGCCTGTCTGGCGACGTCTTCCAGCGTGACCACGAGACCTCCCGGAAAGCGGTTTCCCAGTGTGCCAGATGGCACCTGGGTCCGCATCCTTACATGTCTCGGGCTTACCTGTCTCAGGCCCAGGGGAACAGGATGTCGAGCAGTCCCTTCGACGTTTCCTGCGGCTGCGGCGCGAGGTCCGGGGTGGACGGCGCCATGGTCGGCTGATCCGCGGGCTTGTTCTCGAGCGAGCTCTCGGTCTTGCGGTCCTTGGGCTGCGGCTTGGTGGTCTCGGGCGTGAAGTCCTGGAGCGGCGCGTCGTTCTCGGGCGCCCGGGTGGCCCTGCTGGTCGGCTTGGCCGTCGCCCTCGGCGACCTGGTGGTGGCGGGCTCCCGCGTCTGGGTGGCGGTCCGTGTGGGCCGCACCCTGGCCGGCGCCTTGGTGGCGGGCTGGGTCGCGGAGGCCGTCGGCTCGGACGTGGCCGTGTCCTCGGCCTCCTCGATGGGGACGTCCATCTCGTCGTTGGGCGTCGCGGCGGGCGGCTTCAGCTCACCGACGGTGGCGCAGCGGCCACCGGCGCACGGGTCGTCGGAGGAGGTGCTGGTGAGCATCCAGCCCGCGCCGCCGCCGAGCAGCACCACGGCCGCCGCCGCCACCAGCAGGAGCCTGGTACGGCGACGCACCTCCTGGTCGCTCCTGCCGTGCCCGTCGTCGGGGTTCTCGGTCCAGCCGGAGCCGAGGAAGCCGCGCTTGGGGCGGTCGTCGTCGTCCCCGTACGAGCTCTCGTAGCTCTTGTCGAGCGGGAGGTAGGCGACTTCGCCGCCCTCGTCGAGGCGGTGCGCGCCGCTCGGGGAGTCACCCGTGTACAGGGGACCGCTCGGCGCGTCGCCCGTGTAGTGCGCACCACTCGGGGAGTCACCCACGTAGTGGGCACCGCTGGGCGAGTCACCCACGTAGTGCGCACCGCTCGGGGAGTCGCCAAGGTAGTGGGCGCCGCTCGGGGAGTCGCCCGCGTAGAGGGCGTCACTGGCGGCGGCGGTCGTGTAGAGCGCGCCGCCGGCGGCGTCGGCCGAGTAATGGGCGCCGCTGGGCGCGTCGCCCGTGTAGAGGGCGTCGGCCTGCCCGTCCACGAGATAGGCGCTGCCCGTCTCATCCTTGATGTAGCCGCCCTGGCTGTCCAGGTAGATGGGCTCGCCCGTGGTGAGGTACGGCTCACCGTCGGCCGACACACCCTGGGCCGGCGGCAGGATGTAGGTCTCGTTGCCCGAGACCTGGATGGCCGGCTGCTCGTCCGTGTCGTCGGTGCTCCAGCGCGGGGACAGCACGTCGCCGGTCAAGTCGGGGTTCGACGACCTCCCCTGTCCATCCTCATATGACCTGTCGTTCTCGTCGCGAGCCACGCTGTACCTCTCTAGTACGGATACGGACCGCTACCTTTCCTAACAGAATCGACCCCATCTTGTCCGGATATTTCACATGTTTCGCTAAAGTTACTCTCTGTCACATTGGCCCCAAGAGTCGTTTGAGCCCCAATTCGAGGGGGTATGGCAGCCGATCGGCCGTCAGGCGAGCAGTCCGTCGAGCAGGCCGTCGAGCGCGGACTTGATCCGCTCGACCCCCACGCCGCACTCGCGCATCCGGTAGGCCAGCAGCGGCGCGGCCAGCGGCGCCAGGAGCGCGTCCGCCACGCAGGCGGCGTCCAGCTCCGGCCGCAGCCGCCCGAGGAGCATGGCCAGATGGGCGTGGTAGGCGTCGTAGGCGCCCCCGAAGCGGGCGAACGTGCCGCTGGTCTCGGCCATCAGCAGCAGGTCGAGCTGCGCCACGGTCCGATCGGTGAGCGCGTGCAGGAACGCGCGGACCCGGGCCCCTGGCTCGGCCCCCGGCCCCAGCGGCGGCGGCCCTTCGATGAACGCCGACTGGAACGCGCGCTCGCGCTCGTCGATGAGCGCGTAGGCCAGCCCGGACCGGTCGCCGAAGCGGCGGTAGAGCGTGCCGACCCCCACCCCGGCGGCTGCGGCCACCTCGGCCATCGACAGCCCCTGCACGCCCTGGGCGGCCACGATGCCGGCGGCCGCGGCGAGGATCTTCGCCCGGTTGCGGCCGGCGTCGCTGCGCTCGCGTCTCACGGCCTCCATCCTTGCATACGGAATCGGTTCCGCTTATGGTGTGAAGCGGAACTGATTCCGCTTTGAGGAGGACCCATGGCCAGAATCGCACTGGTGACCGGTGGCAGCAGGGGCATCGGCGCGGCCGTCGCGCGGCGCCTGGCGGCGGACGGGTTCGACGTGGCGATCACCTATGCCGTCGCGGCCGACCGGGCCGCCACGGTGGTGAAGGAGATCGAGGCGGCGGGACGCCGCGCGCTGAGCGTGCGGGCCCAGGTGGCGGACGCCGCCGAGGTGGTCGGCGCGGTCGAGCGCACGGTCGCCGCACTGGGCGGGCTGGACGTCGTGGTGAGCAACGCGGGCATCGCCCCGTACGGCCCGCTGGAGGAGGTGACGCTCGACGAGGTCGACCGCACGCTGGCCGTACACGCGCGCGCGGCGTTCGTGCTGGCGCAGGCGGCGGCGCGGCACCTGACGGCGGGCGGCAGGATCATCACGATCGGCAGCAGCCTGGCCGAGCGGGTGCCCTACCCCGGCTGGACCCTCTACGCGATGAGCAAGTCGGCGCTGATCGGCCTGACCAAGGGCCTGGCCCGCGACCTCGGACCGCGTGGCATCACCGCCAACCTGGTGCACCCGGGCTCGACCGACACCGAGATGAACCCGGCCGACGGCCCGGAGGCGGACGAGGAGCGCCGGTTCACCGCGCTGGGCCGCTACTGCTCACCCGACGACATCGCCGCGACCGTGGCGCATCTCGCGGGCGAGGGCGGGCGTGCCGTCACCGGCGCGTGCATCGCGGTGGACGCGGGGGTAACCGCCTGAGTCACAGGCAGGGGTTGGTGGTGGTGTCGACGACCTTGTCCTTGAGCGAGTCCGGGATCGTGGACAGCACCCGGACGCCGGGCCAGTCCGCGCCGATGACGAGCTGGATCACCGGGCCGGTCAGCTGCGGGCCGGCGGGCTTGTCCGCGGGCTTGCCCTTGTAGGTGTCGGTGGTCAACGGTTTGACCTTGCCCACCACCGGGGTGCGCTTGTCCTTCGACAGCCTGGCGGCCACGGTCTCGCCGTAGGTGGGACCGTTCTCGGCGTCCTTCTTGGCGTAGCGGATCGAGGTGGTGGACGCCGGAGCGGCGTTGCCGACGTGGGTCACCACGAACCCCTGAGCCGCCAGCTCGTCGGCCACCGTGGTGGCCTTGCCCGCCTCGCCGGTGGCGTTCAGCACCTGGACGCGCACCTGCTCGTTCTTGACCTTCTTCACGGTGGGCGTCCCCGGGCTCGCGGCGACGGTGACCTCGACGTCGTCGCGCACCCGGGTGAAGAACTCGCTCGCCGCGGGCTCGCTGAACTGCACCCGGTTCTTGTCGGCCGGGTAGGGCTCGGTGGGGACGGTGATGCCCTTGAGCTCCTTGGCGGTCAGCCCGCTCACACTGTTGGCGATCTCCAGCTGCCGGGAGAGTGAGAGCCCGGTGTCGACGGTCACCGCGCCGGCGCCGGCCCGCAGGAACGCGTCGAGCTTGGCCGGGTCGGTGAGCAGGCCGCCGTCGGTGACCTTCTCCAGCACCTTGGTGAGGAAGACCTGCTGGCGCTGGATGCGGCTGAGGTCGCTGCCGTCACCGAGGGCGTAGCGGGTGCGCACGTAGCCGAGCGCCTGCTCGCCCTTCACGACGTGCTTGCCGGGGCCCAGCACGAACTTCGCCTTGGGGTCGTTGACGGCCTTGGGCAGGCAGATCTCGATGCCACCGATCGCGTCGATGATGCCCTTGAAGCCGGTGAAGTCGACCTTCACGAAGTGGTTGATGTGGATGTCGGTGAGCGCTTCCAGCGTCTTGATCGTGCAGGACTCGCCGCCGTCGTTGAAGGCGGAGTTGATCTGGCCCAGCCCGGCGGGCTTGACCGTGCCGTTCGGCAGGTCGCAGGCGGGAATCAGGACCATGGAGTCGCGAGGGAAGCTGATCATGGTCGCCTTGTCCCGGTTCGGGGAGATGTGCAGCAACATGATCGTGTCGGTGCGCTCACCCAGCCCCTGCGACAGCGCGCCGTACTTCTTGTTGTCGCCCTCGCGGGAGTCCGATCCGATGAGCAGCACGTTGAGCGCGCCGGTCTCGCGCGGGCGGTCCTCGCCCGCATCGATCGGCTTGCGTTTGATGAGGCTGTCCAGACTGCGGTAATAGCCGTAGCCGGACAGGCTGACCACCACGAGCACGACGGTCACGACCACGCTGACCCAGCCGAGCGGCGTCAGCCGCCCCGAAGGTGGCCGGTGCCTGCTCGAACGATGGCCCCGCTCGATCGCCGGAGCGGTACGAGAGTCCTGAACGTCGATATCCCGGTACCCGCCCACGCGTTGCCCTTCACACAATGATCAGGTCGGGCAGCATACTCAGAAATCGGCCCCTCATGAAATGGCAGTGCATGGGACTTGATCCCGATTGATCCCGTAAGTGGCTAGGGTACGTAGATCCATCGCACCCTTCTCAGGAGTCACAGCCCTCATGGCGCATGTCGAACCGCTACGGGAGGACGATCCGGGAACGGTAGGCGCGTACCGGCTGCTCGGTCGGCTCGGCTCCGGCGGTCAGGGAACCGTGTTCCTCGGCGAAACGCCTGATGGCAGGCGGGTCGCCGTCAAGGTGCTGCATGACAGCGCCGGGTTCGACGACAGGCTGGCCAAGGAGATCGCCGCCGCCGGGCAGGTGGCGCCCTTCTGCATCGCCCAGGTGCTGGACGCCTCGCCGGGGCGGCCCGCGTACATCGTGACCGAGTACGTCGAAGGGCCGTCCCTGCAGCAGGCCGGCCGGCACGCGGGCGCCGACCTGCAGCGGCTGGCCGTCGCCACCGCCACCGCGCTCGCCGCCATCCACGAGGCGGGCGTCGTGCACCGCGACTTCAAACCCGCCAACGTGCTGCTCGGCCCCGGCGGTCCTCGCGTCATCGACTTCGGCATCGCCCGCGCGGCCGGCGCGGCGGCCACGGTCAGCACCGGCATCGTCGGCACGCCCGCGTACATGGCGCCGGAGCAGCTGGCCGGGCAGCCGGTCGGGCCCCCCGCCGACGTGTTCGCCTGGGCGTCGGTGATCGTCTGGGCGGCCACGGGCGGGCCGCCGTTCGGCCAGGACACGCTCCCGGCGGTCATCAACCGCGTCCTGCACAACGAACCCCAGCTCGGCGACCTCGCCCACCCGCTGCGCTCCCTCGTGTACGACTGCCTCGCCAAGGACCCCCGAGCCCGCCCGGCCATGCGCGACGTCCTGCTACGCCTGCTGGGCGGCCGGCAACCACAGACCCCCGGCAGCCCGCCCACCCCACCGAACGGCGAATACCCGACGGGCGCGGGCCGGCCCGCCGCAATGAGCGGCGAATACCCGACGGGGGCGGGCGGCAGGCCCGCCGCGATGGGCGGAGGTCCGAGGGGCGGAGGCGGCCCGATGGGTGCGGGCGTCCAGCACGTCCCGGAGGGCTGGGACACCCGGCACCCGCCGATGGGCGGCGATCCGTACGACCGGCGACCCCCGAGGTCAGGCCCGCCGAACGGCCCTCACCCTCCGCACGGGCCGAACGGCCCTTACCGTCCCCACGGGCCGAACGGTCCCAACCCTTCGCACGGGCCGAACGGTCCCTATTCCCCGTACGGGCCGATGGGCGGCGCTGATGGCCCCTACCCGCCGTACGGCGCGAAAGGGGTGGGGCGTTCTTCGTCGCGGGGGCGGAAGGGGGTCGGCGTCGCGGTGGCGGCTGGGGTGGCGGTCGCCGCCGTGATCGGCGGTGTCGCCTGGGTCGTGCCCTGGCCGGGGCCGTCAGGACAGGAGACGCTGGCGGCGCCCTCCACCAGCCCTTCCACGCCCACCGCCGCGCCGACCACGCCCACTCCCTCGCCCACCGGCTCCACCCGCGCCAGGAAATCGCCCACGGCCGCTCCCCGGCGCACGACCACGGACAAGCCCGCCGCCCGGCCCACCCGCACGGCCGAACCCTCGCCCTCGCCCTCGCCGCGGCGCACGAAGGCGGCGTCGCCGAGCGCGACGCCCGAGCCGACCAGGAAGCCGGTCACGGCCAGGGTCAGCATTCTGCAGATCAAGCTGAGCGGCGGCCCCGGACAGGCCGACGCCGACGGCTGTCTCATGCCGCCGGTGCACTTCCAGACGTACGTGGAGTCCAGCCGCCAGGGCGTGTGGATCTCGTACGCCTGGCAGGTCGACGGCCGGAGCGTGGAGAGCGGCCGGTCGTGGGTGCCTAGGGACGACTACACCGCGTTCGTCACCGCCAAGCAGTACATGCTGGACGCCGGCGGCCACACCGTCAGCCTCCGGATCACCTCGCCCAGCAGCGCGAACAAGAGCGTCTCGGTCGACGTCTGCTCCGTGGACCACTGATGACGATGCCGTCCGCCATCGGCCCGTACCGGCTGATCAGACAGCTCGGCGAGGGCGGCCAGGGGGTCGTCTACCTGGGTGCCGCCCCCGACGGCACCCTGGTCGCCGTCAAGGCGCTGCGGGAGGGGGCCACCGGCGACGGGCGCTTCGCCAAGGAGGTCGCGGCCGCCCGCCGGGTGGAGCCGTTCTGCGTCGCCCAGGTGCTGGACGCCTCGCTGGGCGGCCGGCCGTACATCGTGACCGAGTACGTCGAGGGGCCGTCCCTGCAGCAGGCCGGCCGGCACGCGGGCGCCGACCTGCAGCGACTGGCCGTCGCCACCGCCACCGCGCTCGCCGCCATCCACCGGGCGGGCGTCGTGCACCGCGACTTCAAACCCGCCAACGTCCTGCTGGGACGGGACGGACCGCGCGTCATCGACTTCGGCATCGCCCGCGCCATGGACGCCGCGCTCACCGCCACCAGCAGCGTCATCGGGACGCCCGCGTACATGGCCCCGGAGCAGCTCGCCGGGCAGCCGGTCGGGCCGCCGACCGACGTGTTCGCCTGGGCCTGTGTCATGGTCTACGCGGCTTCCGGCGCGCCGCCGTTCGGCAACGACTCACTGCCGGCGGTGATCACGAGGATCCAGTACGACGAGCCACGGCTCGGCGAGGTGCCGGAGCCGCTGCGCTCGATCCTGTACGCCTGCCTGGCCAAGAACCCCGCCGCCCGCCCCGCCATGCAGGACGTCCTCTTCCAGCTCATCAGCGGCCGGCCCACCACCCCCGGCCCAACCCACCCCCATGAGTACGGCCCCACACCCAGCACAGCCCACCCCGGCGGGTACGGACCCCCACCCGACGGAACCCACCCAGGTGGGTACGGCCCCACACCCAGCGCAACCCACCCCAGCGGGTACAACCCCCACCCGGGCGCAGCCCAATCCCACGGGTACGGCCCCCACCCGGCCCAACCCGATGGGTACGGACGCCCGCCCGGTACAACTCACCCTCATGGGTCCAGGCCCACCCCCGTGGCCTCGCGTAACAGGGGCGGTCTGGCCTTGCTCGCGGGTGGGACGGCGCTTGTCGTCACGGGTGCGGTGGTCGCCGTGTGGGTGTGGCTGCCCGTGACCTCCGGGCGGCCCACCACGGTGACCCTGGACACCAGCCCGTCGTCCGCGACCACCACCACGGCGTCCCCGACCGCCACCGCCCCGAAGCGGTCCACCCGACCCAAGCGCCGAACCCCGCGCCCCACCAGGACCGCGACCAGCACCCCACCGAGCTCCCGCCCCACGACCGCCGGCCCCAAGACCGCCCAGCCCACCGCCACACGTCCCCGGACCACAGAACCCACCGCTACCGCAGGGGGAGGAGTGACCTCCGTGGCCTTCTCCGTCGAGGGCATCCGGGTGGGCGACTGCTGGCGCTCCGACGCCAACCTGTACGCCAAGGTCACGGCCACCGGCCCCTACAGCTACCGCTGGCTGCTCAACGGCCGGAACCAGGGCCGCCAGGCGGGCGGTCCATCGTCGAAGCCCCTGCTCCCCAGCATCGCCTGGGACCAGTCGGGGGGCACGCACCGGGTGGTCTTCCAGGTCGTCACCCCCACGAGCAGTCAGAAGAGCATCACCATGAAGATCTGCGAACCGGGCAAGGGCTGGGGCTACCCGTACGAAGACGAGGAAAGCTAGGGCTCCATGCGAACTCCCTGAATCCCGGGTGTCACCCTCCGTGGTGACGCCATCATGACATCCATGCTCATGACCGAGATCGCACCCCCTCCGGGTGCGCAGGCGGTGGCGGGGCTGCGGGCGCGCACCCGGGCCGCGCGCCGGATCGCCCTCATCGCGCTGACCGGCTCGCTCGCGCTCCTCAGCGCCACCCAACTGCTCGCCGAGCGCGCGGCCACGACGAGGGAGACCCCACCTCTGACGGCCCCAACGCAAGAGGCCCAGCCCTTCGCAGAGCCGACGCCTGAGGCACCGCCCCAGGCAGCCCGAACGCAGAAGCCACTCCCCTCGGCACCGCAGCCCTCGGCGGTGCTGGCGCTGGTGGTCTTCGTCGGCGCGCTGCCCGTGCTGGCCCTCACCCAGGCGGCCTGGGGCGTGCGGGTGCGGCAGACGCGGCGCCGGGAGCATGAGCTGTACGTGGCCCCGCCCGCCTCCCGGTTGCGCCCGCTGAGCAGGCTGGGGATGGCCTGCGGGTGGGCGCTGGTGGTGCTGCTGGGTGGCGCGCTGCCGCGCCTGTTCGCCGACGCCGGCCGGCACGCGGTCGCCACCGTCCTGGCCGACGCCGTCAACGTGCTGGCGATGGTCGCGACAGCAGCAGGGATGTGCTTCTGCCTCTGCTGGGCGCGCGACGCGCTTCGGCGGGCACGGGACGATCCGTGGTGGACACGTAACGCGCGCGGGCGGGCACGGGGCACCACCCCGTGGTCGGCACGGGACGCGCTGCAACCGGCGCGTGACCCGCGCGGGATCCCCGCGCGGGCCGGCCGGGCGGGCGGGGTGCCCGGAGATCCGTGGGATCCCGGTCGCGGCGCGCCCCGGCGGCGGCGGGGCGCGGTGCTGTGGGCGGGGGCGGCCGGGGCCGTCGCGGCCCTGCTGGGAGCCCGCGCCCACTTCTGGACTCCGGCCACCCCCATGATCTACGCCCTGCTCGTCACGACGTTCGCGTGCATGGTGGTTACTGACGAGTAGCATGGGCTCGCAAGCCATCCAGCAACGAGGAGCGAATCCGTGCCTTCCTCTCGTGACGTCGTGTTCGTCGACGGCGTGCGCACGCCTTTCGGCAGGTCAGGGCCGAAGGGGCTCTATGCGGAGACCCGCGCCGACGACCTGGTCGTCCGCGTCATCCGCGAGCTCATCAGGCGTAATCCCCAACTGCCACCCGAGCGCGTGGACGAGGTCGCGATCGCCGCGACCACCCAGATCGGCGACCAGGGCCTCACCATCGGCCGGTCGGCCGCGGTGCTGGCCGGGCTGCCCAAGTCCGTCCCCGGCTACGCGATCGACCGCATGTGCGCCGGGGCGATGACCGCGGTGACGACGGTCGCCGGCGGCATCGCGTTCGGCGCCTACGACGTGGCCATCGCGGGCGGCGTCGAGCACATGGGCCGCCACCCGATGGGCGAGGGCGTCGACCCCAACCCGCGGTTCCTGTCGGAGAAGCTGGTCGACCCGAGCGCGCTGGTCATGGGCATGACGGCCGAGAACCTGCACGACCGCTACCCGTCGATCACCAAGGAGCGCGCCGACGCCTACGCGGCGCTGTCGCAGGAGAAGGTGGCCAAGGCCTACGCCGACGGCAAGATCCAGCCGGACCTGGTGCCGACGGCGATCAGGACGGCCGAGAAGGGCTGGGGCCTGGCGGTGCAGGACGAGGCTCCGCGTCCCGGCACCACGGTGGAGACGCTGGGCGGGCTGAAGACCCCGTTCCGGCCGCACGGCAACGTCACCGCGGGCAACTCCTCCGGCATCAACGACGGCGCGACCGGCTGTGTGGTCGCCGCCGCCGACGTGGCCGGCGAGCTGGGCCTCACGCCGAAGATGCGGCTCGTCTCGTACGCCTTCGCGGGCGTGGACCCGGCGGTCATGGGCGTCGGCCCGATCCCGTCCACCGAGCGGGCGCTGCGCCTGGCCGGGCTGTCCATCTCCGACATCGGCCTGTTCGAGATCAACGAGGCGTTCGCGGTGCAGGTGCTGGCCTTCCTGGAGCACTTCGGGATCGCCGACGACGACCCTCGGGTGAACCCCTACGGCGGCGCGATCGCCTTCGGCCACCCGCTGGCCTCCTCGGGCGTGCGGCTGATGACACAGCTCGCCCGCCAGTTCGGCGAGCGCCCCGACGTTCGCTACGGCATCACCACCATGTGCGTCGGCATGGGCATGGGCGGCACCGTGATCTGGGAGAACCTGGCATGAGCAACCTTGAGACCTGGCGTTCGCTGCTGAGCGAGCGCAACGCGGCCGAAGTGGTCACCAAGGCCCTGGTGCGCGACGTGGAGCTGCCCGGCGGCGCGGGCACGATGGCGCTGATCACGCTCGACAACGGCTTCGACCACACCAAGCCCAACACCTTCGGCCCCCACGGGCTGTTCGCGCTGAACGGGGCGCTGTCCGAGATCGCCGCCCGGACCGATCTGGCGGCGGTCGGCGTCACCGGCAAACCGTTCATCTTCGCCGTCGGCGCGGACCTCACCGGCGCGGCGAAGCTGGCCTCGCGCGAGGAGGCGCTGGCGATCGGCGCGCTGGGCCACCACGTCTTCCGCCGCCTGGGCGAGCTCCCCATCCCGTCGTTCGCTTTCGTGAACGGCGCGGCGATGGGCGGCGGCCTGGAGGTCGCGCTGCACTGCACCTACCGGACGATCTCCGCCGGCGTCCCGGCGGTCGCGCTGCCCGAGTGCTTCCTCGGCCTGGTGCCGGGCTGGGGTGGCACGCAACTGCTGCCCCGCCTGATCGGCCCGGCGAACGCCATCAAGCTCGTCATCGACAACCCGCTGGCGCAGAACCGCATGCTCAAGGGCGCTCAGGCGTTCGAGCTCGGCGTCGCCGACGCGATGTTCGAGCCGGCCGACTTCCTGGAGGAGTCGCTGCGCTGGGCGGCCCGCGTGCTGCAGGGCGAGGTGACGGTCGACCGCCCTGACCACACAGCCGCCGACTCCGGCACCGACTGGGACAAGGTGATCGGCGACGCGCGCTTCCTGGTCGACATGAAGCTGCACGGCGCCTCCCCCGCGCCCTACCGGGCGCTCGACCTCATCTCACTGGCCCGTACGGCGAGCCGCGACGAGGGCTTCGCCGCCGAGGACGAGGCGCTGGCCGACCTGCTGATGGGTGACGAGCTGCGGGCCGGGCTCTACTCCTTCGACCTGGTCCAGAAGCGGGCCAAGCGGCCGACGGGCGCCCCGGACGCGTCGCTGGCGCGCAAGGTCACCAAGGTCGGCGTGGTGGGCGCGGGCCTGATGGCCTCGCAGATGGCGCTGCTGTTCGCGCGCCGCCTGGAGGTGCCGGTCGTGCTGACCGATCTCGACCAGGCCCGGCTCGACAAGGGTGTGGCGTACGCGCACGCCGAGATCGGCAAGCTGCTGGCCAAGGGGCGCGTCTCCGCCGACCAGGCCAACCGGCTCACCGCCCTGATCACCGGCTCGCTCACCAAGGACGCCTTCGCCGACGCCGACTTCGTGATCGAGGCCGTGTTCGAGGACCTGGCCGTCAAGAAGCAGGTGTTCGCCGAGGTGGAGGCCGTGGTGTCCGACACCTGTGTGCTGGCCACCAACACCTCCTCGCTGTCGCTGACCGAGATGGGCGAGCGGCTCGCGCACCCGGAGCGGCTGGTCGGCTTCCACTTCTTCAACCCGGTCGCGGTGATGCCGCTGCTGGAGATCGGCAGGGGCGCGGCGACGGACGACGCCACGCTGGCCACCGCGTTCGCCGTGGGCCGGTCGTTGAAGAAGTCGGCGGTGCTGGTCAAGGACGCCCCCGCGTTCGTGGTCAACCGGCTGCTGACCCGGTTCATGGGCGAGGTGATCACCGCCGTGGACGAGGGCACGCCGCTGGAGGCGGCCGAGCACGCGCTGGACGAGCTCGGCCTGCCGATCACCCCGTTCGCGCTGCTGCAGCTCGTCGGCCCGGCCGTGGGCCTGCACGTGGCCGAGACGCTGCACGAGGCCTTCCCGGACCGGTTCCGCGTCTCCGCCAATCTCGCCAAGCTCGTCGCATCGGGCAAGCCGGGCGTGTACCTGCCGGACTTCTCCCTCGATCCGGAGGCGGTGGCCCTGTTCACGGGCGGCTCCTCCCCCTCCACGGCCGAGGAGCTGCGCCGCCGGGTGCTGGAGGCGCTGGCCGAAGAGATCCACATCATGCTGGACGAGGGCGTGGTCACCGCGCCGCAGGACATCGACCTGTGCATGATCCTCGGCGCCGGATGGCCGTTCCACCTCGGCGGGATCACCCCGTACCTGGATCGGAACGGTTTCTCCGGGTCCCGCTTCCTGCCTGCCGGGGTGGCCTCGCTGCCGGCTTGACCAGCTCTTGAGGAGACCCGCCCGCGGGTCTCCTCACCTCCGGTCGCCCCGCGTCGTAGCGTCTGATGCCGTGCTACGAGGAAAGCGGATCACGATGACGGCCGTCGCGCTGTGCGGAGCCTTTCTGGTGACGGCGGCCGCGACACCGGCGTGCGCCGAACGCGACCCCAAGTCCACCCTGCGCATCGTGCTCGCGGTGAAGCAGGGCGAGACGAAGGCGGTCACGCTCACCTGCGACCGCGCCGGCGGCGACCACCCCGCGCCGCGCGCGGCCTGCCGCCTGTTGCGGCAGGTCCACGGCGATCCGGCCGCGCTCAACGTGACGCCCGGCGCGGTGTGCACGCGCGAGCTGCGCCCGCACGCGGTGGTGGTGGCGGGCATGTGGCGCGGCGAGCCGGTCTCCTTCGGCCGCGTGTACGCCAACGCCTGCTTGGTACACGCCGCCGGCGGGGCGGTCTTCGCCCTCTGACGAGGGGTCAGGGCTTGGGCGAGGTCGGCTCGTAGCCGGCGATCGTGCTGTGACGGTAACCGTAGAAGAAGTAGAGCACGCCGCCCAGGGCCAGCCAGATCAGGAACCTCAGCCACGTCTCGACCGGCAGGTTGAGCATCAGGTAGAGGCAGGCCAGCACGGCCAGCACGGGCAGCAGCGGCACCAGCGGCGCCTTGAACGCCCGGTGCAGGTCCGGCCGGGTGCGGCGCAGGATGATGACGCCCGCCGAGACCACCACGAACGCGAAGAGCGTGCCGATGTTCACCAGCTCGGCCAGCGCGCTCAGCGAGATGAACCCGGCCAGCACGGCCGCGACGGCGCCGACGATCGCGGTCAGCACGGCGGGCGTGCCGGTCCTGGGGTGGACCTTGGCCAGCGCGCGCGGCAGCAGCCCGTCGCGGCACATCGCGAACAGCACCCGGGTCTGCCCGAGCATGAGGATCATCACCACGGTCGTCAGGCCCGCGATGGCGCCGATGCTGATCAGAGCCGCCGCCCAGTTCTGACCGACCGAGGTGAACGCGTCGGCCAGCGGCGCGCTGGAGCTCAGCTCGGTGTACTTCTGCATGCCGACGACGACCAGTGAGACCGCGACGTACAGGACCGTGCAGATCGCCAGCGAGCCGATGATGCCGCGCGGCATGTCGCGCTGCGGCTCGATGGTCTCCTCCGCCGCGGTGGCGACGATGTCGAAGCCGATGAAGGCGAAGAACACGATCGCGGCGGCGGAGAAGATGCCCAGCACGCCGAACGCGACCGGGGTGATGCCGAACAGGACCTGGATCAGTGGCGCGTGGACTCCGCTGCCTGTCTCGGTGGGGGTCGATTCGGGGATGAACGGGGTGTAGTTGGCGGCGTTGATGAAGAACAGCCCCGCCACGATGACCAGCAGGATGACCGTGAGCTTGATGGCGACGATGACCAGGTTGACCCGGGAGGACAGCTTGATGCCCGCGATCAGGATCGCGGTGAGGATCAGCACGATGATCACCGCGGGCAGGTTGACGACCGGAGCCTCGCCCGCCATCCAGCTGGGCAGGTAGATGCCCATCGAGTTCAGCAGCGAGCTGAAGTAGCCGGACCAGCCGACGGCGACCACGGCGGACGCGAGCGCCATCTCCAGCATCAGGTCCCAGCCGATGATCCAGGCGGGGAACTCGCCCAGCGTGGCGAAGGCGAAAGTGTAGGCGGAGCCCGCCACCGGGATGGTGGAGGCGAACTCGGCGTAGCACAGGGCCGCCAGTCCGCAGACAATCGCCGCGATGATGAAGGAGAGCGCCACCGCGGGGCCGGCCAGCTCCTTCGCCACCTGGCCGGTCAGCACGAAGATGCCGGTGCCCACGATCACGCCGATGCCGAAGACGGTCAGGTCGACGGCGGTTAGACGCTTACGCAGCTGGTGCTCGGGGGCCTCGGTGTCGTGCATCGACTGCTCGACACTCTTGGTGCGAAAGATGTCCACCCTCTGCGCCATTCCCGCACAGAGGGTGATCATGCGCCGATCGAAAGTCTTCAGACCCTCTTTCTATGAGGGACTTGACACCTGCGGGCTCCGCCTGGCGACCGCCTCGGTGATCTGACGGGCCAGGCCCTGTCCGGTCAGCCCGATCCGGCCGAGGATGACCCCCCGCTTGGCGTGGTCCAGGAACTCCTGGGGGATGCCGTACGAGCGCACCGGGACGTCGCAGTCGGCGTCGCGCAGCAGGCGTGAGACGGCGTCGCCCACGGCACCGACGCGCCCGTTGTCCTCGACGACGGCGACCAGCCGGTGCGTGCGGGCGGCGTCGGTGAGGGCCTCGTCGAGCGGCTTGACCCAGCGCGGGTCGACCACCGTCGTGGTGATGCCCTGGGCGTCGAGCAGGACGGCGGCCTCCATGCAGACCTGAGCCATCGGGCCCACGCCGACCAGGAGCACGTCGGGGTCGTCGGCGGCGGGCGCGCGAAGGACGTCCATCTCGCCCAGCCTGCCGACCGGCTCGACGCTCTCGGCGACCGGGCCCTTGGGCCAGCGCAGCACGGTCGGCCCGTCGGTGACGTTCACCGCCTCGCCGAGCAGCTCGATCAGGCGCTCGCCGTCGCGCGGCACGGCGACCCGGAGGCCGGGCACCACCTGCAGGAGCGACAGGTCCCACATGCCGTTGTGGCTGGCGCCGTCGTCGCCGGTGACGCCGGCCCGGTCGAGCACCACGGTGACGGGCAGCTTGTGCAGGGCCACGTCCATGAGGAGCTGGTCGAAGGCGCGGTTGAGGAAGGTGGCGTAGACCGCCACGACCGGATGCATGCCGCCGAGCGCCAGGCCGGCGGCGCTGGTGAGGGCGTGCTGCTCGGCGATGCCGACGTCGTAGGTGCGCTCGGGGTAGGCCTCGGCGAAGGCGTGCAGGCCGGTGGGGTGGAGCATCGCCGCGGTGATCGCGACCAGGTCCTCGCGCTCCTTGCCCAGCCGGACCAGCTCCTCGCTGAACACGTTGGTCCAGATGCGGCCCTTGGGCTTCTCGGCGCCGGTGGCGCGGTCGAAGGCGCCGGGCGAGTGGAACTGGTCCTCGTCGTGGTTCTCCGCCGGGCTGTAGCCGCGGCCCTTCTGGGTGAGCGCGTGCACGATCACCGGGCCGCGGAAGTCGCGGGCCTTGCGCAGCGCCGCCTCCATGGCCTGCTCGTCGTGGCCGTCGATGGGGCCGACGTACTTGAGGCCGAGGTCCTCGAACATGGCCTGCGGGGCGATGACGTCCTTGACGCCCTTCTTGAAGCCGTGCAGGGCGTCGTACAGGACGGGCACGTTGCCGATCTTGCCCTTGACGTATTCCAGCACGTCCTCGTAGCGGCGGTCGACCCGCAGCGACGACAGGTGTGAGGCGAGCCCGCCGATCGTCGGCGAGTAGGAGCGGCCGTTGTCGTTGACCACGATGACGACCCGCAGGTCCTTGGCCCCGGCGATGTTGTTGAGCGCCTCCCAGGCCATGCCGCCGGTCAGCGCGCCGTCGCCGATCACCGCGACGACCGTGCGGTCGTGTTCGCGGCGCAGCTTGAACGCCTTGGCCAGGCCGTCGGCGTAGGACAGCGCGGTGGAGGCGTGGGAGTTCTCCACGTGGTCGTGCTCGGACTCCGCCTGGCTCGGGTAGCCCGACAGGCCGCCCTCCTGCTTGAGCGCGCCGAAGCCCTCGGCCCGGCCGGTGAGCAGTTTGTGGACGTACGCCTGGTGGCCGGTGTCCCAGATGACCGGATCGCGTGGCGAGTCGAAGACGCGGTGCACGGCGATGGTCAGCTCGACCACGCCGAGGTTGGGCCCGAGGTGGCCGCCGAATCTGGCGCAGGCGTCGACGAGCAGGTCGCGGACCTCACCCGCCAGCTGTGGCAGCTCCTCGACAGCGAGCCGTTTGACGTCCTGCGGTCCCTTGACCGAGCCCAGCAACCCGCTCACGGATCCGGCCCCCCTCTGCTGTTGTTCGCCGACGGGGACGAGTCTAGTTCGCGGACGCCCCGGTGGCCCCATCAAGGTAAATCCGCCCACCTTTGTCCGCTCTTGGCCTAGTCTTTCCCTCACTATGAACACTCTCCCCATGAAGAAACTGTCGTCACTCCTAGCCGCCGGCGTGGTGCTCGCGCTGGCAGGCGCGGGGACGGCAGTGGCAGAGGCGGCGCCCGCCAAAGCCGAACAGCAGATCATCCAGCAGGCTCAGCAGCAGGTCGCGCCGCCGCGCGGCAAGGCCGCGGCGACGGCCAACCCGCTCTACCGCACCGGACGGCTGGCCGGCTCCCGGTGTTCCACGGGCAGCCTGCCCAGGGGCAGCACGGCCGCGTACAAGCGTTTCCTCTCGCGCGTGACCGACTGTCTGAACCGGTCCTGGGCCTCCCAGTTCCGCAAGGCCGGGCTGAGCTTCAGCAAGCCCAGGCTGCGGATCATCACCAAGAAGGTCCGGACCCCCTGCGGCAACTGGAGCTCGGGCGCCGACGGCATCTACTGCTCCGCCAACCGCACCATGTACATGCTGATCACCAAGCAGAACCTGCGTAACCCGTTCGCGCTGGGCATCACCCGCCTGATGGCCCATGAGTACGGCCACCACGTGCAGCAGGTCTCCGGCATCTGGAACTACTACTGGACCGCCAGGAGCCGTGCCAGCAGGTCCTCTCAGCTCCTGCTCTCGCGCCGGTCCGAACTGCAGGCCGAGTGCTTCTCCGCGGTCTTCATGAACAGCGTCCGCAACACCCTCCCGGTGACGTCGGAGGAGTGGAACCACACCGTGAACTGGTTCCACGAGAACGGCCACAAGGGCTGGGCGCAGAACGACCACGGCAAGGGCCCGACCCAGGCCTACTGGATGACGCGCGGCTTCAACTCCGGCTCCGTCGGCTCCTGCAACACCTGGTCCGCCTCCTCCCGGCGGGTCGCCTAACGCTCACCGCGGCCGCCCCTCACCGGGGCGGCCGCGCGGTGAATGCCAAGGTTACTTAAACAAATCACCATAAAGTGGTCTAAGATCCGCGATCGTGCGAACTCCCCTTATCGCAGCGTCTATCTGCATGGTCGCGGGTCTGGCGCTCTCCGGTACGGCCGGCGCCGAGACGACTTCCGCGACCACGGGGCTGCCCGCCGTACTGACCAAGAACAAGATCTACCGGTCGGGCACCCCCTCCCCCCAGTCATGCGCGATCCCGGAGATCCGCGCCGGCAGCGTCGCCTCGGTGAAGGTGTTCCACCGGGCCATGGCCAGGTGCGCCGACCGGTTCTGGGCCACCCGGTTCAGGGCGATCGGCCTCCGCTACACGCCGCCGAAGCTGGCGATCACGACCGGCAGCAACTCGGTGTGCGGCAAGATCACCTCGAACGGCGCCCAGTACTGCCCGGTGCAGCGCACCATCGCCATCCGCATCATGAAGCGGGACCTGCGCGACCCGTTCAAGATGAACATCGCGCACTCCGTCGCCCACGAGTGGGGCCACCACGTGCAGGAGCTCACCGGCATCCTGGACGCGCAGAACAAGCTCTACTGGCGCGCGGGCAGGACGGCGCGCACCACGCTGAGCCACCGCCTGGAGATGCAGGCCGAGTGCTTCGCCGGCGTCTTCTACCGGGCCACGCTCGACTCCATCGACCCCGGCATCACCTGGAGCCAGTGGGTCAACGCGGTTCGCCAGGCGGGCGAGAGCAAGATCCACGGTAAGCCGCGCAACCTCGCCTACTGGCAGGACCGCGGCTACGACGGCGCGTCCGCCCGCTACTGCAACACCTGGACCGCTCCCGGCGCCAGGGTGGCTTAATGCGCTAGTGCCTAGGTGCCGGCCCTGGCCAGCACCTCCAGCGGATCGGCGAGCACGTGGGCGAAGGCCAGCTCGGCCGCGCCCACGAGCGTCGCGTCGTCCGCCAGCGCGGAGGTGCGCAGCCGCAGCCGCTCCCGCTGGGGGGCCATGGCGTGCATCGCCAGCCGGCTGCGCACCTGGGCCGCCGAGCCGAGATAGATCTCCCGCAGGATGCCCCCGAAGATCACCATCTCCGGGTTGAAGATGTTGATCAGGTTGGCGACGCCCAGGCCGAGCCAGTCGCCGACCCTCTTGAGCGCCTCCTGCGCCACGATGTCACCCCGGTCGGCCGCCTCCACCACGGCCCGGACCGCGTCGCGGCCGCGCTGGTCGGCGGGGAAGCGGCCGGCGGACTCCAGCAGCGCCCGCTCCCCCACCTCGGCCTCCAGGCAGCCGCGGGACCCGCAGCCGCAGGCCCGGCCACCGGGGTTGATCACCATGTGGCCCACCTCACCGCCATAGCCGTCGTGGCCACCCAGCAGATGGTTGCCGGCGATGATGCCGCCGCCGATGCCGACGTCGCCGTGCAGATAGATGAGGTCCTTGACAGCCGCGCCGACGCCCCGGCTGTGCTCGGCGAGCGCGGCCAGGTTGGCGTCGTTGCCGACGCTCACCGGCAGGCCGAGACCGAGCCTGCGGCTCAGCTCCTCGCCGAACGGCACGTCCTCCGTCAGCAGGTTGGGGCCGAACCTGATCACGCCGTCGCCCTTGCGCACCCCGCCGGAGACGGCCGCCGCGACGCCCACGCAGACGGTGTCGTCCCTGGTCTTGCGCCGCATCTGCCGGGCGAACCCGGCCAGCATGCCGGCCAGCTCGCCCAGCACGAACGGGCCGCGCCGGCGCACCGTCTCCTTGCGGTCCAGGATCACGCCGCCCAGCCCGACCCGCGCCACCGCGAGCCGGTCCGGGCCCACGTCGAACGCGAAGACGTACACGCGCGAGGACTCCGGCCGCACCACGAGCGACGGCCGCCCGGCGCGGCCGGTCTCCCGCGGCAGCTCCTCCCGCACCAGACCGGCCGCCGTGAGGTCGGAGGTGAGCGCCATGATGGTGCTGCGGTTCAGGCCCATCTTGGAGGTGAGCTCGGCGCGCGAGATCGGCCCGCCCAGGTGGACATGGCGCAGCAGCGCGCCGAGGTTGTGGCGCCTGATGTCCTCCTGGGAAGGCCCGGCACGCATGGTCTGAGGTTCCTTGAACGGGTGGAAGTCGCTGATCACCTTAGACCAGCGGCGGCCGCCCGCTTGCGCGCCAGCGCGTCCACGCCCGCTGCCAGCAGCAGCACGCTGCCGGTGACCAGGTACTTCACGCTCGCGCCGTACCCCATCAGGGCCATGCCGTTCTCGATCACCGCGACGACCGCACCGCCGAGGATCGCGTCCAGCACCCGCCCCTTGCCGCCGAACAGGCTCGTGCCGCCGATCACGGCCGCGCCCACCGCGTACAGCAGCACCGAACTGCCGCCCGTGTTCGGGTCGACGGAGGCGGCCCTGGAAGCCGCGACGATGCCGCCGACCGCCGCCATCGAGGAGCAGATGACGAAGGCGCTGACCTTGATCCTGTCGACCGCGATGCCGGCCCTGCGGGCCGCCTCCGCGTTCCCGCCGACCGCGTAGAGGTGCCGTCCGAAAGCGGTACGGCGCAGCACGAACGTCCAGATGATCAGCAGCACCAGGATCACCGGGACCACGATCGGCACGCCGGTCAGCGAGGTGATCAGCGCGTTACGGCTGCGCTCCAGGTTCAGCACGTACACCGCGGCGCCCGCGATGACCGCCAGTGAGCCCACCCGGGCGAGAATCAGCGACATCGGGTCGGCGGCCAGGCCGCGCTGCGCGCGCTTCCTGGCCCGCAAGAACTGCACGGCCGCGTAGATGCCCACGCCCGCCGCGTACGTCGCCCAGCCGAGCCACGGCGGCAGGTTCCGGGTCGCGATCGCGACGATCACGTCGTCCCTGATCGAGATGTTCGTGCCCTCGTCCACCAACACCAGGACGAGCCCCTGGAAGGCGAGGAAGGCGGCCAGCGTCACCACGAACGACGGGATGCCCACCTTGGCCACCAGACCGCCGAGCATCAGGCCGATGAGCACACCGGTGATGATCGCGGCCACCACGCCGACGTACCACGGCAGGCCCATGTTGGTGAGCGTCACCGCCAGCACCGCCGCGCACACACCGCTGGCGAACCCGGCCGACAGGTCGATCTCGCCGAGCAGCAGCACGAACACCAGGCCCATCGCGATCAGCGTGACCGCGGCGCCCTGCGTGAACAGGTTGGCGAAGTTGATCGCCGTGAGGAACGAGGGCCGCGCGATGGCGAAGACCGTACAGAGCACGACCAGGCCCAGCACGGAGGGCAGCGCGCCCATGTCGCCGCCGCGCACCCGCTCCACGTACGCGCGCACGCTGTGCCCGATCGACGGCGAGTTGGCGGCGGTGGCGACCACCTCGCCGGGCAGTTCTTTGACCTTGTTCATGGCATGATCCCCAGGTCTCCGCTACGGCCGGACGTGATCAGTTCGACGACCTGCGCGTGGGTCACATCGGCGGTCTTGACCTGGGCGGCCATTCTGCCGAGATAGAGCGCCGCGATCCGGTCGGAGACGGCGAAAACATCGTTCATGTTGTGTGAGATGAGCACGACGGCCAGGCCCTTGTCGGCCAGCCTGCGCACCAGTTCGAGGACCTGGGCGGTCTGGGCGACGCCGAGCGCGGCGGTCGGCTCGTCGAGGATGACGACCTTGCTGTTCCACAGCACGGCCTTGGCGATGGCGACGGTCTGCCGCTGCCCACCGGACAGGCTCGAGACCTGCTGCCTGATGGACTTCACGGTGCGCACGGACAGGCCGCTGAGCGTCTCCTGGGCCATCTCCTCCATCGAGGCCTCGTCGAGAACCAGGCCCCTGCGGCGCTCTCTGCCGAGGAACATGTTCTGGACGATGTCCAGGTTGTCGCAGAGCGCGAGGTCCTGGTAGACGATCTCGATGCCGAGCGTGCCCGCGTCGCGGGGGCCGTGCACCTGGACGGGTTTCCCGTCGAAGAGGATGTCGCCGGAGTCGATCGGATAGATACCGCCGACGCACTTGACCAGCGTCGACTTGCCGGCGCCGTTGTCGCCGACCAGCGCTGTCACCTCGCCCGCGTGGGCGGAGAAGGCGACGTCGTGCAGGACCTGCACGGGGCCGAAGCTCTTGTCGATCCCGCGCACTTCGAGCAGGGGGGTCGTCATGGGTCTCCCTCGGGAGGGGTACGGCCCGCGCCCGAGCGCGGACCGTACCCTGTGCCGGTTGATCTACTTACTGGATTCCTGCTTCTGTGCACTTCTCGGCGAAGTCTTCGGTGCACAGCTCTTCCTTGGTGACGAAACCGTCAGCCACTACGTCCTTGACGTTCTCGAAGTAGATGGCCTGCGGGTCCAGCAGTTCCGCCGGGACGTCCTGACCGGTCTCCGTGTCCTTGACGCTTCCGCCGGCCGTCGGCTTCTCGCCCTTGGCCAGGGCGACCGCCAGCGCGGCGGCCGCGTCCGCCTCCTTCTTGACCGCCTTGTACACGGTCATGCACTGGTCGCCCGCGAGGATGTTCTGCAGGCCCTGCACGGTGGCGTCCTGGCCGGTCACCGGCACCTTGCCGTTGAGCTTGTTCTTCTTCAGCACGGTGATGGCGGCGTTGCCGAGACCGTCGTTGGCCGCCAGCACGCCGGCGATCTTCGACTCCTTGGTCAGCATCTGCTCGAAGAGCGTGCCTGCCTGGGCGTTGTCCCAGTCGGGCACGGACTGCTCCGGACCCTTGACGTACTCGCCCGAGTCGAACTTGGGCTTGAGCACGCCGTCGTAGCCGGCCTTGAACAGGGTCGCGTTGTTGTCGGTCGGCGAGCCGTTCAGGTAGGCCACGATGGGCTTGTCGGCCTTCTTGTCCGTCAGGCACTTGCTCAGGCCCTCACCCTGCAGGGTGCCGACCTTGGTGTTGTCGAAGCTGACGTAGTAGGCGGCGCCGCCGCCCAGGGTCAGCCGGTCGTAGTCGATCGTGGCCACGCCCTGCGACTTGGCCTTCTCGATGACCGTCTTGCCGGTGCCGCTGTCCAGGTTGACGATCATCAGCACGGTGGCGCCGTTGGTGATCATCTGGTCGGCGATGGTCTGGAACGCCGTCTTGTCGTTCTGCGCGTTCTGGATGTCGTATTCAACACCCGCGGCCTTGAACGCCTCTCCCAGGTACTTGCGGTCCGCCGTCTCCCACCGAGCGGAGGACTTGCTGTCGGGCAGAATGACGCCGATCTTGCCCGCTTTCTGGGAGGCCTCGGCCGCAGGGGCCGAGCTTGAGGTCGAGGTGGTGGTCGAGCCGCCGTCGCCCCCGCAGGCGGTAAGACCGAGTGCGAGCGCGGCCGCCGAAGCGGTCAGGCTGAGGATCCCCTTGCGCATATGCAGGGTCCTTTCTTCCGGAGGGGCCCGGATGAATGTTGTTTGCGGCAACGTATTCCGGCGACCGCCTGCTTTGGAAGACCTTCCGAGGGGGGAGTTTGTTGTTCCCGGTAACAATCCTGAAACGCCGCCTCCATCTCCCCGACACCGGGACGACTCCGTGTCGCCCCCTGGCCTTGGCGGTATGCGCTTTCCGGCTGCTGATCTCCACGTCAGACCGTGAGGCTCTGGACGATCAGGATGAGGGCCGAGAGGGAGGCCACCGCGAGGACGGCCACCCGCACCTTGCCGCCGTCCAGATAGCGGCGCAGCGGCCCGGAGACCAGGAAGCCGGCGATCATCGGCACGAGGAGGGTCGCGCCGGCGGTGAGCGCCCGAGCCGGCAGATGGTCGACCAGGGCCAGGATGACGAGCGACTGGGCGGCGCTCAGGCAGAAGTACATCGCCAGCGTCGCCCGGATCTCCGGGCCCTTGGCCGTCTGGTAGATCAACGCGATGGGCGGCCCGCCGATGCCCGTCGCGGTGCCGGTGATCCCCGAGACGAACCCGGCCGTGGTGATCGTGACCCCGTTGCGCGGCAGGCTCACCGCACGGGCCGTGAGCCCCACCGCCACGAGCACCATCACACCGGCGAGCACGCCTAATGTGTAGACGGAAATGTAGACAACGATGAGTCCGCCGATGACGCTCCCAGGAAGCCTGCCCAGGATCGCGAAACCCACCCCGCGCCAGTCCACCCGCCGCCACTCCGCAGCCAGGGTGAACAGCGGCAACGTCAGGTTCACCACCTGGATCGCACCCGGCATCACGGCCGGATCCAGCAGGACGAGCACGGGAACCGCGACCAGCCCGAGCCCGAACCCCACACCTCCCTGCACGACCGCCCCGACGAAGACCGCCGCACCACCGATGAACAGGATCAATACCTCATCAGTCACGCGGAAGAGTCAATCATCTTTACTCTCTGTTGCTAGATGAGCCGCGAGAGTAACCGGCGGGATGTAGGGTCTACCTACAGGCGCTGACGTAGCTTTGGGAGTATGCAGATGAAACCGAAGGCCACGACGATTCGCGTCAGCGTCCAGACCCGAGACAGGATCGCAGCACTGGCGAGAAAGGCAGGTGAACCCATGACCGCGATCATCGACCAGGCCATCCGGGAGATGGAGAAGAAGCACCGCTGGCAGCACGTCGCGGAGCAGATCGAGCACACCCAGAGGACCGACCCCCAAGGTTGGGCCGACTATCTGGCCGAATCCCAGCTGGTTCAAGGGCCACTTCCCCACTCCAGGCGCATCGCGCCCGAGTGGGAGGGGCTCATAACGTTTCCCGAGGAGAGCAATGAGGGTGATCCAGGGCGAGATCTGGCTCGCTAACCTGGGCGAACCGAGCGGCCGCGAGCAGGGCTACCGTCGCCCGGTGCTCGTCATCAGTAACGACGATTTCAACACGGCGACCCCTGTGAAGATCGTCGTCCCGCTGACCACGACGAACCGGGGATGGGACAACCACATCCCGATCGGCTGCGAGGGGACCGGCTTGGACAAGCCGAGCTGGGCCATGGTGGAGCACGTTCGCAGCGTCTCCCCCCAGCGTTTCAGCAGGAGGATCGGCATCGCGTCCGACGAGGTCATCCATGAGGTCACCGACTGGATCACCGACATGATCTAGCGAGACTCTGCCACCCGGCGAAATGATGGTTCGCCGGGTGGCAGCCTCATCCTGCCACAGGAGACCGCCGGTGACCCGGCGGTGGCCCAAGCCCTCGCTCCTCTAAGCTGCCTGATCGTGCCCGCCCCCTTCACCCCCCGCCATTCGCCTCGACTCGCGCCCGGGCCTGCCCGGACCCCGCCATCCGGATCCGCCGCGACCGGGCCGCTCGGCTCCACCCGGACCGCGCCGCCCAGTTCTCCTGCCGCCGCGTTCTCAAGCTCCGCTCGCACCACCGGGCCTGCCGTGGGCACGCCTTCCAAACCCGCTCGGACCTCGTACCTGGACGGGTCGGCTCGGAGCGCGCGGCTCAACGGCAGGTCGGCTCGGAGCGCGCCGCCCGAGGGCAGGGCGGCTCGGAGTACGCGGCTCACGGGCAGGTCGGCTCGGAGTGCGGTCCTGGTGGTCGTGTGTCTCGCCGCCTTCCTGCCGGGAGGGTCCGCGTGGGCGGCGCCGTACAGGGATCCGCTGGTGGGGACCGGCAGGCTGGCGGTGCGTTCGTGCCCGGAGCCGGCGATCGTCCAGGGTGGCATTCCCCGGACGCGCGAGTACGTCACGGCAGTCCTGAAATGTCTGGATAAATCATGGTCAGCGCATTTGGTCCGGGCCCGGCTGGCCTTCCGTAAGCCCGCCGTGCGCTTCTACGAGGCGCCCGAACCACGGGTGTGCGGCGTCGCGTGGCCGGACGGTGCCGCCGCCTTCTACTGCACGAACCGGGGCAGGCTGGTCTTCCCGCTCACCGGCCGCTGGATCGAGGACCGTACGGACCTCTACCCTCTCAAGGTCGCCGCCCATGAGTACGGCCACCACGTGCAGAGCCTGACCGGCATCAGACGCCACTACGAGTCCGCCGCGCGGGCCGGGAAGGCGCCCCTGGCGGAGCTGAGCCGCCGCTACGAGCTCCAGGCCGACTGCCTGTCCGGCGTGTTCCTGGGCAGCGTCTGGCGGTCACTGGACCGTACGGACCGCGACTGGGCGGCGCTGCTGGAGGCGACCAGGGCGAGCGGCGACGACCCCGACGGCCACCGAGGTCACGGCGGCGGCGCCACCCGCGCCCGCTGGCTCAAGCGCGGCTATCAGACGCTCTCCCCCGGCGCCTGCGACACCTGGTCAGCCCCCTCCGGCAAAGTCTCCTGACCCGGAACACCCCCCGACGCCTCAGCCGAAATCCCAGGAAACAGCGGGAACCCACCAAGGCCTGCGCCACCCCGGACACCCGCCGGGCGAGCCCCAAGCTCCCCCGAACGCTCTCCGCGAGACGTCCCAGGGGCCGGCGCTCGGACCGGCAAGGCCTCCTGAACGCCTGAGCTCCCGAGCGCGCCACGAACTCCCGGTGTACGGACGCGCGAGAGCCGCCAGGCGGTGGTGTCCGTCTGGCGGCTCTCCTTGGCCGGGTGATGGTGTGCCCCCGATGCGGGCGCGTGAGGATCGCGCCCATGCCCTGCCGCCAGGCGGCCGGGCCCCCGGCGCCCTCGCCCCGGCTCATGACCGGAGCGTGGGCGCGGGACGCCTCATGGTCCCGACGCGCGGTCAGGACTTGGCCAGCAGCCCCCGCAGCACGTACTGCATGATGCCGCCGTGCCGGTAGTAGTCGGCCTCGCCGGGCGTGTCGATGCGGAGGACCGCGTCGAACTCCACGTCGCCGGCCTTGACGTGCACGGTCTGCGGGATGCCGCCCTCGTTGAGCGCGGTGACACCGCTGATCTCGAACGTCTCCTCGCCCGTCAGCCCGAGCGACTCCGCCGTGGCCCCCTCGGGGAACTGCAGCGGGAGCACGCCCATGCCGATCAGGTTGGAGCGGTGGATGCGCTCGTAGGACTCGGCGATGACGGCGCGGACGCCGAGCAGCGCGGTGCCCTTGGCGGCCCAGTCGCGCGAGGAGCCGGAGCCGTACTCCTTGCCGGCCAGCACGACCAGCGGCGTGCCCGCCGAGATGTAGTTGGCGGAGGCGTCGTAGATGAACGACACGGGCGCGTCGGGCTGGGTGAAGTCGCGGGTGTAGCCGCCCTCGGTGCCCGGCGCGATCTGGTTGCGCAGGCGGATGTTGGCGAACGTGCCGCGAATCATCACCTCGTGGTTGCCGCGCCGCGAGCCGTAGGAGTTGAAGTCCTTGACCTCGACGCCGTGCGCGCGCAGGTATTCGGCGGCGGGGGTGCCGGCCTTGATGGAGCCGGCGGGCGAGATGTGGTCGGTGGTGACCGAGTCGCCGACCTTGACCAGCACGCGGGCGCCGGCGATGTCGGTGACGGGCTCCGGCTCCACCGGCATGCCCTCGAAGTAGGGGGCCTTGCGCACATAGGTGGAGTCGGGGTCCCACTCGAAGGTGTCGCCCGTCGGGATCGGCAGCGAGCGCCACAGGTCGTCGCCCTCGAAGACGTCGGCGTAGTCGCGCTCGAACATCTCGCGTCCGATCGAGGAGTGCACCACGTCGGTGATCTCCTCGGGCGACGGCCAGATGTCGCGCAGGAACACCGGCTCGCCGTCGGCGCCCGTGCCGAGCGGCTCGGTGTCGAGGTCGAGGTCCATGGTCCCGGCCAGCGCGTAGGCGACCACGAGCGGCGGCGAGGCCAGGTAGTTCATCTTGACGTCAGGGTTGATCCGGCCCTCGAAGTTGCGGTTGCCGGACAGCACGGCGGTGACCGCGAGGTCGTTGGCCTGGATCGCCTCGGAGATCTCCGGCTCCAGCGGGCCGGAGTTGCCGATGCAGGTGGTGCAGCCGTAGCCGACGAGGTTGAAGCCGATCTTGTCGAGGTACGGCTGGAGGCCGGAGCGCTCGAAGTAGCCGGTGACGACCTGCGAGCCGGGCGCCAGCGAGGTCTTGACCCACGGCTTGCGGGTCAGGCCCTTCTCGACGGCGTTGCGGGCCATCAGGGCCGCGCCGAGCATGACGTACGGGTTGGAGGTGTTGGTGCACGAGGTGATCGCGGCGATGGAGACGATGCCGTGGTCGATCTCGAAGGAGGTGCCGTCGGCCAGGGTGACCGGCACCTTCTTGTGCGGCCGGGCGCCGTTGAGGTGGGCGTGGTGCGGCTGGTCGCCGACGCTGTCGTGACTGATCGCCGGGGAGTCGGAGGCCGGGAAGGACTCGGCGGAGGCCTCGTCACCCGGGCTCAGGTCGGCCGGGGCGTAGTCCTTGACGGCCGCGCGCCAGGCCTGCTTGGCGTCCGACAGCGCGATGCGGTCCTGCGGGCGCTTGGGGCCGGCGATCGACGGCACGACGGTGCCGAGGTCGAGCTCGATGTACTCGGAGAACACCGGCTCGGGGGCCGACTTGTCGAGCCACATGCCCTGGGCCTTGGCGTACGCCTCGACGAGCGCGATCTGCTCCTCGGCGCGGCCGGTCAGGCGGAGGTAGTCGATGGTCTGGCCGTCGACCGGGAAGATGGCGCAGGTGGAGCCGAACTCGGGGCTCATGTTGCCGATCGTGGCCCGGTCGGCCAGCGGCACGGAGGCGACGCCGTCGCCGTAGAACTCGACGAACTTGCCGACCACGCCGTGCTTGCGCAGCATCTCGGTGATCGTCAGCACCAGGTCGGTGGCGGTCGCGCCGGCGGGCAGCTTGCCACTGAGCTTAAAGCCGAGGACGCGCGGGATCAGCATGGAGATCGGCTGGCCGAGCATCGCGGCCTCGGCCTCGATGCCGCCGACGCCCCAGCCGAGGACGCCGATGCCGTTCTCCATCGTGGTGTGGGAGTCGGTGCCCACGCAGGTGTCGGGGTAGGCCTTGCCGTCGCGGGTCATCACGACGCGGGCCAGGTGCTCGATGTTGACCTGGTGGACGATGCCGGTGCCGGGCGGGACGACCTTGAACTCGTCGAAGGCCGTCTGGCCCCAGCGGAGGAACTGGTAGCGCTCGCGGTTGCGCTCGTACTCGCGCTCGACGTTGCGCTGGAAGGCGTCGGGGTGCCCGAAGTAGTCGACGATGACCGAGTGGTCGATGACCATCTCGGCGGGGGCCAGCGGGTTGATGCGGGCCGGGTCGCCGCCCAGGTCGCGGACGGCCTCACGCATGGTGGCCAGGTCGACCACGCAGGGCACGCCGGTGAAGTCCTGCATGATGACGCGGGCGGGGGTGAACTGGATCTCCACGCTCGGCGCGGCGGCGGGGTCCCAGCCGCCGAGCGCGCGGATGTGGTCGGCGGTGATGTTGGCGCCGTCCTCGGTGCGGAGGAGGTTCTCCAGGAGGATCTTCAGGCTGTACGGGAGGCGGGCAGCGCCCTCGACGGCATCCAGCCGGAAGATCTCATAACTCGCGTCACCGACGCGTAGCGTGTCACGGCTGCCGAAGCTGTTCGCGGACACGGTGGATCGCCTCCTCCATAGACAGTTGCTAGGTAAATCCTGCCGCACCTCGGGAACGATCAACACGTTAGGTGACCCTAAGTCCCAGGTCGCGGCGAGTGTCTCGATGTCAAGATATCTCTAAAAGTATCTCGACCTCAAGTTAAACCGGCGCCAGCCGCCAGAACAGCAGGCCGACGATGGCGACCGACAGCACCGGGGCGAGGATCTTCTGCTCGAACTTCCGGCCCGTCTTGATGCCGATCTTCCACGGCAGCAGGAACTTGACCGACAGCGGCCAGAGGACCGGGCATCCTCGCTCCGTCAGGCAGTCGCCCACCACGTGCGTGAGGCTGCCGATGCCGACGGCCAGCCCCAGCCAGGCGTAGCCCACGCCCTGTGACATGAAGACGGCGTAGAGCCCGGCGGTGAGCCCGATGTTGACCAGCGCGGAGCCGAGCTTCTTGCCCGGGATGCCGATGCCGAGCGCGCGCAAGGCCAGCCCGATGAGCAGCACCACCATGATGTCGCGGCCGATCGGATAGGTGTTGGCCAGCCAATGCGCGCCGAACCCGATCGCCACCGCGAAGGCCAGCGAATGGGTCGCACCCCGGTGCCCCCCGCTCACCCAGGAGACCGCCTTGCTGAGCACCCAGGTCACCGGCCCGAATGTCTGCGCGATCGTGGCGCTGGGGTGGTCGAGGTCGGGCAGCATCGCGGCGCCCGCACAGATGATCGCCCCCGCGATGAGCTCGGTCGGGCCCAGGGCGGTGGCCATGATCCCCGTCTCGATGAACCGCGAGGACTCGTTCAGCAGCGGTAACGCGGCCAGCGGAGGCGCCAGGCCCAGCCAGGCGATGGCCCCCGTGAGCGCATGAGTGTGGCCCATCATGATCGGGACTGTACGCCAAACGGTCCGGAAACGCAGACGAGGTCGTCTCCGCGGCGACAGCACCCCCCAGCCCTGCCGACGCGGAACGACCTCGTCTGCTCTGAACAACGAGCCCTCCCCCTCTCCTGTTCCCGGATTTCTGAAGTTTTTGGTGATCTGTCTCACTTGCCGGAGCGCATTGTCAACGACATGCCAAAGATATATCTTTGAAGAGTCGAGAACAGTCGCAGGAAGGAACCCTCACATGACATCCGCACAAGCCGCGGGCCGGCCCTGGCCCGACGCGCACGAGTTCAAGAAGGCCGCCCGGGAGGCGTTCAAGGCCGTGGCCGACGCCTTCGAGCAGGGGCACCAGCACCACCACGGCGGCCCGCGCGAGCACCGGCACCGCGGCAGGCGCGGGCCCGGCCAGTTCCCGTTCGACTTCGGGCGAGGCCCGTGGGGGCCCGGACCGTTCGGCGGGCACCGCGGCTGGGGCGGCAGGCCCCGCAAGGCCAAGCGGGGCGACGTACGCGCCGCGATCCTGGCGCTGCTGGCCGAGGAGCCGCGCAACGGCTACCAGATCATCCAGGAGATCGCCGAGCGCAGCGAAGGCGGCTGGAAGCCCAGCCCCGGCGCCGTCTACCCGGCGTTGCAGCAGCTCACCGACGAGGGCTTGGTCATCTCGGTCGAGAACGAGGGCCGCAAGACGTTCCGCCTCACCGAGTCCGGCCAGGCCTACATCGACGCGCACGCCGACGAGGTCAGCGCCCCCTGGGACGAGATGCGGCCGGACATCGACGACAACACGGCGGACCTGTGGGACACCGCCAGGCAGTCCGCGTTCGCGATGATGCAGATTCTTCAGACCGGAAGTGACGCACAAATCCGCGAAGCGCGTAAGACTCTGGGAGAGACCCGGCGCAAGCTCTACCAGATCCTGGCCGACGGCGACCCGGGCGAGGAGTGACCACCATGACCGGTGCCGCACCGGCGGGCGGGCTCGCAGAGAGGAATCGATCCGGCATGGACCAACACGATCTCCGCATCGGCGACGCCGAGCGGGAGCAGACCATGGCCGCCCTGCGCGAGCACTTCGCCGCGGGGCGCCTGACCCACGAGGAGCTCGACGAGCGCCTGGACCAGTCCCTGGCCGCGCGCACCGCCCGCGACCTGGCCCAGGTGACGGCCGACCTGCCGGGCAGCCAGGTGCCCGGCTACAGCGTGCCTGACTACCGCGAGCCCGCCACGCGGCACGACGTGGACGACTGGCGGGAGGCGATGCGCGCCCATCGCAAGCAGATGCGGGAGATGCGCCACCAGCGCTGGGAGACGCACCACCGCGGCCGGCCGGGTTCCCCCTGGCGCGGCCGCCGCGGCCCCGGCCCGATCCTGCCGTTCCTGCTCATCCTGGCGATGGTGGGGCTGATCTTCGGCGGGGCCGGCATGCTCAAGGTGCTGTTCTTCGTCTGGATCGCCGGCATGATCTTCGCCTTCGCCGGCCGGCGCTTCCACCACCACCGGGACTGAGCCTCACCCCATCTCTTCGAGCCGGCGGCCCTTGGTCTCCTTGAGCCACCTGGCCACGAAGAGGAAGGAGAGCACGGCGAAGAGCGCGTACATGGCGTAGGTGAGCGGGAGGTTCCACTCCGACAGCGCCGGGAAGGTCACCGTGATCAGCCAGTTCGCCACCCACTGAGCCGCCGCCGCGACGCCCAGGGCGGCGGCTCGGATCCGGTTCGGGAACATCTCCCCCAGCAGCACCCAGACCACCACGCCCCAGGACAGCGCGAAGAACAGCACGAACGTGTTGGCGGCGATCAGCGCGGCCAGGCCCTGCGCGCCGGGCAGCGAGACCTCTCCGTCGATGGTCCTGGCGAAGCTGAAGGCGAAGGCGGCGGTGGCCAGCGAGATCGCCATCCCGGCGGAGCCGATGAGCAGCAGCGGCTTACGGCCGATCTTGTCGACCAGGGAGATGGCGATGAAGGTGCCGATGATGTTGATGACCGAGCTGGAGAAGCTGATCAGCAGCGAGTCGGCCTGGCTGATGCCCACCGACTGCCACAGCACCGACGAGTAGTAGAAGATCACGTTGATGCCCACGAACTGCTGGAAGACCGACAGGACGATGCCGATCCAGACGATCGGCAGCAGTCCCAGCGCGGGGCCGCGCAGGTCCTTCAGCGTCGGCCGGTCCTCGGTCCTGAGCACCTGCCTGATCTCCTGCACCCGCGCGTCGAGATCCACGTCCGCGTTCTCGACCTCGCCCAGCACCTTACGGGCCTGCTCGTGCCGGCCTGCCATGACGAGGTAGCGGGGCGACTCGGGGATGATCGAGGCCAGCAGGAGGAAGAGCAGGGCCGGCACGACGCACGCCCCCAGCATCCACTGCCATGCCTGCAGCCCTCCCAGCACGTTGTTCACGTCCCCGTCCGCCACCCTGACGAGCACGTAGTTGACCAACTGGGAGCAGGCGATGCCGAGCACGATCGCCAGCTGCTGGAACGAACCCAGCCGGCCGCGATATTCGGCGGGCGCCACCTCGGCGATGTAGGCGGGACCGAGCACGGACGCCATCCCGATCGCGAACCCGGCCAGGAGCCGCCACAGGGTCAGGTCCCAGACGGTGAACGGGAGCATCTGCCCGATCGAGCTGGCGGCGAACAGGATCGCCGCCACCTGCATCGACCTGGTCCTCCCCAACCGGTCGGCGAGCCGGCCCCCGATCCACGCCCCCAGAGCCGAGCCGAGCAGCGCGATGGCGACCACCACGCCGATCTCCACGGGCCCCACCTGGAAATGGCGTTGAATGCCGACGACCGCACCGTTGATGACAGAACTGTCGTAACCGAACAGGAATCCGCCCATGGCCGCCGCGGCCGCGATGAAGATGACGTGGCGCAGATTCTCCTGGCGCACATGATCAGTAGCCATGACGATCCCTTCCCCAGGGAGAGGGACCTACCCATGGATACCGTCCGTAGTGCTCCGATTACTCCGGTTTCAGCGGGTCAGCCAGAAGACGGCGACGACCACGGCCGCCACCGCCAGCGCCAGTCCGTAAAGGAGCAGGGCCCTGGCGAGGCGGCGGCGGAGGTATCCGGGGCGGTGCCGGCCGGCGGTCACAGGCGCGGGTCCACGGGCTCGGACTCCAGCGCGAGCACCCCGAAGACCGGCTCGTGCACCCGCCAGCCCGCCTCCCCCTCGGCCAGCCGCGACAGCGCCTCCAGCCCGAGCGCGTGCTCGCGCAGCGCCAGCGAGCGCTTCTTGCCGAGGAAACGCCTGCGCAGCACGTCCAGCGACTCGGTGTAGTCGGGGCCGTAGATGATGCGCAGATACTCCCGGCCCCTGACCTTGACGCCCGGCTGGACCCGGCCGCCCACGTGCGCGGCGGGCTTGACCACCATGCCCTCGCCGCCCTGCGCGGTCATGGACTCCCACCACGCCACCGCCTCGGCCCGCGACCGCTCGGCGTCCAGGGAGACGACGACGTGCCGGGTCTGCGTGATCATGGGCGAGTCGAGCAGCGCCAGCGTCTCCAGGTGCCAGGCGTGCGGCTCCAGCGCCGTCGCCCTGCCCTCGCACGCCAGGATCTGGAACGGCGCCAGCCGCACCCCGTCCAGGCCGTCGACGGGCCAGCAGTAACGCGCGTACGCGTCCCGGAACAGGGCGGCGTTGCCGGCCCGCTGCCGGGTGCGCGCCAGCAGCCCGCCCACGTCCAGCCCACGACCGGCCGCCGCCTCCAGCGCTGACACCGCCTCGGGCAGCGCGGCCCGCGCGGCGGCCCCGACGGAGGCGTACTGGCTCTTGATCAGCTCGCCCGCCTTGGCCGACCAGGGCAGCAGCTCGCAGTCGAGCACCACCCAGTCGGAGTCGAGCGCCTCCCACAGCGGCTCGCACGCCTCCCGCAGCCGCTCGACGAGCGGCCCCATGTCGGTGAAGAACGGCCGGCCGGTGCGCGTGTAGACCGCGCCGCCGCCGGCGACGCCGAAGCGCTTCACCGCCGCCTCGGGAGTCCTGGCGAGTACGGCCACCGCCCGCGAGCCCATGTGCTTCTCCTCGCACACCACCTCGGTGACCCCGGCGGCGGCGAACTCCGCGAACGCCTCGTCCGGGTGCTCCAGGTAGCCGTCGAGCGTGGACGTCTGGGCCGGGGCCATGGTCGGCGGCAGGTACACCAGCCAGCGCGGGTCCACCGCGAACCGGCTCATGACCTCCAGCGCGGCGGCCGCGTTCTCCTCGCGCACCTTGATCCGCCCGGCGAACCTGGTCTCGATGTGCCGGGTGCCGCGTACGTCGCCGATGTCCAGGAGGGCCGGATCACGGCTCGGGCCGGCCAACGGCTTGACGGACTCGTACCAGACCTTCTCCGCGGGCACCTGGACGAGCTCCCGCTCGGGGTAGCGCAGCGCGGTCAGGCTGCCGCCGAAGACGCAGCCGGTGTCGAGGCAGATCGTGTTGTTGACCCACTCGGGCCGGGTGGTGGGCGTGTGGCCGTAGACGACCATGGCCCGGCCGCGGTACTCCTCGGCCCACGGGTAGCGGACCGGCAGGCCGTACTCGTCGGTCTCGCCGGTGGTGTCGCCGTACAGCGCGAACGCGCGGACCCTGCCGGACGCGCGGCCGTGGTAGGCCTCCTTGAGGCCGGCGTGCGCGACCACGAGCCGCCCGCCGTCGAGCACGTAGTGGCTGATCAGGCCGTCCATGAAGGCGTGGGCCCGGGCGACGAACTCCGGCGGCTCGGCGGCGAGCTGGTCGAGCGACTCGCGCAGGCCGTGCGCGACCGTGACCTTGCGGCCCTGCAGGGCGCGGGCCAGCTTGGCCTCGTGGTTGCCCGCCACGCAGATCGCCGTGCCGGCCGCCACCATGCTCATGACCAGCCGCAGCACGCCGGGCGAGTCGGGGCCGCGGTCGACCAGGTCGCCGACGAACACGGCCGTGCGGCCCTCAGGATGGGAGATGCCCTCCCAGCCGAGCCGGGCGAGCAGCGTCTCCAGCTCCGCGCGGCAGCCGTGGACGTCGCCGATGATGTCGAACGGGCCGGTGAGCTCGCGCTTGTCCGTCCACCCCTTCTCGTACGTGATCTCCGCGCCGTCGATCTCCTCCACGCCGCGCAGGACGTGCACCTTCCTGAAGCCGTCGCGAGAGATCTTGCCGAGCGAGCGGCGCAGCTCCTTGCGCTGGCGGATCACCACCCGGGCGCCGAAGTCGCGGTCGGGGCGGGTCGAGTTGCGCTCGACGGCCACCTCTTCCGGCACGTCCAGGACGATCGCCTCGGCCAGCACGTCGTGCTTCTTGGCCAGGTCGATGAGGCTCTTGCGGGCGGCGTACTGCACGTTGGTGGCGTCGACCACGGTGAGCAGGCCCCGGGACAGGCGCACGCCGACGATGTGGTGCAGCAGGTCGAACGCCGCCGGGGTGGCCGCCTGGTCGTTCTCGTCGTCGGCGACCAGGCCGCGGCAGAAGTCCGACGAGATGATCTGCGTCGGCTTGAAGTGCCTGGCGGCGAACGTCGACTTGCCGCTGCCGGAGACGCCGACGAGGACCACGAGGGAGAGCTCGGGGATGCTAATCACGGACGAACACTCCCATCTGGGTGGGCGGGCCGAGGTCGGGATCCGGTTCGCCCACGGGCTTGACGGAGACACGGTAGCCGTACCGACCGGCCACCCGGGCGGCCCAGGCCTCGAACTCGGCGCGGGTCCACTCGAACCGGTGGTCGGGGTGGCGCAGTCCCGTCAGGAAGTCGTAGCGGACGTTGTACTCGATGTTCGGCGTGGTCACCAGCACGTGACCGGGCCTGGCGTGCCCGAACACGACCTGCTCGAGCGCGGCCAGCCGGGGCGGGTCGACGTGCTCGACGACCTCCATGAGCACGGCCGCGTCGTAGCCGGACAGGCGCTTGTCGGTGTAGGTGAGCGCGCCCTGGAAGAGGGTGAGCCTGTCCCGCTTGCTGTCGGGCATCCGGTCGAGCTTGAGCTTGCGGGCGGCGATGGTGAGCGCCATCGACGAGACGTCCATCCCGGCCACACGGGCGAACCTCGGCCTGGCCAGCAGCGCGCCGACCAGCTCACCCTGCCCGCAGCCCAGGTCGATCACGCTGGTCGCGCCGAGCTCCTCCAGGGTCTCCAGTACGGCGATCCGCCGCTGCAGGTTGAGCGACTTCCGCTTCCCCACCCCAGCACCCTCGGACGCAGCGGCCTCCGCCTCGGCGGTCTCCGGCTCGGCGGCCTCCGCATGGGCTTCGGCCTCGGCCGCCGCAGCCTCGTCGGCGGCCGTCTCCTCCGCCGCGGCCTCCTCCGACACCGCGGGCGCCAGCCGCTCCTCGGGCTCGTCGCCCAGCTCGGCCAGCCGGGCCAGCGCGGTGCGCGCCATCGCCCAGCGGCGGCCGAGGTAACGCCGGGTGATCATGGTGCGCTCCGGGTGGTCGCGCAGCCAGCCCCCACCGGCCCTGATCAGCTTGTCGATCTCGTCCGAGGCGATCCAGTAGTGCTTGCCGTCGTCGAGCACCGGCAGCAGCACGTACAGGTGGTTGAGCGCGTCGGCGAGCCGTACGGTCCCGCTCAGCGCAAGCCGGACATAGCGCGACTCGCCCCATTCGGGAAAGCCCTCGTCGAGCAGCACCGGCTGCGCCTCGACCCGCCAGCCGAGCGGCGCGAACAACCGCTCGGCCAGCTCGGGCCCGCCCCGGCAGGGCAGCGCGGGCAGCCGGATCTCCAGCGGCAGCGGCGTGTCGGCCAGCTCCTGCCGGGAGGCGCACCGCCCGGCCCGCGCGGTCCTGAACACGTCGGCCAGCGCCACCGCCAGCAGGGAGGAGGCGGCGTAGGGCCGGTCGTTCACGTACTGCGAGAGGCTGAAGTCGGGCGAGCCCTTGCCCCGCGACCTGGCCAGCGCGACCGGGTCGATGTCCAGCAGCAGCGCCGCGGTGCAGCGCTGTTCGCCGGCTTCGGGATAGAAGACGGTGGCCTCGCCGAACGACTGCCCGAACCGCTGCACCTTGTCCGGATGTTTGTGCAGCAGGAAACCCAGGTCGGTGGCGGGCCGGGCAGTCGTGGAGATCGTCAAGAGCACCGCCCAAGTCTGCCCCAGGCGAGCAAAGGGACGCCATCGGATAAGTCACTACACGTGCGGCAGCACCTCCGCGGCGATCAGCTCCAGGTGGTCGAGGTCCGACAGGTCCATCACCTGGAGGTAGACGTGCTCGGCGCCCAGCTCGGCCAGCCGGCCGAGCTTCTCCAGCACCTCGGCGGGGCTGCCGGCGAGCCCGTTCTCACGCAGCCCGGCCAGATCGGTGCCGATGGCGGCCGCGCGCCGGTCGAGCTCCGCCTGGTCACGGCCGACGCAGACGGTCTGCGCCGCCGACAGCCTGACGGTGCGGCCGATCTCCTCGGCCGCCTGCCGTACCCGGCCGAAGGCCTCACCGGTGGCGTCGAGCGTGCGGAACGGCACGTTGTACTCGTCGGCGAAGGCCGCGGCGAGCCGGGGCGTGCGCCTGGCGCCGACGCCGCCGATGATGATCGGCGGATTGGGCCGCTGGACCGGCTTGGGCAGCGCGGGCGAGTCGACGAGCCGGTAGTAGCGGCCGTCGTAGGAGAACGACTTCTCCGCCGTCCAGAGCCCCTTGACGATCTCGACCTGCTCCTCGAAGCGGCCGAACCGCTCCCCGGACGGCGGGAAGGGGATGCCGTAGGCGGCGTGCTCGCCGTCGAACCAGCCCGCGCCGATGCCCAGCTCGACCCGGCCGCCGCTCATCTGGTCCACCTGGGCGACGCTGATCGCCAGCGGGCCCGGCAGCCGGAAGGTGGCCGGGCTCACCAGGGTGCCCAGCCTGATCGTGGACGTCTCCCTGGCCAGCCCGGCCAGGGTGATCCAGGCGTCGGTGGAGCCGGGACCCGGGTCGCCCTCCCCGATGCGCTGGTAGTGATCGGACCGGAAGAACGCGTCGAACCCCAGGCGCTCGGCGGCCTTGGCCACGACGAGGAGATCGTCGTAGGTGGCCCCCTGCTGGGGCTCGGTGAAGAGCCTCAATTTCATGACGCCATTATCCGCTCATAACGGACGCCATCCGGAGATTGCCCCCGCGACACCGCGAACGCTTGCTAACGTCCTCTTCAAGCGCACTCTGTAGCCGTTCGAACACTCGGAGTGATTCATGTCGGCATCACGGCGCAAGGGTCGTCCGGGCACCCTCCCGCGCCCTTTCGCGGTCCTGTTCGCGCTGGCCCTCGCCGGGGCGACCGCGGTGGCGATCACCCTGCTGCCCGCGCGAGCCACGCTCCAGCTCACCGTCCCCAGCCCGGCGCCGCCGTCGCCCGCGCCGTCACCGGCCCCGGCCCCGGCCCCGCTGCTGGGCCGGTCCACGTACGTCGGCTTCGTCGACACGGCAGCGGATCCGGGCTTCGACCTGCCGGCCGACGCGCGCCGCACCGGCGTGCGCTGGTACGCCCTCGGCCACCTGGTGGCGGGCCCGGACGGCTGCACCTCGCGGTGGGCCGGGCGGCTGGACTTCGGCCACGACCCGGTGGCCAACCGGATCGGCCGCCTGCGCGCCGTGGGCGCCGACGCCGGACTGATCTTCGGCGGTCCCGACGGCGGGGAGCCCGCGGCCACCTGCACCAGGCCGGGCGCCCTCGCCGCCGCCTACCGCCGCGTCGTGGGCGCCTTCGACGCCGGCTACATCGACTTCGACCTGCGTACCAAGAGTGCGGATCACACGGCGACGGCGGTCCGGCGGGCGCGGGCCATCAGGGCGATGCAGCAGGAGCGGCGGCTGCGGGTCAGTTTCACCCTGCCGCTGCGGCCGTACGGGCTCGCCACCCGCGACCTGGACACGCTGCGCCTCACCCGCGAGGCGGGAGCCGACGTCGGGGCCGTCAACCTGCTGGCCGACATCGAGCCGCACGGCGCTCCCGAGGGGAGGATGCAGCGGATCGCGGTGGCCCTGCACGCGGCGCGCACCCAGCTCGCGCGGGTGTACGACCTGGCCGATCCGGACCACGCCTGGGGGCGGCTGGCGCTGACCTGCGTACTGAAGGATCGGGACGACCTGAGCGAGACCGACGCCCGCAAGCTGGCGGCCTTCGCCGACCGCTACGGGCTGGCCTGGCTGTCCGCGCGGGGGGTGGACCCCGGGCCCGGCGTCACGCGGATTCTGTGGCGCATGCCCGACCGAACTATAGGATTTCCTGGGGAAGGGCGGCTTTTGATCCGTTAGGGGGATGCCGGGGTGGCCACGAGGCCGGAGACGGCGAAGAAGATCCTTCTGCGCTGGATGTACGGCTCGATGGCCTTTTTCGGGCTCTTCCTTGCGGGATTCGTCATCACCGCCACCGTGCAGGGCCTCGTCTCCCCGCCTGTCATGCTCACCGTCCTGGTCTGCCTGGCGAGCGTGCTGGTGCTCTACTGCCTCATCCTCAGAGACGCCTTCGACGACCGGCCGCGCCCCGTGCTGAAGCTGACCGCGGGCGCCCTGCTCACGGCGGCCATGCTGCCGCTGCAGGCGCTGAACCCGCTCGCCGGCACCGGGAGCTGGGAGACGATCGCCTTTGTCTGGCTCGCCTCGGCCGCGCTGTACCTGCCGCTCTGGTCGATCCTCACCGTCGGCGCCGCCCTCACCGCCGCGCTCACCGTCTATGTCTCGGCCGCGACCGACTTATCGTGGCAGGGCGCGCTGATGACCTACGCCCTCACCGCCCTGCTGTGGCCCGGGGCGACGTGGGTCTGGTGCTGGCTGTGGCGGACCATCAGGGACGCGCATGACAGCCAGGCGGCCAAGGCCAGGCTCGCCGTGTCGGAGGAGCGGCTGCGCTTCGCCCGCGACCTGCACGACCTGCTCGGCCACAGCCTCTCGGTCATCACCCTCAAGAGCGAGCTGTCGGCCAAGATGGCCACCAAGGACGCCGCCAGGGCCGCGACCGAGATGTCGGAGGTGCGGCGCCTGGCCGGGGAGTCACTGGCGGAGGTGCAGGTGGCCGTGGACGGCTATCGCTCGCTCGACCTGGACGAGGAGCTGACCGGGGTGCGCGCCGCGCTGGAGGCGGCCGGCGCCCGCTGCACGATCGAGGCCAGGGCCGACGAGCTGTCACCCCCCGCCCGTACGCTGCTCGCCTGGGCGGTCCGGGAGGGGGCGACCAACGTGCTGAAGCACAGCCGGGCGACGCGGTGCTCGATCACGATCGACGGCGGGGTGCTGGAGATGCGCAACGACGGCGTGAAGGCGCCGGCCGCCGACACAGGCAAGGAAACAAGCAGCGACACAGGTAGCGGCCTGCGCGGGCTCGCCGAGCGGATGGCCACCGCGGGTGGCTCGTTCTCCGCCACGTCCACGCCGGCCGGGGAGTTCGTGCTGCGAGCCGAGGTGCGGGCATGAGGAAGGCCACCAAACTCAAGGCCACCAAGTTTGACAAGGTCCGCTGGCTCCTCCTGTACACCTCCGACCTTGCGCTTCTGCCGGGCCTGATCGGCGTCCTCGACGTCTACTACCGCTGGCAGCGGGGGCTCCCGGTGCCGGTGGCCGTCCTCGCCGTCGCGTTCGTCCTGAGCGTGATCGTGCTGGCCTCCCGATCGCTCAGGATCGCCGTCAGAGGCGGGCCTCGGCCCACCGGGATGCTGGCGGTCGCCGGGACGATGGTCCTGCTGCTGGCCGTGTTCCCGATCCTGTTCGTGATGCCGGTGTGGCTGGCGATGGCGGCGCCCTTCATCCGCAGGCGCACCCTGCTGCTGCTGGCCCTCGCCTCCGTCGCGTTCGTCACCGTGTACGAAGCGCTGGTCAACGGCTTCAACCTGCCGGTGCTCCTCCTGCAGGTCGTGCTCACCGTGATCGTCGTCGGCGGCGTGCTGGCGAACCTGTGGCTGTGGCGGATCGCCAGAGAGGCGCACGAAGGGGAGGAGGCCAAGGCGCTGCTGGCCGTGTCGGAGGAGCGGCTGCGCTTCGCCCGCGACCTCAACGACCTGCTCGGGCAGAGCCTGACCGACATCGCGGCCCGGACGGCGGGCGCCGAGCAGGCCCTGCGCGCCGACCCGGAGGCCGCCGCGCGCGAGATGTTCGAAGTCCGCGACCTGGCCAGGCAGACGCTCCGCGAGGTGCGCCAGACCGTGCAGAGCTACCGGGCGCTGGACCTCGGCGAGGTGCTCGCCAGCGTGCGCGCGGTGCTGGAGGCGGCCGACGTGCGCTGCACCGTGGACGCCGAGGCGGGCGAGCTGCCCGCCGAGACCCGTACCCTGCTCGCCACCGTGGTCCGCGAGGGAGCGACGAACGTGCTCAAGCACAGCAAGGCCGAGCACTGCACGATCACCATCAAGGAGGGGATCCTGGAGATGTCCAACGACGGCGTCAGCGGCCCGGCGGGCGAGCACGCCCCCAACGGCCTGGGCGGTCTGGCGCAGCGCGTCATCACCGCGGGCGGCGCGCTCTCCGCGGCGCCCACCCCCGAGGGCGCCTACGTGCTCCGGGTCGAGGTGCCGGCATGACGACCCGCGTGCTGCTGGCCGACGACGAGCACCTCATCCGTGGCGCGATCGCCGCGCTGCTCGACCTGGAGGACGGGATCGAGGTCGTCGCCCAGGTCGGCAGGGGCGACCAGATCCTGGCCGCGGTCGCCGAACACCGGCCGGACGTGGCCGTCCTGGACATCGAGATGCCCGGCATGGACGGGCTCAGCGCCGCCGAACAGATCAGCTCCCTGTGCAAGATCGTGATCCTGACCAGCCTGGGCCGTCCCGGTTATCTGCGCCGGGCGATGGCGGCGGGGGTGAGCGGGTTCCTCGGCAAGGACGCCTCGGCCGAGGAGCTGGCCATGGCGATCCGCAAGGTGCAGTCCGGCGGCCGCTATCTGGACGCCGAGCTGGCCGCCGCCGCCATGGCGGCGGGCGACAGCCCGCTCACCGACCGCGAGCGGGACGCGCTGCGACTGGCGGGCGACGGCCACACGATCGCCAGGATCGCCGCCGACCTGCACCTCACCGAGGGCACCGTACGCAACTATCTGTCGAACGCGATGACCAAGCTGAACGCCCAGAACCGCCTGGAGGCCATCCGCACCGCCCAGCGTATGGGCTGGCTCTAGTTGCGTCACCACTGTCGGGTTGATCAGTTCGTCCATGATGCCCATGGCTGGTCCCCTGTTCATGGCCGGGCAGCCCTCAGGCCGCCCGGCCGGTGATGAGTCAGACGGGGTCGATCGCGAGGTCGGTGACCTGGTCGTCCTTGATGCCGAACACGAACGCGAAGGACAGAGGCCCGCCGGGGAACTCACCGTCCCCGGAGGCCACCAGACGGTCGCCCGCGAACGAGGTCGGCGTGATCACGATCTTGGGGTTGATCAGGTGCCCCTGGATCCACTCGCGGATCTCGGCCTCGCCGGCGTAGGTCGTCCCGTCATCGCGCACGGTGGCCCCGTCGCCGAAGACCGCGGCCAGCGCGTTCGCGTCGTGCGCGTTGGTGGCCGCGATGAAGTTCTCGACAGCCTTGGGCAGGGTGATGTCGTCCATTTCTGCTCTCCGGTCTTCTCGGGTGCCAGGACGCGGGCGCGTCCTAGTACGTCCCTGCAGCACCTCAGCAGCACGATGACGATGCGGGCGGCGACCCGCCACGGGCCGTGCAGCGCGGTGACCAGCTCGAGGTGCCGAGCAGGGGTCAAGTCGGCATAGACATGCGCGGGGCGCATACTGATGAAGGCTTCGTCGGGTCGGTTGTGTGTGGTAACTCAATCCACCCCGCCGAGGCTCCTCACGTTCGCGGCAAGGTCAACTCCCGCGAGTTACAGACACAACTTCTGGCAACAGGCTTAGAAGTCCGCACCGCGCGAGAGCTTTTCGTTCGCGCGCAGCTCCGCGAGTGCGTTCTCGTGCATCGCAACAACGACGTCGTAGCCAGAGTTGCCGAGCACGATCCGTTGCGGCGGAACGGGTGCGTTCATCGCGCGGATCACGGCCTGCACTCCGCGTTCAGGGTCACCCGCTTGCTTGCCGTTATGTTCCACGAACGCCGCCTTGACGCCCTCGACCAGCGGCACGTAGGCGTCGACGGTCTCGTTGACGGGCTCGTTCTGGAAGCCGGCGAAAGCCTTGGTGCGGAACGCTCCCGGCTCTACGACGAGCACGCGCACACCGAACGGCTCAACTTCATGGCGCAGTGTCTCCGACAGTCCTTCGAGCGCGAACTTCGCCGCCGAGTAGTAGCCGAACCCCTGTGCGCCGACGAGGCCTGCCACCGACGACATGTTCACGATCCAGCCGTCGCCGCGTGCCCGCATACCTGGCAGGACCGCGCGCATCACCTCGACCACGGCGAACAGGTTGAGGTCGAACGTGCGGCGGACCGTCTCGTCAGGGGCCCCCTCAACCGAGCCGAACCAGCCACGGCCCGCGTTGTTGACGAGCACGTCGATCCCGCCAAACCGCTCCTCTGCCGTCTTGACCGCGGCACGCACCTGCTCGGCATCGGTGACATCGAGCTGGAGAACCAGCACACGGTCGCCGTGCGGTTCAGCCCATTCCTGCAGTTCAGAGGGCCGACGCGCTGTCACCACCACCTGATCGCCCTGTTCCAGTGCAGCCTCGGCATAGACCAGGCCGAACCCTCCGGGCGTCCCACCAGTGACGAACCAAGTCCTCATGGACTTCTCCTCTCGCTATAGCGAGCAATGTAGCGCTATATAGGCTACTGTAGCAAGCATGCAGAACGCACGGGATCGACTCCTGCTCGCCGCGGCGGAGTTGCTGGAGGGCGGCGGCACGGTGTCCACGAGGGCGGTGTGCGAACGCGCCGGGGTGCAGGCCCCGACGCTGTACCACCACTTCGGCAGCAAGCAGGGCCTGATCGACGCCGTGCTGAACCACGGCTTCACCCAGTACACGGCGGTCGAGAGCTCTGGCAACCCGCTGGACGACCTGCGCGAGGGCTGGGACAGGCACGTGCGGTTCGGGCTGGAGCACCCGTCGTTCTACGGGCTGCTTTACGGCCGCGCCGAGCCGGGAAAGCCCTGCGTCGTCACCGCTCCCGCGCACGCCGCGTTGCGCGAGCGGTTGACCGCCGCCGCCGTCCAGGGCCTGCTCAAGGTGCCAGCGGACGAAGCCGCCGAACAGGTGCTTGCCGCCAACGTCGGCATCACGCTCACCTTGATCAGCCAGCCGGAGCCGGACTTCGGGCTGTCCGGACGCGTCCGCGAGGCCGCGCTGGCCGGAGTCCTGCACACGCCCTCCGCCGACGCCCCCGCGACCCGTGCGAGCGCCGCACTGACGTTGCGTGCGCTGGTCGGCAACGACCCGGGCGACCTCACCCCTGGCGAACGCGCGCTGCTCGGCGAGCTGCTGGACCGCCTGGCCCGCTAAGGCCTGTCTGACAAATGATCACGGTGGATGCGGTTAGATAATCGCTCGTGGTGCGACGAGGCGAGCTGACCGACAAGGCTTGGCAACGGATCGAGCCCCTGCTGCCCGCGACGGACGGCAGGGGACGGCCCTGGCGTGATCACCGCGAGGTCATCAACGGGATCTTGTGGCGGTTGCGGACCGGATCGCCCTGGCGCGACATCCCCGAGCGCTACGGTCCCTGGCAGACCTGCTATGAGCGGTTCAAACGCTGGGACCAAGACGGCACCTGGGCCAGGATTCTGGAAGATCTACAGGTCAAAGACGACTCTCTCGGGACGGTCGAGTTGACCGTCAGCATCGACTCGACCATCGCCCGCGCGCACCAGCACGCCGCCGGAGCCCAAAAAGGGGGACAGCGGTGAGACGATTGATGCGAAAGCCTCCCAAAGACGACAAGCCCTCGGGCGCTCCCGTGGCGGACTCACCACCAAGCTCCACCTGATCACCGAACCCCGTGGCCTGCCGCTGACCGTGCATCTGACCGGCGGCAATGTCGTGGACTGCACCGCCTTCGAAGCGGTGATGGCCACCTTCCGGCTGCGTCTCCACATCGGCCGGCCCCGCACCCGCCCAGCTCGTCTGCTGGGCGACAAGGGCTACTCCTCCAAGAAGATCCGCCTGTACCTGCGGCGACGCGGTATCCAGGCGGTCATCCCCGAACGCAAAGACCAGATCGCCAACCGCAAGCGCAAGGGCAGCCGGGGAGGTCGCCCTTTCGCCTTCGACGCGATCACCTACAAAGAGCGCAACCTGGTCGAGCGTTGTTTCGCCAAGCTCAAGCAGTGGCGAGCCATCGCCACCCGCTTCGACAAGCTCGCCAGCCGCTACCTCGCAGGCGTCATCCTGGCATCCGTCATGCTCTGGCTCCGCCATTTTGAATTGTCAGACAGGCCTTAGGCGCGGGTGAGCCCCATGTCTAGGCGCGGGTGAGCAGCGCCACGCACTCCACGTGGTGGGTCATCGGGAAGGCGTCGAAGGCCCGCAGGTCCGTCAGCGGGTAGCCGCGCTCGGCCAGCCAGGCCAGGTCGCGGGCCAGGGTGGCCGGGTCGCAGGAGACGTACACGATCCGCTGCGGGGTGAGCGAGGCGATCCGGTCCACCACGTCACGGCCCAGCCCCGTCCGGGGCGGGTCCACCACCACGAGGTCGGCGCGTTCGATCTGGAAGCGGTCGAGCGCCTCCTCCACCCGTCCTCGCTCCACCCGCGCCTGCGGCAGGTCACGGAGGTTGGCGCGGGCGTCGCGGACGGCCGCGGACTCCGACTCCAGCCCGAACACCGCGCCCTCGGCCCCCACACCCTCGGCCAGCCCGGCGGCGAACAGGCCGACGCCGCAGTAGAGGTCGAGGGCCCACTCCCCCGGCTCGGGCGCGGCGTAGGTCAGCACGGCGTCCAGGAGGGTCTCGGCGGCGCCGGGATGCACCTGCCAGAAGCCGCTGCCGGCCACCCGGAACTCGCGGTCGCCCACCCGCTCGCGCAGCACGCCCGAGCCACGCCTCGGGACGGTACGGCCCTTGCCCTGGTCGAGCAGGATGGAGGCGTCCGCGTCGAGATCGGGGACGGCCACGCTGCGGCGGGGCCGCGGCGCGACCACGACGGCCCGGTCGCCGCCGGCCGAGGCGATCACCTCGACCGCGACGGCTCCCGGCCACTCGTGACCCTCGGCGCCGACGGCCTCCACCTCGGGGTGCGCGATCAGGCAGGCGTCGATCGGCTGGATGTCGTGCGAGCGGTGCTTGCGGAGGCCCAGCCGGCCGTCGGGCAGTGCGGCGAACTGGACGCGGGTGCGCCAGCCGAGCCCGTCCTTGGCGCCCGGCACCTCCTCGACGACGACCTCCCGCTCGACGCGGGCCAGCCGGCGCAGCTGCTCGGCGACCACCTCGCCCTTGAGCCGTCGCTGAGCCTCCAGGGTGGCGTGCTGCCAGTCACAGCCGCCGCACCGCCCCGGGCCCGCGTAGGGGCAGGGCGGGACCACGCGGTCGGGGGACGCTTCGAGGATCTCCACGGCGTCGGCCCTGAGGAAGCGGGTGGTCTCCTCGGTCACCTCGACCCTGACCCGCTCCCCCGGCAGGGCGTGCCGGACGAAGACCACGCGCCCTTCGTGGCGTGCCACACACCAGCCGCCATGGGCGACCGGACCTACTGTCAGCTCGAGAGATACCTGTTCCACAGAGACACCCTATGCCCTGACCTGCCCGGCTACTTTCACCGATCGATCGACTACCCTGAGTGATCGTGGACAGGGGTCGGGTGGTGCGGCGGGGGCTCGGATTCGGGGGGACGCTGCTGGCCACACTGTTCTTCTGCGCCTCGCTGACGCCGTCGCTGCTCCCGCGCACCTGGCTCTACCAGGGGCTGATGGGCGGGATCACCGCGCTGCTCGGCTACGCGCTGGGCGCCGTCGCCGGGGCGGGCTGCCGGGCGCTGCTGCGGGGGCGCCTGCCGACGTCACGGTGGCGGCGGACGGCCTGGCGGGTCATGCTCGCCGGCTGCGCGATCCTGACGGCGGCGGCGCTGTGGTACAGCTTCGACTGGCAGCGCGACCTGCGCTCGCTGATGGGCATGGACCCCGCCATCAGCTGGTCCGCGCCGGTCATCCTCGCCGTGGCCGTCGCGTTCTTCGCCGCCTTCCTGCTGGTCGCCCGGCTGATCCGGCTGGGCGCGCGCAAGCTCGTCGCCTGGCTGGGCCTGTTCGTGCCCTCCTATGTCGGCCACGTCATCGGGGTGCTGCTCGTCGCCTTCCTGGTCTCGGTCTTCGCCAGCGACGTGCTGTTCTCCGGGTTCGTCACCACCATCAGCGACGTGTCGTCGGTGGCAAACTCCGGCACCCAGCCCGGTGTGCGGCGCCCGACGTCCGCCACGCTGTCCGGCGGGCCGGGGTCGCTGGTGAGCTGGGAGTCGCTGGGCAGGGAAGGCCGCACGTTCACCGGCACCGCCACCACGCCCGCCAGGCTGGCCGCGTTCTCCGGCGGCGGGGCGGTCGAGCCGATCAGGGTCTACATCGGCCTGGACGCCGCCTCCTCACCGCGTGACCAGGCCGCGCTGGCCGTGCGCGAGCTGGAGCGCACCGGCGCGTTCGAGCGGCCGGTGCTGGCCGTGCTCGGCACGACGGGCACCGGCTGGGTCGACCACGGCATCGCCGACACGCTGGAGTACATGTACAACGGCGACTCGGCCATGGTCGCGGTGCAGTACTCCTACCTGCCGAGCTGGGTGTCGTTCCTGGTCGACAGGGGCAAGGCCGCGAGGGCCGGGGTGGCGTTGTTCGAGGCGGTGCGCACCAGGTGGGCGGCGCTGCCCGCCGATGACCGGCCCAGGCTGGTGATCTCCGGTGAGAGCCTGGGCTCCTTCGAGCTGGAGAACGCCTTCCGCGGCCTCGCCGACTTGGCGGCCAGGACCGACGGCGCGCTCTTCGTCGGACCGCCGAACGCCAATCCCATCTGGCGGGCCCTCACCGACGGCCGCGACCCGGGCAGCCCGCTGTGGCGGCCCGTCTACGACTCGGGCCGGACCGTCCGCTTCGCGCAGCGGCCCGCCGACCTGTGGCGACCGCCGGGCCCGTGGCCGCATCCCCGCGTGGTCTATCTGCAGAACTCCTCCGACCCGGTCGTCTGGTGGTCGCCCGCGCTCGTCTACGACCGGCCCGGCTGGCTGGAGCCGCCCCGCGCGCCCGGCGTCAACCCGCAGATGAACTGGTTCCCGCTGGTGACGTTCTGGCAGGTCCTGGTCGACATGATCGCCGCACGGTCCGTCCCGCCCGGCCACGGCCACCGGTACGGCCCCAACATCGTGAACGGCTGGGCCGCGGTCGCCGCGCCGCAGGGCTGGAACGAGGCCGACACCGCCAGGCTGCGCGCGCACATCAGCGCGTCCTGACGCCCCCGTCGCCGTCGCGCCCGTTGTTGCCCGACCGGCGTCCCCGGCCCGGGACGAGCGGCTCGCGGCGGCCCTGGAGCCGGTCGGAGGAGTGCAGCTGCCACGGCACGCTGGTCACCATCACGCCCGGCTTGAACAGCAGGCGCGCCTTGAGCCTGAACGCGCTCTGGTTGTGCAGCAGGTGCTCCCACCAGTGGCCGACGACGTACTCGGGGATGAAGACGGTCACCACGTCGCGCGGGGAGCGGCGGCGCAGGCTCTTGACGTAGTCGAGGATCGGCTGGGTGATCTCCCGGTACGGCGAGTCCAGCATCTTCAGCGGCACCTGGATGCCGCGCCGCTCCCACTCCTCCTGCAGCGCCCGCGCCTCCTTGCCCTCCACCCCCACGGTGATCGCCTCCAGCGTGGACGGCCGGGTGGCGCGGGCGTAGGCCAGGGCCCGCATCGTGGGCTTGTGGATCTTGGAGACCAGGACGATCGCGTGGTTGCGGGCGGGCAGCATCGACTCGTCGTACTCCTCGGTGATCTCCAGCTCGGCCGCGACGTTGTCGTAGTGGCCACGGATGGCCTTCATCATCAGGAACAGGATCGGCATGGCGATGCACACGATCCAGGCGCCGACGACGAACTTGGTGACCAGCACCACGATGAGCACCAGCCCGGTCATGACCGCGCCGAAGAAGTTGATCATGCGGGAGCGGTGCATCTGGTGGCGCGGCTTCAGATCCACCTCGGTCTTCAACCGGCGGGTCCAGTGGATCACCATGCCGGTCTGGCTGAGGGTGAAGGAGACGAAGACGCCGACGATGTAGAGGTTCAGCAGCCGGCTGACGTCCGCCTGGAAGCCCCACAGCAGCAGGCAGGCCGCCAGGGCCAGGATGATGATGCCGTTGGAGAAGGCCAGCCGGTCGCCGCGGGTGTGCAGTTGGCGGGGCAGGAAGCGGTCCTGGGCCAGGATGGAGGCGAGCACCGGGAAGCCGTTGAAGGCGGTGTTGGCCGCGAGGAACAGGATGAGCGCGGTGACCCCCGAGATGATCACGAACGGCATCGACCCGCCGCCGAAGACCGCGTCGGCCACCTGCGAGATGATCGGCTGCTGGTGATAGTCGGGGCCGACGGGGGTGCCGTCCGCCCGCAGCAGGGCGGTGGCCGCCACGGAGGGCTCGGCCACCTTCACGCCGGAGGCCAGCCCCAGCGCGATGATGCCGCCGAACATGGTGATCGCGATCAGGCCCATCATGAGCAGCGTCGTGGCGGCGTTGCGGCTCCTGGGCTTGCGGAAGGCCGGCACGCCGTTGCTGATGGCCTCGACGCCGGTCAGCGCGGCGCAGCCGGTGGAGAAGGCGCGCAGGATGAGGAAGGCCGCGGCGAAGGCCGTCAGGTCGGTCTGCTCGGCCACGATGCCGAACTCGGCGCTGGGCGCGTGCAGCTGCTCGCCGAGGGCGACCGTCCGGAAGCCGCCGATGGCGATCATTGCGAGCACCGAGAACATGAACGCGTAGGTCGGGATGGCGAAGGCCCCGCCCGACTCGCGCAGGCCGCGCAGGTTGACCACGGTCAGCAGGATCACGATGCAGATGGCGACCGTGGGCTTGTGCTGGGCGACGAAGGGAATGGTGGCGCCGACGTAGTCGACGCCGTTGGCCACCGACACCGCGACGGTCAGCACGTAGTCGACCATCAGGGCGCTGGCCACGGTGAGGCCGGCGTTCTGCCCGAGGTTGGTGGTGGCGACCTCGTAGTCGCCGCCGCCGCTGGGGTAGGCGTGCACGTTCTGCCGGTAGGAGGCGACGACGGTGAGCATGACCACGACGACGGCGATCGCGATCCACGGGCTGTAGGCGTAGAAGGACACGCCCGCGAGGGACAGGATGACCAGGATCTCCTGCGGCGCGTAGGCCACCGACGAGAGAGCGTCGCTGGCGAAGACCGGCAGGGCGATGCGTTTGGGCAGCAGTTGCTCGTGAAGCTGGGCGCTGCGCAGCGCCCGCCCCACAAGCACGCGTTTGAGGAGATCGGTTCCCTTCACCACGTAACGAGATGCTAGCCGCACGAAGTGCGACATCAGACGACGCGCTCCCCCGGCAAGCCATACTGGTGTCGAGCAACCGGCCGACCGCGAAGTGCGGGGGAGTATGCATATTGTGATCATGGGATGTGGCCGGGTCGGATCGACTCTGGCGCACATCCTCGAGGACAACGGCCACTCGGTCGCGATCATCGACCGGGATCCCCAGGCGTTCCGCCGCCTGCGTGCCGGATTCCGGGGCCGCCGGGTGACCGGCGTCGGTTTCGACCGGGGCGTGCTCATCGACGCGGGCATCGAGTCGGCGGCGGCCTATGTGGCCGTCTCCAGCGGTGACAACTCCAACATCATCTCGGCCCGGGTCGCCCGCGAGACGTTCGGCGTGGACAACGTGGTGGCCCGCATCTACGACCCCCGGCGTGCCGAGGTCTACCAGCGGCTGGGCATCCCCACGGTGGCGACCGTGCGGTGGACGGCCGACCAGGTCATGCGCCGCATCCTGCCGGAGGGGGCCGAGCCGCTCTGGCGTGACCCGACCGGCACCGTGGTCCTGGCCGAGGTCACCGTCAACCCCGCCTGGATCGGCACCCGCGTCGTGGACCTGGAGGCGCGGACGCGGGCCCGTGCCGCGTTCCTCAACCGCATGGGCGAGGCCGTGGTCATCACGGGCACCACCATGGTGCAGGAGGGCGACGTGCTGCACGTCATCGCCGCGGAGAGCGACATGGACCGGATCAACAAGGTGCTGGCCGCGGCACCGGAAGAGGACGAGTGATGCGCGTCGCCATCGCCGGAGCCGGGGCGGTGGGCCGGTCCATCGCGGCCGAGCTCCTGGAGAACGGCCACGAGATCCTGCTCATCGACTCCGATCCCCGGGCCATCAAGATAGACAGCGTGCCGCGCGCCGAGTGGCTGCTGGCCGACGCCTGCGAGATCGCGTCGCTGGACGAGGCGGGTCTGAACAACTGTCATGTGGTCGTCGCCTCCACCGGCGACGACAAGGTCAACCTCGTGGTGTCGCTGCTGGCCAAGACCGAGTACGGCGTGCCGCGCGTGGTGGCCCGCATCAACCAGCCGAACAACGAGTGGCTGTTCAACGAGTCGTGGGGCGTCGACGTGGCCGTCTCGACGCCACGCCTGCTGAGCGCGCTGGTCGAGGAGGCGGTGAGCGTCGGCGACCTGGTGCGGCTGATGACGTTCAGGCAGGGCCAGGCCAACCTGGTCGAGCTCACGCTGGCCGAGGACGCGCCCGTGGTGGGTCAGCGGGCCGGCTCGGTGCCGTGGCCGACGGACACGGCGCTGGTGGCGATCCTGCGCGAGGGCCGGGTGATGGTGCCGAGCGCCGACGACCCGCTGGAGGCGGGCGACGAGCTGCTGTTCGTCGCCAACCAGGAGATGGAGCAGGAGCTGGCGCACCTGCTCTCCCAGCACTGAGAGGTACGGGGCCCGCACGCGGACTTCGGGCCCCAAGGCGAAGGGTACGGATCCGCGGCGGATCCGTACCCTTTGCTGCTGTGAGGCGGGTCAGGCTGGGGCGACCGGCGGTTTGATCGGTGTGCGCCCCTTGCCGAGCACCCACACCATCGCGGCCAGCGCCGCCACCTGGAGCGGCCAGCCCATCGCGATCTTGGCGAAGCCGAGCGCCGCCACCGCCTGGTCGCCGCCGTAGAGGTAGACCGGCAGCTGCACGGCCACCCGGACCACGCAGGGGATCATGAGCAGCCAGGTCAGCTTGACGCAGAGCCTGACGATGCCGGGATCCTTGCGCCAGCCGACCGGGTCGTTGGTCACCGAGCCGATCAGGAAGCCGACGACGGGCCAGCGGGTCACGATGGAGACCAGCATGGCGACGGCGTAGCCGGCGTTGTAGAGAATGCCGGGCAGGAAGTAGTCTTTCGCGTCGCCGGTGCGGCTGGCGAAGAACGCCCCGATCGCGATGCCGATCAGGGCGTTGATGACGAACTGCGGCGTCGACCGCTGCGCGATCCGGACAAGCAGGAGCACCACCGCCAGAGTGATGCTGATGATGAGCGACAGGCGCAGCTCTTCGGTGATGATCCAGGTCAGCGTGAAGGCGATCGTCGGCACCGCCGCCTCGACGATGCCGCGAAAGCCGCCGAACGCCTTGGCGAGCTGGGCTCGCACCGCCGACTCGACGGTGTCGTGGGCGACCTCTCCGGCCTCGGCACTCACCTGATCAACTCCCTGGGCGCAACTCGTATCGAGGATTGAACATGACCTTGCGCCCGTCCTGGATGCTGACGAGCCCTTCGGCCTTGACCGGGCGGCCGGGTTCGATCCCGGCGATCCGGCGGCGGCCGAGCCACACCAGGTCGATCACGTCCGACCCGTCGTAAAGCTCCGCTTCGAGAGCGGGCGCGCCGCCCCGCGGGCGGAGCGTCACCGTACGCAGCGTACCGGCTACACAGAAGCGGCGGCGGCCGCCACACGAGGCGATAGGGGTCGCGCCGGCCTCGTCGGCGCCCTCCCGCAGCTCCTGTGCCTCGATTTCGGACTGGCTGGAGGCCAGCCGACTGAAGAAGCCGCGCAATCCTCCGCGTTTCGGAGGCTCTGCCGTACTCATGATGAATCAGCCTATGTGATGGCGGCGCGTCAGCGAGTCTCGGTGATCTCAGGTCCTCGTTTGAACGGGTTGACGGGCTCCTCTTCGACCTCGTCGGCCGGATCGGTGGGCCGGCGCAGCGGGATGGACTCCTCGCGGGCCATCGGCTCGTCGCCACGCACGACCACGATGTCCTTGACGAAGTCGAGGAAGGCCTCGGCCACCTGGTCGTCCACCGCGGCCCTGCCGTTGACGACGGCGAGCAGGAACCAGCGCGGCCCGTCGATGCCGATGTAGCGGGCGGGCCTCGTGGCGCCCTCGACCGTCACCTGGCCGGCCAGCTCGACGCCGAACACGCCCTCCCGCTCCTCCAGCGTCTTCGCGCCGGCCTTGATCTTGGTCCTGATCTCCTCCCACAGGCCGCCCGACTTGGGCGCGGCCAGTGCCTGGAGCTGCAGCGAGCTCTCCTCCCACAGCACCACGACGCCGACGTGCTGGTCTCCCACGGAGGCCAGCCGGACGTCGAACGCCGAGTTGTGGGGCAGGCGGAGACCGCCCAGGTCGATCCTGTCGTGGTCAGGGTGCGGCTCGTCGGCGTCCCACGGCCCCCACTCGCGCGTGGGGGTCGCGACGGTTTCCCCGGCCGCGTGCTTGGCCTGCTCACGACGGCGTCGTCGGAACACTTCGTTTCACTCTCCCTGGAATCAACGTCCTGTCGAACCGTGCCCGCCGGCGCCGCGCGGGGAGGCCGGCAGGCTCTCCACCTCGCGGAAGGCGGCCCGTTCGACTCGCTGGAAGACGAGTTGGGCCAGCCTGTCGCCACGGCGCAGCCGGAACGACTCCTTGGCATCGGTATTGATCATTGTGACCTTGATCTCGCCGCGGTAGCCGGCGTCGACCGTGCCCGGCGCGTTCACCAGAGTGACGCCGTGCCGCGCGGCCAGGCCGGACCGGGGATGCACCAGGGCCACGTAGCCGTCGGGCAGCGCGATCGCCACACCCGTGCGGATGACCGCCCGCTCCCCCGGCAGCAGCTCGGCGTCCTCGGCCGCGTGCAGGTCCGCGCCGGCGTCGCCCGGGTGGGCGTAGGAGGGCACCGGCAGCTCGGGATCGAGCCGCTGGATGAGAACCTCCACGTCGCGCACCGGAGCTTCTTCGCCGGTCCCGCCGGTCCGCTCGCTCACAGGCTCACCTCGTGGTCCTGGTGTCTGCCTCAAGGTACGCCTTCCCGGCGGGGATCCCGGTGCACCGGTCCGCCGGGTGGAGTGTCGTGCCGACGGGAACAGGACGGTGCGCCTTCGGCCGTGAGGAGTCAGGCGGCGACGTGGTCGCCAAGGAACAGGTCACGGGTGACGAGGTTACTCCGTGTCAGCGCCATCTCGACCCGCCGCGCGGGATTCGCGGCCGTCGGACTCATCCCCGGCGGGCTGGTCGTCGGGCTCACCGCCGGCGGGCTCGCTGTCGGGCTCGCTGTCGGGCTCACCGTCGGCGGGCTCGTCGCCCGGTGGGCCCGGTGGACCCGATGGCACGGCCAGCACGTCTGACGGCGCCGGCAGGGCCAGGGGATCGGATCTCAGCTCCGGCAGCGCGCGGTAGATCACCGCGGCCACCGGAACGGCGACCACGGCCCCGGCGATGCCGGCCAGGATGCCGCCGACGGCCAGCACCAGGATGATGGCGAGCGGGTGGAACCGCAGCGCCCTGCCGACGATCAGCGGCTGGAGCACGTGGTTCTCCAGTTGCTGCTCGATGACCAGGATGCCGACGAAGATCAGGGCGTAGACGATCCCCTTGGCGCCCAGGGTGACCAGGGTGGCGACCGTGCCGGCGAAGAAGATGCCGACGATCGGGATGAAGCTGGCGAAGAAGATGAGCACGGCGAGCGGCGCCCAGAGCGGCACGCCCATGCCCGCCAGCACGATGCCCATGACCACGCCGTGCACGGCGGCGACGATCACACTGCCCTGCACGTAGTGCGACAGGGTGGTCCAGGCCGCTCGGCCGGCCCGGTCGACCCTCGGCGACATCCGGCCGAACCCCTTGAGGAACCACGCCCAGATCCGGTCGCCGTCCTTGAGCAGGAAGAACGTCACGAACAGCATCAGCACGATGGACGCGAGCACCTCGACGGCGACGGCTCCGGCGCTCAGCACCGTGCCGGTGATGGCCGTCCGCTGGGCGTCGATCATCGACACGACGTTGTTGACGTAGTCGGTGATCTGCGCCTCTTGCAGGTGCAGCGGGCCGGTCGTCAGCCACTCCTGCACCTCGGCGACGGTGACCTGGACCTGCTTGACCAGGTTGGGGAACTCCTCGGTGGCGCGAGCGCCGACGAGCCAGCCGGTGCCCATGATCACCGCCAGCGCGGCGATCATGGTGATCCAGGTGGCCCAGATGGACCGCATGCCCGCCTCGCGCAGACTCCGGGTCAGCGGGAAGAGCAGCGCCGTCAGCAGCAGGGCGATGGCCACCGGCAGCGCCACGAAGCTGAGCCTCGCGACGGCTCCGGCGAAGTAGAACAGGACGATGCCGATGAGGATCAGGCACGCGCTCCATGCGGCCATCCGCGCCAGTACGGGTGGCACGAGTTTGGTTCCGCGGTCGCTCAGCACGGTTCCAGACTGGCACGTCAGAGCCGCGGATGCGCGCGGTTAAATGATCGGGTCTGGCAGGGCACGGCGCCGCCGTGCCCTGCCGCCGTGCCCTGCCGCCGGGCGTCAGGTCAGCGACACCTCGACTGTCGTCGTCTCGCCGTACGCCAGCACGAACTCCTCGACGTTGCCCGCGGCGCACAGGTCGTCCTGCGCGAGCCGGACCAGCTCGGCCAGCGGAGAGGTCACCGTGAGGCAGGAGACCTCGGCCCGCATGGACAGCTTGGCCTCGGACTTGGCCCTGCGGACCTGGCGCAGCACCTCGGAGGCCGCCTCCAGCACCGCCGGGTCGCCGGTCCCCGGCTCGGTGGCGGGCCAGCGCGCCTGGTGCACCGAGCCCTCGCGCCACCAGGACCACACCTCTTCGGTGACGAACGGCAGGAACGGCGCGAACAGCCGCAGCAGCACGTCGAGCGCCTGCCGCAACGCCGCGTGCGCCGAGGCCGCCGCCGGGCCGGGTTCGTACGCCCTGGCCTTGACCAGCTCCAGATAGTCGTCGCAGAACGACCAGAAGAACCGCTCGATCGCCTCCAGCGCCCGGGTGTGCTCGTAGCCGTCGAACGCCTCGCCCGCCTCGCGCACCACGCCGGCCAGCGCCGCCAGCATCGACAGGTCGACCGGCTCGGTGACCTCGCCCACGGACCGGTCGTCGCCCATGCTCAGCACGAACTTGGACGCGTTGAGGATCTTGATCGCCAGCCGTCGCCCGATCTTGAGCTGGCCGGCGTCGAAGGCGGTGTCGACGCCGTACCGGCCGCCCGCCGCCCAGTAGCGGACCGCGTCGGAGCCGTGCTGCTCCAGCAGGTCCATCGGGGTGACCACGTTGCCCTTGGACTTGGACATCTTCTTGCGGTCGGGGTCGAGGATCCAGCCGGAGATGGCGACGTCGCTCCACGGCACGTCGCCGAACTCCAGATGCGACCTGACCACGGTCGCGAACAGCCAGGTCCGGATGATCTCGTGGGACTGCGGGCGCAGGTCGGCCGGGAAGACCCGCTGGAACAGGTCGTCGTCGGTCTCCCAGCGCCCGGCGATCTGCGGGGTCAGCGACGAGGTGGCCCAGGTGTCCATGACGTCGGGGTCGGCCACGAACCCGCCGGGCACGCCCCGCTGCTCCGGCGTGTAGCCGGGCGGCGTGTCGGAGGACGGGTCGATCGGCAGCAGCTCCTCGGGCGGCACGATCGGCTCGTCGTAGCGCGGCCGGCCGGACTCGTCGAGCCGGTACCACACCGGGAACGGCACGCCAAAGAACCGCTGCCGGGAGATCAGCCAGTCGCCCGCGAGACCCTGCACCCAGTTGTCGTAGCGCACCCGCATGTGCGGCGGGTGCCAGGCCAGCTCGCTGCCCCGCGCCAGCATCCGCTCGCGCAGCGCCTCGTCGCGCCCGCCGTTGCGGATGTACCACTGCCGGGTGGTGACGATCTCCAGCGGCTTGTCGCCGCGCTCGTAGAACTTCACCGTGCGCTTGACCGGGCGCGGGTCGCCGTCCAGGTCGCCGGACTCGCGCAGCAGCTCCACGATCCGCTCGCGGGCGCTGTGCACGGTCTTGCCCGCCAGCTCTTTGTACGGCTCCGGCTCGACGTCGTCGGGCGGCTCGGGCAGCAGCCGGCCGTCCCAGCCGATGACGGGCCGGGTGGGCAGGTGGAGCTCGCGCCACCACGTCACGTCGGTGATGTCGCCGAAGGTGCAGATCATCGCGATGCCCGAGCCCTTGTCGGGCTCGGCCAGGTGGTGGGCCAGGATCGGCACCTCGACGCCGAACAGCGGCGTCAGCACCGAGGTGCCGAACAGCGCCTGGTAGCGCTCGTCGTCGGGGTGGGCGACCAGGGCCACGCAGGCGGGGATGAGCTCGGGCCGGGTCGTCTCGATCCAGACCGGCCCCTTCTCGCCGTAGAAGGAGATCCGGTGGAAGGCGCCGGGCCACTCCCGGTCCTCCAGCTCGGCCTGGGCGACGGCGGTGCGGAAGGAGACGTCCCACAGCGTCGGCGCCTCGGCGAGGTAGGCCTCGCCGCGGCGCAGGTTGCGCAGGAACGCCCGCTGGGAGACGCGGCGTGAGTCGTCGCTGATCGTGGTGTAGAGCAGCGACCAGTCGACCGACAGGCCGACCCGCCGCCACACCTCCTCGAACGCCTGCTCGTCGATCTCCGTCAGCTTGTGGCAGAGCTCCACGAAGTTACGCCGCGAGATGGAGACATCGCGTTTGCCGGGCTTGTCCGGTGGCACGAAGTCGGGGTCATAGGGCAGCGACGGGTCACAGCGGACGCCGTACACGTTCTGCACGCGACGCTCGGTCGGCAGGCCGTTGTCGTCCCAGCCGATCGGGTAGAACACCGACTTGCCCAGCATGCGCTGGTAGCGGGCCATGATGTCGGTGTGGGTGAAGGAGAAGACGTGGCCGACGTGCAGGGAGCCGGAGACGGTGGGCGGCGGCGTGTCGATCGAGTAGATCCGCTCACGCGGCTGGGACCGGTCGAACCGATAGGTGCCCTGCTCCTCCCAGCGGGCTACCCATACCTGCTCCAGGCCGTCGAGAGTCGGTTTCTCGGGCATGAGCGGATGGCGTAGGCGCTGTTCAGTCATGCCTCCTTATGGTACGGCTTGCCGGGCCCGGCAAGCGTTAGAGACTAGGGTTCGTTATCTGAGGGAAGGGAGAAGTTCTCATGGCGGATGAGAGGCCTGACGTCGCCTGGCGAGTGATCGGCGCTGCGGTGGGGCTGGTGACCGCGTGGGGGGCGCGTAAGCTCCTCGGGCTCGCCTGGGTGAAGGCGACCGGCAAGGAGCCGCCCATCGACCCGGACTCGCCCGAGGTCTCCATGGGCGAGGCGATCGGTTACGCCGTGGTGATGGGCGTGGGCATGTCGGTGGCGCAGATCGTGGTCAACCGGACCGCCAAGAAGCGCTATGACTCATGGCGGGCGCTGAAGCAGGTGTCTCCAAGGCAGTGAGAAACTCGCTGGCCCAGCGGTCCACGTCGTAGGTGGCGACCCGGCGGCGCATCGTGCGCATGCGCCGGGCCAGCTCGTGCGGCGTGGCCCGCATCGCGGCCATCATCTGGCGCTTGACGTCCTCCACGTCGTAGGGGTTGACCAGGAACGACTGCCGCAGCTCGTCGGCCGCGCCGGCGAACTCGCTGAGCACCAGCGCGCCGTGCAGGTCGTGGTGGCAGGCGACGTACTCCTTGGCGACCAGGTTCATCCCGTCGCGCAGGGGCGTGACGACCATGACGTCCGCCGCCAGGTAGAGCGCGGCGAGCTCCTGCTTGCCGTAGGACTGGTGGAAGTACTGGATCGGCTGGTTGCCCAGCACGGAGTTCTCGCCGTTGATCCGGCCCACCTGCAGCTCGATGTCGTCGCGCAGCCGCCGGTACTCCTCCACCCGCTCCCGGCTGGGGGTGGCGATCTGCACGAACACCGCCTCGCCGGGGCCGATACGCCCGTCCTTGAGCAGCTCGCCGAAGGCCTCCAGGCGCTGCCCGATGCCCTTGGTGTAGTCGAGCCGGTCCACGCCGAGCAGCACGTGCTCGGGGTCGCCGAGCTCCATCCGGATCTCCTTGGCCCGGGAGATCACCTGCGGCTCGCGTACCATCGAGTCCAGCTCGCCGAAGTCCACCGAGATCGGGAACGCCTGGGTGGTGACCACCCGGTCCTCCAGGAAGATCTCGTTGCCCTTGTACGGCACGCCCAGCAGCCTGCGGCACAGCCGCCGGAAGTTCGACGCGCCGCCCGGGAGCTGGAAGCCCACCAGGTCGGCGCCGAGCAGCCCTTCGACCAGCTCCCTGCGCCAGGGCAGCCGCCAGAACAGCTCCACCGGCGGGAACGGGATGTGCAGGAAGAATCCGATGCGCAGGTCCGGCCGGAGCTTGCGCAGCATCGCGGGCACGAGCTGGAGCTGGTAGTCCTGCACCCAGACGACGGCGCCCTCCTCGGCGGCCTCGGCGGCCGCGATGGCGAAGCGCTCGTTGACGGCCCGGTACGTCTCCCACATGGGCCGTTCGAAGATCGGCGGCGCGACCACGTCGTGGTAGAGCGGCCAGAGCGTGGCGTTGGAGAATCCCTCGTAGTACAGCTCGACCTCGGCGGCCGACAGCGGCACCGGGATCAGGCTCATGCCGTCCTGCTCGAACGGCTCCAGTACTTCGTCAGCCGCGCCGTGCCAGCCGAGCCAGGCTCCGTGACGGCGTTGCATCACCGGCGCGATGGCGGTGACCAGCCCGCCGGGGCTCCTACGCCATGAGGCCGTTCCGTCTTGCTCGACGTTCCGGTCCACCGGCAACCGGTTCGCGACGATCAGAAACGAGCTACGGCCAACCACCCAAGTCCTCCTCGCCTCATACTTCCGAAAGACGCGACGCGCGTCTCACAGCGGCTATCACCTGTTCCGGCCCCGCATGGGGAATGATCGCGGCGATATGGGCATCCGGCCTGATGAGCCATGCCTCATCGGGTCCTGCGCCGAGCCTCTCAGCGAGCGTGCCGGTCCCGTCCATCTCCGCGAGCCCGCGAACGGCGAGCGGCGCCGTAGTGACTTTGCCCAAGACCTGGGCAAACAAACCCGAATCGCACATTCCGCCCAGAAGCAGCAGGAATCCATCACGGCACAGCTCGCGCAGCCGTCCCCTGGGCAGCGGCACGTCGGGCACGATCACGCCGGGCGCCGGATCGCACAGCGCGCCCTTCGGCGGCCTGCCCCGGAACGGCCGCGCCGGCTCCGGTGTGGTGAGCGGCGAGTCCACGTACCAGAACGGCTCGGCGAAGCGGCCGGAGTCGACCTCGGCGGCGTCGCCGCCCGCCCGGCAGGCCTCCAGCGCGGCCCGCCTGCGGGCCCGCTCGCCCTCGGTCCTCGGCGCGAGGAAGCGCATGGTGGCGGCCGTGACCTCCAGGTTCTCCCGCGCCGCCGCGTGACGCTCGTCGTGGTAGCTCTCCAGGAGCTCCTCCGGCGCCCAGCCGTTCAGCACGAACGCCAGCTTCCAGGCGGCGTTCTCGGCGTCGGGCACGCCCGAGTTGAGGCCGCGGGCGCCGAACGGGGCCACCAGGTGGGCGCAGTCCCCGGCCAGCAGCACCCGGCCCACCCGCATGCGGGAGGCGATCCGCGAGTGGAAGCGGTAGGTCGTCTGCCAGAGCAGGTCGTAGTCGCGGTCCCCGATGATCTGCCGGATCCTGCGCGCCACGTCCTGACCTGTCGGGATGAAATGCGGGGGGATCTGCCAGTCGATCCTGTACGTGCCCTCGGGGCAGGGATGGATGAGCACCTGCCTGCCCGGATTCCACTCCGGGTCGAAGTGGAAGCGGCGCTCGTGCTCCCAGCCGGGCAGGTCGGCCCGGATGTCGCAGATGAGGAACTGGTCGTCGAACGACTCACCGTCGAAGCGCACCCCGAGCGCCTGCCGGAGCCCCTGGGCGCGCGCACCGGCGCACACGACGGCGTACGGCGCCCGCAGCGTCCGGTCCCGGCAGCGCACGGTGACGCCCCCGTCGTCCTGCTCCAGGCCGGTCACCCGGTGGTCCCAGCGGACCTCCACCAGCGGCTGCGCGGCGATGGCCGCGTCGAGGATCTGCTCGGTGCGCGTCTGGGAGATGTTTACGCACGGCGGCAGCGGCCCCTGGGTGTCGAAGGTCCACGACAGCAGCTCTTCGCCCCGGTAGTAGGTGCGGGCGGTGGTCCAGGCCAGCCCCTCCTCGGCGATCCGGCCCGCGCCGGCGGCCGACCAGATGTCGAGCACGTCACGCTGCTGGCAGATCGACTTGGACCCGGCGGGCCGGCGGCCGGGTCGCTCGTCGAGGACCAGCACCGGCACGCCCCAGCGGGCCAGCAGCAGGGCCGCGCTCTGCCCGACCGGTCCCGCGCCCACCACGATGACCTGCTCACCGACGGCTGCCGTCATGCCTGCAGCAACTCCCACACCTCGCGATCGCGCTCCGCCGTCCACACCCGTGGCCGCTCCACCCCGTCCAGCTCGTCCCACAGCCGCGAGACGTTGAACGGCAGGCAGTGCTCGAAGATCGGCCAGGCGCCGTAGCGAGGCGCGAGCGCCCGGTGGGCGCCCTCGAACGCCTCCTTCAGCGTGCCGCCCCTGCCGTGCGCCGCGCCGACCTCGGTGAGCATGACGCGCAGGAAGTCACGGGTCTGCGCGACCGCCGCCGCCACCTCCCGCTCGCCGCGCGCCACCGCTCCCCTGCCGCCGACCAGGACCCGCGCCCCGAACGACGCGACCCGGTCGAGCGTGGCCCCGGCCCAGTCGCGGTGGAAGGCGTCACCGGTGTAGAGGGCCGCCTGGGACTCCACCAGGTCCCCGGCGAACAGCACGCCCTGCCTCGGCAGCCACGCCACCAGATCGCCCTCGGTGTGGCCGCGCCCGCAGTGCGCCAGCACCACCTCGCCCCGGTCACCGCCGAGCTGGATGGTGAACGTGTCGCTGAACGTCGCCGTGGGCCAGGTCAGCCCGGGGATGGAGGAGGGCTCCTTGAACAGCCGGGGCATCCGGCCGTACTCGCTCGCCCAGTCCTGCTCCCCGCGCTCGGCGATCAGCTCGCGGGTCTTGTCGTGCGCCACGATCACCTCGGCGCCGAACGCCGAGGCGCCCAGGACCCTGACCGCGTGATAGTGCGACAGGACCAGGTATCTGACCGGCTTGGCGGTGCGCTGCCGCAGCGTCGCGAGCCACTCGCGGGCCGCCACCGGCGTCGCCATGGCCTCGAAGCAGACCAGGAAGTCCTCTCCCTCGACGGCCCCCACGTTCGGGTCGCCCTCGGCCGTGAGCGCGTACACGCCCTCGGCGAGCTCCTCGAAGGAGCGCTGCTTGTCGCCCAGATCCGCGGACGAGGCGAACGGTTTGGGCATGGCCCCTCCTCGGGGGATCAGGCGTGACGGCGGGACTGGATCAGGTGGAAGCGGCCGGCGACGAAGCCGGGGTCGGTCAGCGAGGCCGTGGCGGCCGGGTTGGCGCCGGTGCCGTGATAGTCGGAGAACGCGGCCGCCTGGTTGACGTACACGCCGCCGGTGAGGTTGCACGACAGGTTGACGCCCGACTCCAGCGCCGCCTGTTCGGCCTCCGCCAGCACCGCGGGCGAGGTGGAGTAGACGGAGGCCGTCAGCGCGCCGCGCTCGGCGGTCGTACGGCGCAGCACGTCGAGGCTCTCGGCCGTCGAGCTGGTCGGGATGACGAACGAGATCGGGCCGAAGTGCTCGCGACCGTAGACGTCGGTACGCGAGGGGGCCACGCGGAGGATCGCGGGGGTGCGGATCACCGCCTCGGGGAAGTCCGGATGCCGCGGCGAGCGCGACGCGAGCACGGTCTTGCCGAGCTTGTGAGCGCTTTCCAGGCGCGACAGGACGTCCGGGCCGACGATCGCGCCGGTCAGCTCGACCGCCCGCGCGTCGTCGCCGAGCAGCTCGCCGACCGCGGCGGCGAGCCCCTCCGCGACCTCGTCGAAGCTCTTGTGCCCCTCGTCGGTGTCGATCCCGCCGAGGGGGATGAGGATGTTCTGCGGGGCGGTGCACATCTGGCCGCTGTAGAGCGACAGCGAGAACGCCAGGTTGCCGAGCATCCCGCGCCAGGAGTCGGTGGAGTCGACGACGACCGAGTTGACCCCGGCCTTCTCGGTGTGGACGAGGGCCTGGACGGCGTTACGCTCCAGCCAGTCGCCGAACTCGGTGGAGCCGGTGAAGTCGACGACGCGCACGGCCGGGTCGGTGGCGAGCTCGACCGCCAGCCCCCTGCCCTCCTCCGCGGCCAGCTGCACCAGCGCCGGATGGAAGCCCGCCTCGGCGAGGACCTCCCGGGCGATCCGCACGGTGATCGCCAACGGCAGGATGGCGCGCGCGTGCGGCTTGACGATCACCGGGTTGCCGGTGACCAGGGAGGCGAACAGACCGGGGTAGGCGTTGAAGGTCGGGAAGGTGCTGCAGCCGATGACCAGCGCGACGCCGCGCGGCACCACGGTGAAGCGCTTGTCCAGCACCAGGGGGCCGCCCTTGCCCGGCTTCTCCCAGCGGACGGCGGAGGTCGAGGCGGTCATGGCCGCGTAGGCGCAGGCCACGGCCTCCAGCGCCCGCTCCTGCGCGTGCGGCCCGCCGGCCTGGAAGGCCATCACGAACGCCTGCCCGGTGGTGTGCCGCACGGCGTGGGCGAGCTCGAAACTGTGCTCGTTGAGCCGGTTGACGATCTCGACGCAGGTGAGCGCGCGGACCTCGGGCCCGGCGTCGCGCCAGGCGGGCAGCGCCGCCTTGGCGGCGGCGGCCAGGCCCGGCGGGCACGGCTCGGGGTAAGTGACGCCCAGGTCCATCCCGTACGGGGAGCGCTCGGTGCCGATCCAGGCGCCGGTGGCCGGCTGGTCGAGCTCGAACGGCTTGCCGAGATGGTCCTCGAACGCCTGCTCGCCCCGCTCGGCCGAGCCCTCACCGTAGACGCGCGGGCTGGGCGAATCGGGGTAGGCGCTCCAGTAGCCACGCTGGGCGATCGCGGTCAGGGCCTTGTCCAGGGTCTGGCGATTGCGCTCGAACATCGTTGTTCACCCTCTAGACAGAAGATGGGCCGGACGGTTGCAGTATCTACCGAACATTCGGTCAGTTGGCAAGGGGCCCCTCTGCCGAAGCCTGCGGCGTGACAGCCACAAGCGAGATACTTACCTATATGTCCACCCCAACCCGTCAACGGAAACGCGGACACGACCCGGAGTCCGTGCTGGCCATCGCCGTCGGCGTCTTCAACGAGCGCGGCTACGACGGGACGAGCATGGAGGATCTGGCCAGGGCGCTCGGCGTCACCAAATCCGCCATCTACTACCACGTACCCGGCAAGGAGCAACTGCTCGCGCGAGCCCTGGACCGGGCGCTCGACGGCCTGTTCACCCTGATCGCCGACGAGCGCGCCACCTCAGGTCCGGCGATCGACCGCCTGGAGTGGGTCGTACGGCAGTGCGTGCGCACCTTGGTGGACCGCCTGCCGTACGTGACGTTGCTGCTGCGGGTGCGCGGCAACAGCGCGACCGAGCAGGGCGCGCTGGATCGGCGGCGGGAGTTCGACACGTTCGTCCATCACCTGGTCGGGCAGGCGGCGGCCGAGGGCGGAATCCGGCCGGACCTCGATCCGGCGCTGGTGACCAAGCTGCTGTTCGGCGCCGTCAGCTCGATCGCCGAGTGGGATCGCCCGGCGTCCGGCGGGTCGGCGGACGACCTGGCCGACATGCTGGTCACGATGATGTTCGACGGGTTGCGGGGCTAGCTAGGCATCCAGCTCCGGGGCGCGCCGGCCGGGCGGCAGCGGGGCCTTGACGCGCAGGTCGTTGCGGATGGCCTCGCCGAGTCTCTTGGTGGCCATCCGGTTGAGCGCCCCGCCGGCCACGGCCCCGGTGAGGAACGGGCCGAGCGTGGTCAGGTGGCGGCCGAGCGTCCGCATCAGCCGGTTGCGCAGCGCGGTCTTGGCGGCCGCGCCGAGGGCGAGGGTCACGGAGGCGGGGGCGAGCGGATCCACGCCGCGCTGCTTGGCCCAGGCGGCGGTGAAGACAACGGCGCGCTGGGAGCCGGTGCCCTGGACGTGCACGCCGTAGACCTCGTGCAGCTCGGCCAGGAGCTTGACCTCGATGGCGGCCACCACGATGGTCTCGGCGACGAGCTGGGCGGGGGCCGACAGGAGGAGGGGTGGGGCGGCGAACTCGGCCGCCGCCAGGGCGCCGCCGATGGCCCCGACGGTCATCGTGGCCTTCTGCGCGGTGCGGACGAGGTCGTCGGCGAGTTCCTCGCCGGTCAGTCCCTGGTGATGGTCGGAGAGCGTGTGCAGGTCCCTGATCGGGATGCGGGGCGCGATGTTCAGGAAGACGTCCGCCAGCCAGCGGCCGCGACCGGCGCCGTTCTTCCTGGCCTTGCTCGCGCCCGTCGCCAGGGCGCGGGCTAGACGGCCGAGCAGCCTGCGCCGCTCGGCCGGCTCCAGCTCGGCGGGCTCGGTGAGCCTGCCTACGAGCTCGCCGACCTCCGACTCGGAGGTGGCGACCTCGTCACCCGGTTGAGGATCCTTGTCAGGTGTGGCCACGCGTCTGCCTCCTTGTCAGGCGGCGCACTCCCGGCAAACCTGCTGACCGTTCCTCTCGGAGGCCAACTGGCTACGGTGGTGCACGAGGAAGCAGCGTGAGCAGGTGAACTCGTCAGCCTGGCGCGGGATGACCCGCAGGCTGAGCTCTTCGTTCGACAGATCCGCACCGGGCAGTTCGAGCGATTCGGCGAGATCGGTCTCGTCGATGTCGATGCTGCCTGACGATTTGTCGGTGCGCCGCGCCTGGAGCTCCTGGAGGCTGTCTTCCCCCAGATCGTCGTCTGTCTTGCGCGGGCTGTCGTAGTCGGTAGCCATGGTGATTACTCCATCCCCCTCATCAATATGTCTTCGCGCTCGTCGCGCGTCTTCTAACGTCCGGGAGGTCCGTCTTGTGCCCGTTCCGCCGGGGAGATTTCCCATCGGTACCCCGAGGAAACGGACCACGAACCTCCCAACACGTCAGGGCCTGCTGCCGTCGGCAATGGTTAGCCAAATATGGCGAAACCCACAGCCTTGGCGTCATGCGCCACCGTGTTCGACGGCACATCCAACCACATGTGCGACGAGAACGAGACGCCCCCCGTTGGACAACACGCCGGGACAACACGCCGATCAGCGTCTCGGAAGCCTAATGGTCACCACGAGTCCTCCGCCCTCCCGGGGCACCGCGTTCACGGTGCCGCCGTGAGCCTGCACCACGGCACGGACGATGGACAGCCCCAGACCCGATCCCTTGGCCGAATCAACGCGGTCCGCATTGAGCCTCCTGAACGGTTCGAACAGGCTGTTCACCTCGTACGCCGGCACATGCTGCCCGGTGTTGGCCACCTGAACAACCAAGGCACCGTCCACCATTCCCGTTCGGATCCATACTTTTCCGTTTTCGGGAATGTTGTACTTCACGGCGTTCTCAAGGAGGTTGCTGACGGAGCGCTCCAGGAGCACGGGATCGCCGACGGTAGGCGCGCTGACCAGTTCGGTGGTCAGCGTGACGCCGTGCTCTTCCGCGAAAGGCGTAACCTGCTCGACCGCCGTCTGCGTCACGTCCATGACGTCCACCGGCTTGCGCACCGCGAGCTCGCGCTCGCTCCTGGCGAGCAGCAGCAGCCCCTCGATGAGCTTCTCGTTGCGCGCGTTGACCTCCAGGAGGGTACGGCCCAGCGCCTTGAGGTCCTGGGACGCCTCCGGGTCGGACAGGGCGATCTCCAGGACCGTCCGGTTGATGGTGAGCGGCGTGCGCAGCTCGTGCGAGGCGTTGGCGACGAAGCGGCGCTGGGCGTCGAAGGCGACGTTGAGCCGGATCAGCATGTCGTCGAAGGTGTCGGCCAGCTCCTTGAGCTCGTCGTTCGGCCCCTGGAGGTCGATGCGCTGGTGGGCCAGGGTGCTCTCGGAGAGCTTGCGGGCCGTGGAGGTCATCTGGCTGACGGGCCGCAGCGCCCGGTCGGCCACGAAGTAGCCGAAGATGACGGCGAGGATGCCGACGCCCATCAATCCCAGGATCGACTGCCTGACCAGAGTGTCCAGCACCTCGTTGATGCCGTTGACCCGGAGCAGCTTGACCTGTGTCTCCAGGTAGGCGGCGAGATCCGACGGCGTGCCCTCCGGCAGCTTCAGTTCGTACACGAACCCCGTGTAGAGCACCGAGCGCACGATGAAGTGGATCACTACCAGCAGCAGCGCCCCGGCCAGGAAGAACATGCCGCTGTAGGTCAGGGCGAGCCGCCAGCGGATGCTCACCTTGCCGGGCAGGTCCCGCACACGCTCCATCGTGCTACGCACATCCGGCGAGTGCGACGGCGGGGGTGGCCCGTCCCAGACGGGCGGCCCGCTGGGCGGCGGCGCCTGCCCGGCCCGCGCCGCCTTCCGCGCCGAGTGCGGGCTGATCATCGGGTGGGTGGGCACCGCCTCACGGTCCGGCCGTTCCGTCACAACTTGTACCCAACTCCGGGCACGGTCTCGATCACCTGAGGCTCGCCCAGCTTCTTCCGCAAGGTCATCATGGTCACCCGCACCACGTTGGTGAACGGGTCGATGTTCTCGTCCCAGGCCTTGTCCAGCAGGTCCTCCTGGCTGACCACGGCGCCCTCGGCCCGCATGAGCTCCTCCAGGACGGCGAACTCCTTCTTGGTCAGCACGACCTCCTTGCCGTCGCGCTGGACCAGGCGCTTGCCCGGGTCGAGCCGGACGCCGGCGCGTTCGAGCACGGGCGGCAGGGCGGGAGCCGAGCGGCGGCCCAGCGCGCGCACCCGCGCGACCAGCTCGACGAAGACGAACGGCTTGGCGAGGTAGTCGTCGGCGCCCAGGCCGAGCCCCTCCACCTTGTCGTCCACGTCGCCGGAGGCGGTCAGCATCAGGATCCGCGACGAGGTGCGCTGCTCGACGAGGCGGCGGCAGACCTCGTCGCCGTGCACCACCGGCAGGTCCCGGTCCAGGACGATCACGTCATAGTCGATGTAGGAGGTGCGCTCCAGCGCGCCGCCGCCGTCGTAGGCCACGTCCACGGCCATGGCCTCGCGCCGCAGCCCGGTCGCGATCGCGTCCGCGAGCACCCGCTCATCCTCGACCACCAGCACTCGCACTCTGGTACACCTCTCTCCGATTCTGGCTGAGTAATTCTGCCCACAGCCGCGATAAGCGCACGGTAAGGCATGTTCGGACGTGCCCGGACGCGGGTGACGCAAGGCACAACGGATTTCATGTTTCGGGAGCGGAACAGTCTGGGTACACCTGCGAAACACCCAAAATCCGTGCGCCGGTTTTCGGCGTTCGCGGGCGATGGGTCACACTTCGCCCCGCATCAGCACGAACCCCTGAGAGAGTAGGTGAGATGGGCGAGTTCACGACCACGATCGAAAGCCGCCTCGACCAGGCTTACAAGGGCCTCCGGGAGGCCAGGAGCGCCGGCGACGATTACCTCGCCGACACCCTCACCGCCGAGATCGAGGATCTCCGCCGCCTGGCGGACGATCACGGCGTTCCCCTGCCCCGCTGAGCGTGACACGGCCGGAGCCCCTGAGGAGGGGCTCCGGCCGTTCTCTCATCAGATCCTGATCAGTCGCGCTCGGGATCGAGCGGCGCCAGCAGATCATGCAGGTCCTCGAACAGGCCGGGCGCCGCGCAGAGCATGAACTCGCTGTTGGACGGCCTGCCGTCCAGGCCGCCGATCCTGGCCCCGGCCTCGCTCGCCACCAGGCCCCCCGCAGCGTAGTCCCAGTAGTTGACGCCCCGCTCGTAGTAGGCGTCCACCCGGCCGGAGGCCACCGAGCACAGGTCGGCGGCGCAGGAGCCGCCCCGCCTGATGTCACGCACCCTCGGCAGCACCGAGGCGAGCACCTGCGCCTGAACGGCACGCCGGGCCGAGTCGTACCCGAAGCCGGTCGCCACCAGCGCCTGCCCCGGCGGCACGGCCGGGTTGCAGCGCAGCCGCTCACCGTCGAGCCAGGCGCCCTCGCCGAGCGCCGCGGTGAACATCTCGCCGCGTGGCGCCACGTTCACCGCCCCCGCCACGACGCGGCCGTTCACCTCGACGGCGATCGACACCGCCCAGTCGGGCAGGCCGTACAGGAAGTTGACGGTCCCGTCGATCGGGTCGACGACCCAGCGCACGTCGGAGTCGCCCGGCGCCTCGCCGCCCTCCTCGCCGAGGACGCGGTCGTCCGGCCGGACGGCCGCGATCCGCTGCCTGATGAGCTCCTCGGACGCCTTGTCCAGCAGCGTGACCACGTCGGTGGGACTGGACTTGGTCAGCACGTCGGCGGACGCCACGGACATCGTGGGCCGCTTGGCGAGCAGCATGTCGCCGGCCTCGCGGGCGATGTCCTCGGCCAGTCGCGCGAAGTCGGTCATCATGCCACCGAGTCCGGGCGCTTCCACTCCTGGCCGAGGACGTGCCGGCCGAGGAAGGCCAGGACGGTCTCGTACCAGGCGACGACGTTGCCGGGCTTGAGGATCCAGTGGTTCTCGTCGGGGAAGTAGAGGAACTTCGACTCGACGTCGGAGCGGCGCAGGTCCCACCACAGGCGCAGGGCCTCGCCGATCGGCACCCGGTAGTCCTTGTCGCCGTGGATGACGAGCATCGGGGTGCTGATCCGGTCCAGGCCGTGGTGCGGGGAGAGCGCGGTGTAGCGCTCGGAGCCGGGGGCGCCGAACTCCCGCTGCCAGTACAAGGCCATGTCGGTGGTGCCGGCGAACTGGTCGAGGTTCCACAGCGAGGCGTGGGTGACGATCGCCTTGTAGCGGTCGCTGTGCCCGGCGACCCAGTTGGCCATGTAGCCGCCGTACGAGCCGCCCATCGCGGCGATCCGCTCGCCGTCGAGGTCGTCCCTGGCCAGCGCCACGTCCACGATCGCGTCGAGGTCGGCCATGGTGCGCGGGCCCCAGTCGCCCCAGCCCCGGTCGATCATGTCCTGACCGTATCCGGTGGACAGACACGGGTCCGGCATCAACACGGCGTAACCGTGCTGGGCCATGATCCACGCCTGCCAGCGCCACTGCCAGTCGTTCCACGAGGCCACCGGGCCGCCGTGGATCCAGAGCAGGAACGGCGCGGGCTCGGCGGCGGAGGCGGTCTCGGGCAGGATGAGCCAGCCGCGGACGGTGGCGCCGTCGTCGGCCGTCGCGGAGATCTCCGTCAGTGTGCCGGGCACCTCCGGGCGCGGCGCGGGCGAGGGCAGGTCGGTGATCTCGCCGGTGACGACGTCGATCCTGGCAGGCCCGGGGGCCAGGGCGACGCCGCTGCGCAGCGCGTGCACGAAGCGGCCGTCGGCGGAGGCGTTGAGCCCGAGGTAGGCGGCGTCGTCCCCGGTGAGCCTGGTGTGCTCACCGGTCAACGGGACGCGGAAGACCGGGCGGCGGCCCTGGTGGTCGGCGGTGATGTACACGGCCGAGGAGTCGGGCGCCCACGCGGCGTCCGACGGGAACAGGTCGGGCGCGTAGGCGCGGCCCTGCCTGGTGGCCAGATCGCCCACCCAGAGCTCGACCCTGGCGGAGACGTCCAGGCCGGTGACCCGATCGCGGGTGCAGGCGACCCGCGCGCCGTCCGGGGAGACGGCCAGCGGGCCGCCGAAATCCCAGCCTTCCTGGCTGAACAGGGCGCGCCGATCCCCGCTCGCCACGTCGATCGCCACCAGCTCGGTCCGATGCTCGCCGGCGGGCAGCGAGATCCGCCAGGTGGCGAGCACGGTGGCGCCGTCGGGGGTGAGCGCGATGGAACAGTCGCGCAGCGCCTCGCCGGGGTCGGGGGTGAGCTCGCGCACGTCCTCCAGGCGGTCGTCGCCGAGCCGGCCCGCGAACAGCCTGACATGGCCGGGGCCGAGGTCGTGGTCCCAGTAGCGGACCGGGTAGCCCTCGTGCAGGATCGCGCTGCTCCCCGCGTCCTTGCGGGCCTTACGCCGCTCCTCCTCCGTCGCCTCCTCGCCGGCGAGCACCTCGGAGGCGAACACCACCACGTCGCCGGCCGTACGGAAGACGCCGATGCCGCCGGGCCTGGTGGCCACCTGGCGGGCCTCACCGCCTGCGCGGGGCAGCAGCCAGAGCGCGGGCGCCTCGTCGGCGGCGTCCTTGACGGTGGGGTCCGGGCGGGCGGAGGTGAAGAGCAGGTCGCCGGCGTCGGTGAACTCCGCCGCCGTCTCCCCCTTGGCCGACCTGGTCAGCCGGTACGGCTCGCCGTCCACGGGGATGGACCACAGCGCGGTGCCGTACGACTTGCCGTCCGGGTTGAGTGCCTGCACCGCCGACACCAGACGGGAGCCGTCGGGCGCGAGTTTCAAGGAGAGAACTCGAGGGATGGCGACATAGTCACGGATATCGTCAAATGCGCTCACTCGATCGAACCTACCTCGTGGAAGGACCACTGGCACTGCGGCATAGGGTTGAGCCGTGGGAGATTACGACGCGCTGCTGGTGTTGTCGTTCGGCGGTCCCGAGGGGCCCGGCGACGTGCTGCCGTTCCTGGAGAACGTCGTGCGCGGCCGGGGAGTCCCCCGTGAGCGGCTGATGGAGGTCGCCGAGCACTACCAGGGCTTCGGTGGCGTCAGCCCGATCAACGGCCAGAACCGCGAGCTCGTCGAGGCGCTGCGCCCGCTGGCGGGCGTGCCGGTCTACTGGGGCAACCGCAACTGGCACCCCTTCGGCGAGGACACCGTACGGCAGATGGCGGCCGACGGCGTGCGCAGGGCGGCGGTCTTCGCCACCTCCGCCTACGCCGGCTACTCCAGCTGCCGTCAGTACTACGAGGACATCGCCAGGATCTCCGTCGACGGCGGCCCCGAGCTGGTCAAGCTGCGCCACTTCGGCGACCATCCGGGCTTCGTCGAGGCCATGACCGACCACACCCGGCAGGCGCTGGAGCGGCTCGGGCGCGACGACGCGCGCCTGGTGTTCACCGCGCACAGCATCCCGGTCTCGATGGCCGAGACGGCCGGCCCCTCGGGCGGCCTGTACGAAGCGCAGCTGCGCCGCACCGCCGAGCTGGTCTCCCGGTCGCTGGGCCGCACCGAGCCCTGGGACCTGGTGTGGCAGTCGCGCAGCGGCCCGCCCCAGGTGCCGTGGCTGGAGCCGGACGTCTGCGACCATCTGCGGGCGGTCGACGCCAAGTCCGTGGTGCTGGTGCCGATCGGGTTCGTCTCCGACCACATGGAGGTCGTCTACGACCTCGACACCGAGGCCAGGCAGGTGGCCGACGAGCTGGGGCTGCCCATGGAGCGGGCGGCGACCGCCGGCACCCACCCGGCGTTCGTCCGGATGGTGCGCGAGCTCATGGACGAGCCGGAGCCCGTCGCCTGCGCGCTGACCTGCTGCCCGCCGCCCCGGCACCGTCCGGCCTGATCAGGCACCTGATCAGGCGTAGGTGCGGGCGTACGCCTCGGCGATGCCCAGCACCTTGTTGACGTAGTCCCACGAGTGGTTGTAGTGCCAGATCGCCTTGCGCAGCTTCTCGCCGCCCTGGCCGGCGCCGGTCGCGCAGAGGTAGTTGGCCGCGCCCGGCACCGCGTCGTACGGGCTCCAGATGTCGGCCTTGCCGTCGCCGTCGCCGTCCACGCCGTAGGCCTTCCAGGTGGCGGGCATGAACTGCATCGGGCCGAGCGCGCCCGCGCTGGAGGGGCCGTTGTTGCGCCCGTGGCCGGTCTCCACCTGCCCGATCGCGGCCAGCACGGTCCATGACAGCCCGGGGCAGCGGGTGGCCGAGAGCTTGTAGAGGTCCAGATAGCTGCCGGGCCGCCCGGTGGTGGCGACCGGCTGCTCGCGCTGCTTCTTCTTACGCTTCCCCGCGTCCAGCAGGACCACCTGGGCGCCCTTGCCGAGCAGCTTGCGCACGCCCGCCTCGCCGATCCGGCCCTCCTTGCCGTGCAGCAGCACCGCGACGCCCTGTGCCAGCCCGAGCCTCCTGCCCTGCTCGGCGCTCACCAGGCCGTCGACCCCGGACAGGCCCAGCGGGGCCGAGGCCGCGACGCGCAGCCTGGGACCGCCGTCCACCTGGTAGTGGGCGCCCAGCACCAGGCCGAACTCGCGCGTGGCGGCGGCGTCGGCGACGAGCTCGCCCCGGGTCAGGGCGCTCCAGACTGCGGGCTGGTCGGCGACCGGCTGCGGCGTCCAGGAGCGGAAGTCGGCGGGGTCGACGGCGAGCAGGTTGAGCCCGGTGCCCGAGATCTTGACCGCCCCCGCGTCGACCACGACGGCCTTGGTCACGTGCGTCAGCTTGGACAGCTCGAAGCGGGTCCCCTTGGGGACCGTGGCCGGCGCGACGGCGAGCACGCGGGGCGGGGTGGGTGTCACACCGGCGCCGCCCGCGCCGAAGTCCTTGACGGGAGCCGTCGTGGGGACGAGCTTGTCGAGCGCGGGGGTCTCCTGCTGGGGCGTCGTCGACCGCCGGGGTGGTGCTTCGTGCGCGGTCTCAGTCGGGTCTCCGCCCAGGACCAGGACGACCCCACCGGCCGCGAGCGTGACGGCGAGTACGGCCACGACCATGAAGACAACACCACGGAAGGAGGGAAGACCGGACACCCGGCACACGTTAACCCACTCGCCGAGAAATGAGTTGCATCACGGACAGACGCCACGCAAAGGTAGGCGGGCACAGTAAGGGGAGTCAGCCATGGTCGGGCCTTACCGGGGGTTGTTCAAGGGGCCCGGCGTCAAAGCTTTCGTACTCGCCGGATTCATCGGGCGGATGCCGATGTCCATGCTCGGCATCGGGATCGTGCTGCTGGTCGAGGGGCTCACCGGGTCGTACGCGATCGCCGGGGCCGTCGCCGCCGCCTCCAACATCTCCTTCGCCGTGGCCGCGCCCCTGTCCGGCCGCCTGGTGGACCGGTTCGGCCAGAGCCGGGTGATCATCCCCTTCGCCGCCGTCAACGCGCTCGCGCTCGTGACGCTCATGCTCAGCGCCCGCCTGGACCTGCCCCAGTGGACCCTGTACGCCTCCGGCCTCCTGGTCGGCGCCACCTCGCTCTCCCTGGGCTCGATGGTGCGGGCGCGCTGGTCCCAGCTGTACGCCGGCTCGCCGAGGCTGAACACGGCCTTCGCCTTCGAGTCCGTCGCCGACGAGGTGATCTTCGTGACCGGGCCCGCCCTGGTCACGGTGCTGGCCACCACGATCAACCCGTACGCGGGCCTGATCGTGGCGCTGGCGTGCATGTTCAGCGGGTCCATCGCGCTGGCGCTGCAGCGGCGCACCCAGCCCGTCGTCCAGCCGGTCCGGGCGGCCGGCGGCACGCCCATCCTCATTCCCGGGATCGCCCTGCTGTCCTGTGTCTACCTGGGGCTGGGCGCGGTCTTCGGCTCGGTGGACCTGATCACCGTCGCGTACGCCGAGGACCACGGGGTGAAATGGGCCGCCGGGTTCCTGCTGGCCGCCTTCGCGGGCGGCTCGATGGTGTCGGGGCTGTGGTTCGGCTCGCGGAGGTGGCGCATGTCACTGCGCGGCCGGTTCGTGCGGGCGCTGGGCGTCTTCGTGGTCGGGCTGCTGCCGATCATGTTCATCGGCGACGTGCGGATCATGGCGGCGGGGCTCTTCGTGGCCGGGCTGGCCATCTCGCCGACGCTCATCACCGGCTTCTCGCTGACCGAGCGACTGGTGCCGTCGTCGCTGCTCACCGAGGGCATGGCGTGGATCTCCACCTCGATCGGGCTGGGCGTGGCGATGGGCGCATGGGCGGGCGGCAGGCTCACCGAGGCGTTCGGCGCCTCCAACGCCTACGGCTTCTCCCTCGCCTGCGCGGTCGTCGCGGGAATCGTGGGATTGGCAGGTTCGGGTTTGCTGAGACTTCCCGAAGCGCCTTCACCGGCCGAGAGCTGATCCGCTACCGTCGAGACATCCCTCGCATCACCCTTCACACTGGAAGCTTTATTTATGTCCCGACAATTCAGTTCACTTCTGGCCATTGCCGCAGTTGCCGTCACCCTCACCCCGGCACCCGCGCTCGCCCAGCCCACCGTCAAGGAGGTCGACTGCACGCAGGTGAAATGCGTCGCACTGACCTTCGACGACGGTCCTGGCAAGTACGCGGGGACGCTGCTCGACACCCTCAAGAAGTACGACGCGAAGGCGACGTTCTTCCTGGAGGGGCAGTACGTGAAAAGCCGGCCTTCCTATGTCAAGCGCATGGTGAAGGAAGGGCACGAGATCGGCAATCACAGCTACAAACACCCCGACTTCACCAAGATGACCGCCACGGCCATCAGGTCCGAGATTCAGAAGACCAACGACGAGATCAAGAAGGCCGCGGGCGTCGAGCCCAAGCTGCTGCGCCCCCCGTACGGTCTGTCAGGCGTGCTGACCTCGGAGGTCGCGGCCGAGTACGACATGCCGATCATCCTGTGGACCGGCGGTTCCCGTGACTGGGAGTCCAAGAACGAGGAGGCGATCAAGAAGCAGACGCTCGCGGTCGCCAAGGGCAACAGCATCGTGCTCATGCACGACTGGGTGAAGCAGACGGTGGACGCGATGCCGTCGATCATCAAGACGCTGCAGAAGAACGGCTACCACCTCGTCAAGGTCACCGACATCATCAAGCACGAGAACCTCAAGCCCGGCGACACCTTCCCCCTTCCCGAAGGCTGGGATAAATGAGTAGCGTTCACGTTTAACACGGAGCTCTAGGCAGGGACGCGCTCATGGTCTTCACCAATTGGGCAGGCAATCAGACCGGCGTCCCCGCCGAGGTGCGCACCCCGGCCTCCACCGAGGAGGTCGTCGACGCCGTGCGGGCCGCCGCCGCGAGCGGGCGGCGGCTGCGCATGGCCGGCACGGGCCACTCCTTCACCGGAGTGGCCCTCACCGACGGGATCCTGCTGCTCCCCGGCGGCCTCACCGGCGTCAGGTCCTGGCACGACGACCGCGTCACCGTCCTGGCCGGCACCCCGCTCAAGGCGCTGAACGAGCTGCTCGACGAGCGCGGCCTGGCCCTGGCCAACATGGGCGACATCACCGAGCAGACCGTCGCCGGCGCCATCCAGACCGGCACCCACGGCACCGGCCGCGACACCGGCGGCCTGGCCGACCAGGTCACCGAGCTGGAGCTGGTGCTCGCCGACGGCCGCGTGGTGACGGCCGGACCGGGCAGTGGCCAACAGGACCTGTTCGACGCCGCCCGGGTGGGCCTCGGCGCGCTCGGCGTGCTGACGGCGGTGACGTTCCGGGTGGAGCCCGCGTTCCTGCTGCACAACCGGCGGCGGCGGGTGACGCTGAGCGCCATCCTCGGCGCACTCGACGCCACGACCTCGGGCAACGAGCACCTAGACTTCTTCTGGCTGCCGCACACCGACGCCTGCCTGGTCAAGACCAACAACCGGCACCCCGGCCCGGCCCGGCCGCCCAGCGCCTTCAAGCACTGGCTGGACAACGTGTTCCTGGAGAACACCCTCTTCGGCGCCACCTGCGCCACCGGCGCCCGCTTCCCCGCGCTGATCCCCCGGATCAACGCCGTCAGCGCCGCCGCGCTGGGCGACTCCGAGTCCGTCGACACCTCGTACAAGATCTTCACCGCGCGGCGCGACGTGCGCTTCCTGGAGATGGAGTACGCCATCCCGCGCGAGCGGCTGGGACAGGCGCTGCGCGAGACGCGCGACCTGATCGACCGGATGGACTGGAAGATCACCTTTCCGGTGGAGGTGCGGGTCACGCCCGCCAGCGACGCGTGGCTGTCCACCGCGTACGGCAGGCCGACGGCCTACCTCGCCTGCCACATCTACCGGCCCACACCCCACCCCGCCTACTTCGAGGGGGTCGAGGAGATCATGACCCGGCTGGGAGGACGGCCTCACTGGGGCAAACTGCACACCAAGGACGCCGCCTACCTGCGGGGCGTCTATCCCCGCTTCGCCGACTTCGTCGCCCTGCGCGACCGTCTCGACCCCGGCCGCCTGTTCGGCAGCGCCTACCTGGAGACGGTTCTCGGCTGACTCTCGTTCCCGCCGGATGACCTTCCGTTCCCGCCGAAGGTAAAAAGCGTTCCCTGAATGGGCGCGAGCGCGTGTCCCGGCGCTCCCGCGCGCCGCGTGCGGGGCAACCTCGACGCTCGTGCCCCGACGATTCGGCCTGCCCTCCGTATACCTCGCGGCGGCCGTGGTCACAGCCGCGGCGACGGCCGTGACCACCGCTGTGCCCCTCGCCATGACGCCCGCCTCCGGACTGGCCGGCCACCCCTCCGCGACCGAGCCCACCCGCCCCTACATCGTCACGGCGCGCGACCGGGCCGCCGCCCGCGATCTCGTCGGCGAGGTCCGCTGGCGAGTGCGGCGCTACTACACCGCCGCACTGCCCGGCTTCGCCACCTGGCTGAGCGCCGCCGAGGAGGCGGAGCTGCGCGCCGACCCGCGCGTGCAAGCGCTGGAGCCCGACCGCGAGATCCACCCGATGACCGGCCGCGCGCCCGCCTCCGTCCAGGCCGAGGGCGGCAAGGGCGTCACCGTCTACGTCGTGGACAGCGGCCTGGACCTCGACCGGAGCGAGTTCGGCGACCGCGCCTGGCGGGCCTTCGACGCCACCGGCGGCACCGGCCAGGACTGCACCGGACACGGCACCCAGGTGGCCCGCGCCGTCGCCGGCCGCTCGCACGGCGTGGCGCCGCAGGCCAGGATCGCCTCGGTGCGCGTGCTCGGCTGCCGCGGCTCCGGCACCCTCTCGGACCTGCTGGCCGGCCTCGACTGGGTGCACCGGCACGCGCGCGGCCCGGCCGTGACCAACCTCTCGCTCAACGGGGCCGACTCCCCCGCGCTGAACGCCGCCACCCACATGCTCGTGCGCTCGGGCGTCTTCGTCACCGCGGCGGCGGACTCCGGCGCCTGCCGCACCACCCCCGGCGGGCAGGCGTACTCAGCGGCCTCCCCGCAACTCGCCGGCGCTGCCGCCCGCCAGTTGGAGCTCCAGCCAAACACGAATCCCACCGCTCTGGCGTCTTCGCTCAACTGCACAACGGCACGCGGCGATATTCGCCAGAATCCGTCGAGGACGTCTAACCTCCTCCTGCGCGGCGGCGGGCTCTGAAAGGATGGATTCCTCAAATGTGACCGGCGTCACAACGCCCCGAGGCTATCCCACGAAGGCGATGTTCGGACATGCCGGGTACGGTGCTGGCAGGCAACCGGCACACGCGAGAGACTCAAGGGTCCGGGGGAAGAATGAGCACGCTGACGAAGGGACTCGCATGCAGGAGCTCCGACTCGTCGCGGTGAGTGAGGACGGCACCTATCTCGTGCTGGCTACTGCCGGGCGAGGCACGCGCTTCACACTTCCCGTGGACGACCGGCTCCGTGCTGCCGTCCGCGGCAACTTCTCCCGTCTCGGCCAGTACGAGATCGAAGTGGAGAGTCCGTTGCGCCCCAAGGAGATCCAGGCCCGCATCCGTGCCGGCGAAACCGCGGAGGAGATCGCCGCGACCGCCGGCATCCCGGTCGAGCGAGTCCGCTGGTTCGAGGGGCCTGTGCTCCAGGAGCGCGAGTACGTCGCGCAGCAGGCGCAGCGCGCCGCCGTCCGGATGCCCGGCGAGTCCTCCTCCGGTCCCGTCCTCGGCGACCTCGTCGCCGAGCGGCTCAACCGGCGCGGCGTGCCCACCGACGAGATCGACTGGGACTCCGCCAAGCGCGACGACGGCCTGTGGCGGGTCAAGCTCGGCTACGTCTGGAACGGTCACACCAGGCACGCCGAATGGCTCTTCGACCCGCGCCGGCGCCATGTGAGCCCGAACGACGACGAGGCGATGCGGCTGTCGTCGGCCGACTTCGACCCCGACCCCGTGGTCGAGGACACCACCGTCACCCCGTTCACCCCGCGCGTGGCCAAGCTCCAGCCGGTCCCGCCGCTCGCCGCCGACCCGCTGCCGTTCCCGTCCGTGGTCCGGCAGCAGGATCACGAGGAGCCCGCCGTCGGCTACGAGCCGCAGGCCAGGCCGCCCTCGTACGACGTGCCGCCGCCCACCCCCGCCAGGGAGGCCCCCTACGACCGGGCGCCGGCCCGCGAGACCGACCCGGCACCGCCCCACGACGGCTCGGCGGGCCGCGCACCCGACACCCACCGGACAGAGCCCTCCGTCAGGGAGACCGGCCACACCCGTCCCGGCGAGACCACCTCTCGCCGTGGCGGGTCTTCGCCATGGCTGCCCGACTTCGGGCAGTCGCGGGACCGCGAGTCCATCTACTCCCCCCGCACCACCACACCCGCGCCCGGCTCCCCGACCCACCCGGACCAGTCCGGCGGCCCTACGCCCCAGAGCCCCGCACCCACCGGCGCCGCCCCGGACTCCACCCCTCCGGGCACCGCCTCCCCCGGCACCACGCCGCTGCGCGCCTCCACGAGCGCGCCACCCACCACACGGCAGGACGACCGCACGCCGGACACCGAGGCCCGCCCCACCACACCCCACCACGACCGCACGCCGGACATCGGAGCCGGCCTGGCTGCGCGCCACGACGAACGGCCTTCCGCCGCTGACGGCGGGGCGGCGGCGTCTTCCGCCGAGGTCTCGCGCGCCTTCGAGCCCGAAGTGGTGCAGCCCCCCAGGGCCGCTCCCACACCCGAGGCCCCCTCCTCGTCCCCCGAGCCCACACCTGCGCAATCGTCCGCCTCAGAGGTCTTCACCCCAGAAAGCACCACGACTGCGCCCCCCACGGCGGAGGCCGCACACACCGAAGGGCCGCCGCCCACCGTCGAGTCCTCCGCGCCAACGGATCTCGCCACGGAGAACGAGCCCACCACAGCGACCACGAACACGGCATCTCCTGCCGAGGCCACGCCCGCGAAGGCGACGCCTGCAGCAGAGAGCCTCGCTGCGGAGACGCCTGTTGCAGAGCAGCCCGTCGCGGAGACGCCCGTGGCGGAGACGCCCGTCGCGGAGACGCTGACGCCGTCGCATCCCGTCGCCGAGTCTCCTGCGCAGCACCAGCAGGCCACCGAGACCACCTCGCAGGCGCACGGGGCCATCGATTCCGCCGACAGCGTCGCCGTACAGGCCGCTGACGCGTCCGCCGCCGCCGACGCACGCCCCTCTCAGGTATCCGCCGGCCAGGAGGCGACGCCGGCGCCGAGTCCCACCGAGGTGCAGGGCAACGCCGCAGAGACGAAGGACGACGCCTCACAGGCACAAGAGGCACCCGCGGCGACTTCCGACACGTCCACGGTGACCGCCTCCGACCAGGCGACGACGGCCGCTGCCGAGGAGACGCCACCGGCCTCGGCCAAGACCGCGACGTCCGCCGTACCGGAGAAGGACACCGCGCCCGCCGCGCGCCAGGAGGACGCGGCGGCACCGGCCGTCGACAAGCACGCCGCAGCCGCCGTACCCCAAATGGACGCGTCACCAGCACCTCAGCAGGACGCTACGCCTCCTCACCAGGAGGGTCAGTCTGCCCAGCCTCAGCGGCAGGCTGTTGCCACCGCACCCGAGGAGAGCGCAGCACCCACCCCGCCTCGCCAGGACGCCGCGCCCACCGACGAACCGCAGCAAGAGGCCGCACCTGACAAGGAGGCGACCCCCGCCGCCGCGAAGCAGGCGGCCCCCGCAGCGCCCACGCAGGACGTCAAGCCGGCCGCCGCCAGTAAGGACGCGGCCCCCGATAAGGACACGGCGCCCGCCACACCCGACGTCAAAGCACAGCCCGACGTCAAGGCAGAGCCCGAGGTCAAGGCGGAGCCTGCGGCGAAGGTCAAGTCTGGGGGCAAGGGCGCTGAAGGCAAGAGTGCTGAGGGCAACGGTGCCGGAGGCAAGGGTGCTGGGGGCAAGCCGGTGCCCGCCGCGCGGCCGAGCAAGGAGGACGAGGCGAAGGAGGAGCCCGCCGCCAAGGAGGAGCCTCCCGTGCCGGTCCCCTCTCCGCCCCCTGCACCGGCAGCACGCCAGCCGCGCAAGGGCTCCCGGGGCCGTCGCGCGTCGGTGCCCACCTGGGACGAGATCATGTTCGGCGCCCGCCGCCAGGACTGACCCAGCCCAGCGCCACCCACACCGGCCTCAGCACCGGGCCCGCACGAGACCGACGCAAGACGAGCCGGCCGGACCCGCCCGGGACCGCTCCCAACCGGGCCTCGACACCAGGACCGAGGCCGCCGCAAGCCCGGCACCGCCACCACCGGGCTCAGTCCTGCCCAGGACCTCGTCGCCCGAAGACCGACACAGGACCGAGCCAAGCCGGGAGCGACCCACGACCGCCCGCCAGGCTCAAGATCCCTTAAGGCTGGCCCCGAGGGGTGAAGCCGCTCGGTGGTCACCCCTTCAAGAAGGGTGCCAGCCATTCCGGGGTCACCTCGGCGGGGAAGGCCGTGGCCTGGGATTCGGAGACGTCGATGGCCGAGTAGCCGCCCTTGCCGGCGCCGACTCCCGTGATCATGGTGAGGACTCCGGCGCGTCGCTGGAACCAGGTCTGGCGCAGGCGCCAGCCCACCACGGCACGCCGCTCCACCACCGCCTGCGCGCGCCGTAGCGAGCCGGACCGCACCGTCAGGCGGACGCCGTCGTAGCCGTGGCCGAGCGAGTGGTAGCGGTCGATGCCCAGGGGGATGCCGAGGGCCGCCAGGAGCAGGCTGAGCACCAGCAGGACCCACCACAGCGGCGACCCGGTGGCCCAGATCAGCGCGGCGGCGACGGCCGTCACGACGAGCCACGGGGCGATGGCCCGGAACAGGCGGCGGTTGCGGGCGATGGGCGGGTGGGTGCGCAACTCGGCCTCGTAGGGGCCGATGGCGTCGCCGGTGACCTTGAGGACCACGGGCCGGGGCACGACCGGCAGGAGTTGCCCGCGGGTCTCCGAGTCGCCGAGGCCCGTCACGATGGCCCAGGCCCGGGCGACCCCGGCCCAGCGTTCGGCCAGGCCTTCGACGATCTCGTAGCCGCGCACCCGCCTGGACTCCAGCGACACGCTGCGTCTGTTGATGAGGCCGCGCTCGGCGACGAGGTAGCCGTCGCGCCGGTTGAGCTTGAAGTTCCAGTTGAACACCGCGTACATCACGCCGCCCACGAACGGCATCGCCACCACGAGCAGCACCGCGGCGGCCACCAGCAGGGACGGCCGCTCCCAGAGCCACTCGCCGACCGTCCAGGCGGCGTTCCTGCCGAAACCGAACTCGTCGCCCCACTGGAACGCCAGGCCGATGGCGCCGCCCGCGAGCGCGAACGGGGTGAGCAGGTACGCGCCCGAAAGCGGGCCGTACAGGAGCCACTTGCGCGGCACGGCGACGATGACGTCCGCGCCGGCCGCCTCCCCGGGCGGCGGCGCGGCCTCGATGACGTCCTGGACCTCGGCCCCGGCGGCGCGGGCGCGGCGCAGCAGGATGGGCCTGAGCCGTTCGGCCTCCTTCAGGGTGACGCCGTCGAGGGTGGCCTCGCCGTCGCCGCCGCTCGCACCCGTGTCGATCTTGAGTACGGCCAGGCCGAGCAGCCGGTGCATGGGCGGGGTGGACACGTCGACCCCGCGTACCCGTTCCAGGGGGATGGTGCGGACGGAACGGCTGATCAGCGAACGTTTGATCTCCAGCCGGTCGCCGGCGAAGTCGTAGGTGAAGGTGAGCCACCTGATCACGGCGAAAACCACGGTCCCGACCAGGCCCAGCGCGGCCCACAGGTAGGACCTGCCGGAGAAGCCGCCGACGACGAGCACCCCGACCAGCGGCAGCAGCAGCGAGGGCAGCATCCGTACCGGGTCGATGAGCAGCACCTTGGGACTCAACCGCCGCGACGTCACAGCCGCAGGCACCGTACCGAGCTCCGGCGGCCCGCCCGGCGGCGGCGAGCCCTCGACCGAGGGCGACCCGTCAGCTGGGGAGGCCCCACCGGACATGGGCGGGTTTCCAGCCGAGGACGGGCCGTCCGACGGATCCGAATCCTCAGTCCGGGGCGGGCCTTCAGACGCAGGCGGGCGATCGTACGAGGAGGACATGCCCACGGACGGGGGTGGCCCCTCGGACGGGGACGGGCCCTCGGACTGGGGCGGGCCGTCGGGCTGGGAGGGCTGGGTGGGGCCGGTCACGTCGCGTCGTCCCTGAGCTGCTCGGCGCGGTGGGCGAGGTCTTCGGCCAGGCCCGCGGCCACGAGGTAGTCGAGGCCCTTGATCGTGGAGGAGCCGGCGTGCGAGGCGGTGCGGATCTCGAGCGTCGCCAGCCCGAGCAGCCGCTCCAGCCAGCCCTGCTCCTTGTCCACCGTCTGGATGCGGCTGACGGGCACGAACACCCACTCCCTGGTCAGGAACCCCTGACGGGCGTAGACGACGTCGCCGGACAGCTCCCACCGGTGCACCCTGTAGCGCACGAACGGCTCGGCCACCAGGAACGGCGTCGTCAGCACCCCCACGGCGACCGGCAGCGCCCAGGGCCGGGCGGCGAACCACTCCGGCACCCACGACCACCCGCTCCCGCCCACCCAGCCACCGACCAGGATCGATCCGCCGATGAGGAGGACGAAACCGATCAACGCCTCGATCAGCCAGAGCCCGCGGGCCTTGGGTGAGACGCGGTTCGCCGGATCGCGTAGGGGGCCTGATGACATCACAGCACCAGCTTATGGCTCGCGGCATATCAGCGATCTGTCAGCGACGGGCCGATTCATATCCGGAAAGTGTCAGTGGCGTAAGCCACAGTGGGGGTCATGCGATATGCGATAGAGGCCGAAGGCCTGGTGAAACGCTACGGCGAGACCAAGGCGCTGGACGGCGTCGATCTCGTCGTGCCCCCCGGCAGGCTGCTCGGCGTGCTCGGGCCCAATGGCGCGGGCAAGACCACCGCGGTGCGCATCCTGGCGACGCTGCTGGTGCCCGACTCCGGGCGGGCCTCGGTGCTGGGGTTCGACGTGGGCCGCCAGTCCCACCAGGTCAGGTCGCTGATCGGGCTGACAGGGCAGTACGCCGCGGTCGACGAGATGCTGACCGGCGTCGAAAACCTGGTGATGATCGGCCGCCTGCTGGGGCTGTCCCGCCGCGAGTCGCGCGAGCAGGCGACGGCGTTGCTGGAGCGGTTCGACCTCGCCGCCGCGGGCGGGCGGGCGGCCAAGACCTTCTCCGGCGGCATGCGCAGGCGGCTCGACCTGGCCGCGAGCCTGGTGGGCAGGCCGCAGGTGCTGTTCCTGGACGAGCCCACCACCGGGCTCGACCCGCGCAGCCGCACCGAGCTGTGGGGCGTCGTGCGCGGGCTGATGGCCGACGGCGTGACCGTGCTGCTGACCACCCAATACCTTGAGGAGGCCGACCAGCTCGCCGACGACATCGTGGTCTTCGACCACGGCAAGGTGATCGCCTCGGGCACCTCCGACGAGCTCAAGGCCACCACCGGCGGGCAGGTGCTGGAGGTGCGGCCGCTGGAGGCGCACCAGCTGGAGCTGGTCGCCAAGATCGTCGCCGAGATCGTGGACGAGCGGCCCGAGACCTCCGGCGGCAAGGTCACCGTCGCCGTGCACGACCCTGCGGTGGTGCCGGCCATCGTGCGCCGCCTCGACGATCTGGGGATCGTCGCCTCGGAGCTGGCGCTGCGCAAGTCCAGCCTGGACGAGGTGTTCCTGGCCCTGACGGGCCACCGCGCCGAGGAGCCGGCGAAGGCCGAAGAGGAGATCTACTCATGACCGCGATCACCACTCCCCTGCCCGCCCTGCCCGGGAGGGTGGGCCCGGGGGCCACGGTCAGGCAGACGCTGACGCTGGCGTGGCGCAGCCTGGTGCAGATCAAGCACAACCCCTGGGAGCTGCTCGACCTCTCCATCCAGCCGATCATGTTCCTGCTGCTGTTCACGTACGTGTTCGGCGGCGCCATCTCCGGCTCGACCGGCGACTACCTGCAGTTCGCGCTGCCGGGCCTGCTCGTCCAGAACGCGCTGTTCTACACCCTGTCCACGGCGATCGGGCTCAACACCGACATCACCAAGGGCGTCTTCGACCGGCTGCGCAGCCTGCCGATCGCGCGGACGGCGCCGCTGGCCGGGCGGATCATCGCCGACACGTTCAAGCAGGTGTGGGCGTTCGCGCTGCTCGTCGGGTTCGGCATGGTGCTGGGGTTCAGGATCTCCACCGGCGTGGCCGGGCTGCTCGGGGCGCTGGTCCTGCTGGTGATCGTGGCGCTGGCCATGTCGTGGATGTCGGTGCTGATCGGGCTCAAGGCGTCCAGCCCCGAGAAGGTGCAGATGATCGCCTTCTCGGTGATGATGCCGCTGACGTTCACCAGCAGCGCCCTGGTGTCTCCCGACACCTTCCCCGGCTGGCTGCGGGCCTGGTCCGACGTCAACCCGGTGACCCATCTGTCCGACGCGATCCGCGGGCTGCTGATCGGCGGCGACGTGGCCAGCCCGGCCATGATCTCGCTGCTGTGGTCGGCGGGCTTCGTCGTGGTGTTCGCCCCGCTGGCGATCAGAGTCTTCCGCAGCCGCGTCTGACCGGGGTCACATGCGCAGTGCGAGCGCGACGACTTCATCCTGGTCCATCCCCCGGCCGCGTTCGAGGTGACGGCGAAACGCCTGATCCCCGAGCGCGGCCTTCGCGTCCGCGGTGAGCCGCACGTGGTCGAAGTCCACCACAGCCGCGATGCCCTTGACCGTCTCCGCGCCGCCGAGCAGCGTCGCGGCCTCCTCCGCCCGCCGCTGCGCCAGGGCCAGCCCCGCGCAGGCGATGATGGCGATCCCGGCGAGCTGCGCGTCGCTCACCTCGGTCGCCTGTTTCAGCGCCAGTGTGAGCAGCCGCCGCGCCCCGGCGAGATCACCTTCGTGTACGGCCAGCAGCCCGAGCGAAGAGTTGACGGCCGAGATCATCTGGATCGGCACGGCGGCGCTCGCGTCCATCATGCTCAGCGCCCGCGCGTAGTGCTCGCGGGCCCTGCGCAGGTCACCGTCCTGCCTGGCGAACTCACCCCAGGCCGCCATGATCCCCGCCTCGCCGAGCTGGTCGCCGCTGTCGGCCGCCACCTGGGCGATGTCGTGCAGGAGCCGCTCGGCCTCGGCGCGGCGGCCCAGCAGATTGAGGCCGAGCGCCAATCTGGCCCGCATGTACGCGGTGTCCTCCAGCGCGCCGAGCTCGACGGCCAGCTCCAGGGCGTCCCGCATCACTGCGATGCCGAGCTCGGACTCGCCGCGCAGGAAGTGGACGTCGGACAGGGTCGCGAGCGCGGTGGCGGCACCCCACCGGTCGCCGATCCTCCGATAGCCGTCGAGCGCGGTCAGGGTCTCCCACTCGCCCTGCTCGATGCGCCCGGCGGAGTAGTGCGTCAGCCCGCGGAGCAGCATCCCGGTGGCGACCACCCACGGGTCGGGGTGCCCGGCCATCTCCGCCACCAGCGCCTCCGACTGCGGCGCGCCACCGCCGGACAGCACGAACATGGGCCCCGCCAGCGCCACCAGGGGATGCGGCGCCACCTCCGGCGAGCCCAGGTCGCGCATCTCCTCCAGCATGACCTGGGCCTCCTCCCACGAAAGGAGCAGGCCGACCCCGTTCAGCACGTGAATGGCCAGGTTCGTGGCGCGCATGGGGGCGGGGCCGTCGCTCGCGACCGCGAGCGCCTCGCGCGACCGGAGCGCGCCTTCGAGCCGGTGCCCGCGCAGCCACCAGTACCAGCCGAGCGCGCTGACCAGCCGGAGCGCCAGCTCGCCGGCGCCGCTCTCGATCGCCCACCGCAACGCGGTGGACAGGTTCTCGTGCTCGGCGCTCAGCTCGGCCAGCCGGTCGATCTGCTCTCCGGTACGCAGCCTCGGCTCGGCGGCCTCGGCCAGCTCGGTGAAGTGAACGGCGTGCGCCCGCCGGACGACGTCCAGCTCGCCGGACTCGTCGAGCCGCTCGGTGGCGTAGGCCCGGATCGTCTCCAGCATCCGGTAGCGGCCGGCGTCGAAGATCACGAACGACTTGTCCACCAGCCGGGCCAGCGATCCCAGCACGTCATGGGCGGTGGCGTCGGCGGACCCGCCCTTGAGCCGCTCGACGGTGGCGGCGTGGACTCGCTCGATCGCGTCGAGTGTGGCGCCGCCCGCGAACACCGCGAGCCGCCGGCCCAGCGCCCGTTCCTCCTCGTCCAGCAGGTTCCAGCTCCACTCGACCACGGCGCGGAGCGTCTGGTGGCGTGCCTGGGCGGTGCGGCTGCCCGAGCTGAGCAGCCGGAACCTGCCCTCCCTCGCCCCCAGTCGGGCGGCGATCTCCCCGGCGGTCAGCGACCGCAGCCGGGCGGCGGCCAGCTCGATGGCGAGCGGCAGCCCGTCCAGGGCCCGGCAGATGGCCACCACCGGGCCGGCGTCCTGCCGTACCTGATAGCCGGGCCGTACGGCGGCGGCCCTGTCGGCGAAGAGCCGCACGGCGGGATAACCGGCGGCGTCGCCCGGATCGACACCGGCCGGCGGCAGGCCGAGCGGCGGCAGGGTCCAGGTGACCTCGCCCGTGATGCCGAGCGGCTCCCGGCTGGTGGCCAGGATCCGTACGCCCGGGCAGTCGGCGAGCACCTGGTCGGCGATCCGCGCCGCCTGCTCGACCACGTGCTCGCAGTTGTCCAGCACGATCAGCAGCCGCTTGCCGCGCAGCGCCCTGATCAGGCGTTCGAACGGGTCCTGCGGCAGGGAGGCCATCGGCAGGGACCGGCCGTCGCGCAGGTCGAGCGCGCTCAGCAGGCTCTGCACCAGCCCGGCCTCGTCGCTCACGGGAGCCAGCTCGGCCAGCCACACCCCGTCGGGCATGCTCTCGGTCACGGCCTCGGCGACCTCCGTGGCCAGCCGCGTCTTGCCCGCGCCGCCGGGGCCGATCAGCGTCACCAGCCGGTGCGCGGACAGCAGGCCGGCGGTGTGGTCGAGGTCGGCCTCCCGGCCGACGAAGCTGGTCAGCCGCGCCCGCAGATTCCCCCGGCGCCCACCCGCCGGAGGCACCCCCTCCGGCGCTCGACCCTCGCGCCCCCAGCCCTCCGCCCTACCGTCCGGCTCCCGACCTCCACGTCCGCCGACCTCCGGCCCGCCGTCCGGCATCCGACCTCGGGGCACGCTGACCTGGGACGGGCCGTCCGGTGTCCGGCCCTTGCGCGCGCCGCCGGGCGCGCTGCTTCTGCGTGTGCCCGGCGTGGGCCGGCCGCTGCCATGTTCGGCCGTGGGCGGTGCGCTGCCGTTATCGGTCGTGGGCGGGGCGCCGCGGAGCATGGTCAAGTGCAGCTCCGCCAGGGCCGGCGAGGGGTCGGCGCCGAGTTCGTCGCGGAAGGTGCGGCGTGCCGTCTCGTACGCGGCCAGGGCCTCCACCCGCCGGCCCGCGCCGTACAGGGCTCTCATCCGCTGGCCGTGCAGGCGCTCGCGCAGCGGGTGGGCGGCCAGCAGGCCGGACAGCTCGTCGATGAGGCCGGCGGGCCGGCCGAGCCGCAGTTCGGCCTCTATGCGGTCCTCGGCGACCGACAGCCGCCTGCTCTCCAGGCGGGCGACGTCGGCGGCGATCACCTCGCCTGCCAGGCCCGCCAGCACCGGACCGCGCCACAACGCCAGCGCCTCCCGCAGGGTGGCGGCCGCCGTGGAGGCGTCACCGGCCGCCAGCGCCTCCTGGCCCGCACGGGCGAGAAGCGTGAATCTGCGTACGTCGACCTGGTCAGGTCCGGCCACCAGCCGGTATCCGGCGGGTTCGCCGACGACGAGGCCGCGCGCATGATTTTTTCCCAGTGCGGAGCGCAGCCGTGAGATCAGCGCCTGCAGCGCGTTGCCGACGCCCGACGGCACCTGGTCGTCCCAAATTCCGGCGATCAGCCGCTCGACGGGAACGATCCGGCCCGCGTCGAGAACGAGCAGGCCAAGCAAGGTCCGCAACCGCTGCCCCGCGATCTCCACGACCTCGCCGTCTCGGCGGACCTCGAGCGGGCCGAGGACGGCGAAGGTCATGCTTGGGTCCAAGCTCACCCGCTCCATGCCTCGATTCTGACGGATTTCGCGCCCTTTACCGGCCACCGACCATCGCGAAACGGTCTTCGCAGCGTCTAGACCCGCGTAGCATCATGCGGCATGGGGCTGCGTAACGAGGCAAGGCGTGTGCGACGCACCGCTGTCATTGTGACAGCGGTGACGGCGACACTCGCCTCGACCGGTTGCGGCGCCTTCTTCGGCAGGTCCGAAGCCAGCGACATCGCGAGGATCAACGTTTCGAGCCCGGATCTGAGCGAGGGTAAACCGCTGCCCCGCCAGCACTCCTGCAAGGGCGCGGAAGGCAGCCCGGCGCTGCGTTGGTCCAGCCAGCCCTTGCCGAAGGCGAAGTCGGTCGCGATCGTCGTCGATTCCCATACTCCGTCCACGTCGGCCGTGCACTGGGTGCTGTTCAACATCCCCGCCACCACGACCGAGCTGGGCGCCGATTCCGCCGAGAGCCTGCCAGAAGGCTCCAGTCAGGCGAAGGTCACCAGCGGCAAGGTCGGCTACGAGCCCCCTTGCAATGACAAGGGCACCTACCGGTTCAGCGTCTACACGCTGAGCGGGCGGGTCGAGGTCCAGGAGGGCGCCCACCTCTCCGAGATCCTGAAGAAGATCGCGGACCAGACCATTGCCCGTGGAAGACTCACGGTGGTTGACATTGAGTGAAATCGCGGACACTGCGCGTATTAATGGTTACCAATTCTTCACTTAGGGTGTGACAACGCTCATAGTGGTCCGACAGAATCAGATCGAATTGTTAGGTGCTGGTGATCACAGGGGGCAGGTCGCGTCGATGGCCGCGCGATCTCACCGGCGCCACAGGGAGGCCATGGCTTTGAGGGTGGTGCAATGATCGCGGTCGTCGTGAGCTTGGTCGCTGTCGTGCTCCTCGTGCTCGTCGTCGTGGCACTGGGCATGCGTTCCATGAACCGCCGGGAGAGTTCGCTTCCTCCCGAGCGGCTGAAGGAGATGGCTGAGAAAGAGGGGTTGACCCACGCGCGCTCGACGGACGAGTTCGCCGCGTCGGAGCCCAAGATGAGCAAGTTCAGCCCGGATTTCAGCCCTATTGACGAACGCAAGGCCAAACCGGTGCGCACCGGCCAGCGTGGCAAGCGTGGCGTTGACGAGTGGGGCAATCCCAGCTCCGATGATGAGGACGAGGAGTTCTGGGCCAACATCCGCAGCGACGCCGAGGAGGGTGGTTTCGGCGCCGGCGGCACGGTCGCCGCCCGTAAGGGCGCTTCCCGTCCCGTCGATCGTGAGCGGCCCAGCGGCGAACGGCCCGGCGGCGAGCGTCAGCGCCCCGGCGGTCCGGCGGATCGTGAGCGGTCCGGCGGTCCGGCGGATCGTGAGCGGCCCAGCGCCCCCGCAGAGCGTGAGCGGCCCGCGGCCCGGCCCGGCCCAGCTGAGCCCGGCCGACCGGCCGCCCGGCCCGCCCGCAGAGGCAGGCGTGAGCCCGTCGCCGCCGACCCGAACGCGGCGACCGTCCAGGCGCCGCTACCCCAGCGCCCCGCGAAGGCCCCGGCTCCCGCCGCCGCCTCCGCAGGCCTGGCGGACCTGGTCGAGCCGGTGCAGCAGCGCCCCGCGCAGCCCAACGGGCAGCTGGCGGACCAGCGCACGGTGACGTTCGCCGCCCCGACGGCCGACGTGATGAGCATCCTGGGCGCCGGCGCCCAGTCGGTGCCGTCGACCCGGCCCGACCCGCTGCAGACCGGCGGCTCCTTCCCCGCCTCGCAGAGCCAGTCCCTTTCGAGCAACGGCCAGCCCGCGCCCGGCGGCGACTCCCGCTACCGGTCGGTGTCCAGCAACGGCTCTCCCGGCAGCGGTTCCTTCCCGGCCGTGCACCCGGCGTCCAGCGGTTCCTTTCCCGCCATGCCGGCCGCACCGCTGCACGGCGCGCCGACCAGCGACCCGTTCCCCGCCTACACCGGCGGCGCCGGCCCGCTCGACCCCACCTGGAACAGCACCCCGGCCACCACGTCCGGCTCCTGGGCGGCCTCGCCCGACATCCTCGACGACCCCGCCCCCGCCGGCTCGACCCCGAGCGGATCCTGGCCCGCGTTCGAGCCCGCGCCGACCGCGCCGGCATCCACCTACCCCACCTCCTACGAGGTGCGGCCCGGCTGGGCGGTGGCCGACGACTCCGACCCGCTGACCGGCCCCTCCCCCGCCACCAGCACGCCCACGGCTCCGGCCAGAGCCGTGTCGGCCTACGACGACGTGCTGTCGGCCCCATCGCCCGTGCAACCCGCCCAGGCGTACGCGTACGAAACGGGCGACTACGCCAACAGCCCGGCCGCGTGGCAGGAGCAGCCGCCCGCGGCGGCTGCCGGAACCTGGCCCGGCTACAGCGCGGCCCCCGAGGCCGGCCGCTCCGCCGAGCAGACCGGCGGGCACCGCCGGACGACCCCGGAGCAGGAGTTCCCCGACTACTACCGTTGATCGGCGCGGCGCCGGGCGACACGACGGGGAAGGCATACTTCTGTAAAACCCGTTGTCCGCGTCTTAAGGACGACCGTGGCGGCACTAGGGTTTGCACCATGACCCGCGTGACTGACAGTAGCGTCCTGAGTACTCTCAGGCACGACGTGCCCGCCTCGCTTGTGGTCTTCCTCGTCGCGGTGCCCCTCTCACTGGGCGTCGCGATGGCCTCGGGGGCCCCGCTCGCCGCAGGATTGATCGCCGCCGTGGTCGGCGGCATCGTGGCGGGAGCTCTGGGCGGCTCGGCCGTTCAAGTGAGCGGGCCCGCGGCCGGACTGTCCCTGGTCGTCGCCGACCTGGTGCAGACGTACGGCTGGCGCGCCACCTGCATGATCACTCTGCTCGCGGGGGCGGTGCAGCTCCTGCTGGGCGTGTTCCGGGCGGCCAGGGCGGCGCTGGCCGTCTCCCCCGCCGTCGTGCACGGCATGCTGGCGGGCGTCGGCGTGGTCATCGCCCTGTCCCAGCTGCACATCGTGCTGGGCGGCAGCCCGCAGCGTTCGGCGCTGGCCAACCTGGTGGAGTTGCCCGGTCAGCTCGCCGAGCTGCACGGTCACAAGATCGCGGTGGGCCTGCTCACGATCGGGGTGCTGGCCGTCTGGCTGCGGATGCCGAAACCGGTCAAGGCGGTGCCCGCGCCGCTGGCGGCGCTGCTCATCGCCTCGGCCAGCGCCTGGGCCTTCAGCTGGGACGTCACCCGCATCGACCTGTCCAACACCTTCACCCAGTGGGCCTTCCCCGTGCTGCCGCAGGGAGACTGGCATCTGATCCTGGCCGCGGTGCTCCTGGTGGCGCTGCTGGCCGGGGTCGAGTCGCTGCTGTGCTCGGTCGCGGTCGACAGCATGCACACCGGCCCTCGCGCCGACCTGGACCAGGAGCTGGCCGGGCAGGGCGTGGCCAACATGGTCTCCGGCGCGCTGGGCGGCCTGCCGCTGGCGGGTGTGATCGTACGCAGCACCGCGAACGCGCATGCGGGCGCGCGCAGCCGGGCGTCGACGATCCTGCACGGCGTGTGGGTGCTGGTGTTCGCGCTCGGCTTCGGCTGGTCGATCCAGCTGATCCCGATGGAGGCGCTGGCGGCGCTGCTGGTGTTCATCGGCGTGCAGATGGTCAACCTCGGCCACATCAAGAAGGTGCACGGCCACGGCGAGGTGCCCGCCTACATCGTCACGATGGGCGGTGTGATCGTGCTCGGGCTGGCCGAAGGCGTGCTGTTCGGCCTGGCCCTGGCCGCGCTGCTCGCGCTGCGCCGGTTGACCTGGGTCACCGTCAAGACCCGGCTGGAGGCCGACGGACGCCACCACGCGACGATCTCCGGCTCCCTCACCTTCCTCGGCGTGCCGCGGCTCACGCAGGACCTGCGGGCCATCCCCGCGGGGGCGGCCGTGGACCTCGACCTGGACATCGATTTCATGGACAACGCCGCCTTCGAGGCGATCCACTCCTGGCGGCAGGACCACGAGCGGCTCGGCGGCACCGTCGACATCGACGAGCTCCACGACGAGTGGTACGCCATGGCGGCCAGCGGGGTCCGCATGTATCCCGCCAAGAACCCGGCCAGGGCGCCGGAGCGGTCGTGGCTGCCGTGGGCCCACCGGCGTCACCGTACGGCCCACCGCGTCATGCCGATGCACGGCACGCCCGTGCAGCCGGACTGCCAGCTCACCGCGGGCGCGCGGGAATTTCACCGGCGTACGGCTCCGCTGGTGCGGCCCATCTTCACCGAGCTGGCCCGTAAGCAGCAGCCGACCCACCTGTTCATCACGTGCGCGGACTCCAGGGTCGTGCCCAGCCTGATCACCGCCAGCGGCCCCGGGGATCTGTTCACCGTGCGCAACATCGGCAACCTGGTGCCGCGCAAGGGCGACGAGTCGCACGACGACTCGGTGGGGGCGGCGATCGAGTACGCGACGCAGGTGCTGGGTGTGCACACGATCACGGTGTGCGGGCATTCGGGCTGCGGGGCGATGGCCGGGCTGCTCAGCGGCGGGGTGAAGGCGGGCAGCCTGCCTGCGATGCGGCGCTGGCTGCGTCATGGCAACCACAGCCTGGCCAGGTTCATCGAGACCGAGGGCGACCGGCTGGACGGCAACGCCCTGGACACGCTCTGCCGGGTGAACGTGCAGCAGCAGCTGGAGAACCTGCGCACCTACCGGAAGGTGGACGAGCAGATCCGATCCGGGCGGCTGAAACTGGTGGGCCTCTACTTCGACATCGGCTCGGCCAGGGTGCACATGCTGCCGCCGGTGCCCTCCACCCTCTCGGTGAAGAAGTGACGGCGCCCGTTCTGCGTAATCCTCCACAGACCGGGCGCTCGTCCGCGCCTAACGTCGTCGGCATCCGCGAGGCCGTCCCCTGTGCCCATGGCTCGCTTCGCGGGAGGTCCTGACTCCCAGGGGCCCGAGGGGCGGAGGCGCCGGGGCCCTTCGCCCCTCATTCAGCGCCGGTGTGCGCGTACGACTCCCCCGGACGTCCTGCGGCGACGGCCGGGTAGTAGGCCGCCCACGCCTCGTCTCCCATGCGCAGCACCTTCAGCCCGATCCAGCCCAGCCCGATGACCGGCACGGTCCAGAAGACCACGGTCGCGGGCCCGTACTCCACCAGGAACGACCCGAGATAACCGGCGGCGACCAGCGCCGGCACCCACCACCCGGTGAACCCGGTCCGCCACACCGCCGCGACCAGCACCGGCAGGCCGAGGAAGCCGAAGAACATCCACGGCATCTGGAAGCCGAAGACGACGCCCGGCAGGTTCAGCATCTCGTCGAGGATCTTCTGCGCCTGCTCCGGCGTGTAGCGCTGTCCCAGCCACCACTCCACGGGGTCGCTCAGCAGCAGGCCGGAGAGCGACAGGTAGCCGATCACGGTGAACGCGCCGGACACGTGCCCGAGCCGGGTCGCCCTGCGCCTGGTGAGATGGACGAGCCCGAGCCCGGCCACCGCCATGAGCATCCAGCTCCAGTGATAGAGCACGGACTGGGTCTGGGCGAGGACGGGGTTGTCGCCGAAGCTGACCGCCTCACGATCGTCGCCCCACGTGCCGGGGTCGATGATGACGGCCAGCGCCTGCAGCAGCGGGGCCACGATGAGCAGAAGGCCTGCTGTGACGCGGCGGAAGGTCACCTGATTGTTCAACATTCCGCCGACATTAGGCGGGGGTCGCGGTGGCGGTCGTCCGCCTGCCGAATGACCGCCTGTCGCCTTCTCGGCGGACGTCGGCGCCTCCGCGCGGCCCTCCCCGAGCGTCCGCGCGCTCATGACCGGTACGCGGCCCGAGCGGCGGCGGCCGGGTGTGAGACGAGCCGGCCTGTAGGCCGGGTTCTGTTCTAGGCGCTTCGCTGACCTTGGGTTGTTTCGCGATCTCGGTTCTGAGCTGCGGAAGCACCTCTCAGTAGTTGTCAGCAGCTTCCGGCGCTTTTTGGGTTGTGGCGGAACAGAGACGGAACAAGATCTTCTGCCGAAGAGAGCCGGTCAGTGTTGGGTCTGCACTCTCACCAGGCTCCCGCGACCACTCGCTTGTAAGCGTAACTATTCGATCAGGAGAGCTGGTGTTTTAGCTGCTCAGGTCTACATTCGGTGTGAGCTCAAGTGCATGGGCGCGCTGTGGTGGGCGTCCCCGATGTCACCCAATCTGTCACTCAAGCACCTGCGGATCCGAGTCCCGGCGAGCGCAAGGTGTCTGCTCGATCGGCTATGAAATCAGTCCAGGGACGCGAAGAACGACAGGGTCAGCAGACCCACCAGGGCCATCGCAATGCCGGACAAGATGGCGGCGGCGTCTTTGCGATGGATGAGGGCGAGCGCGAAGGCCGGCGCTGGAGCAAGCAGCCACACCAACACTGTCGCGATAATCAGTGGGTCAGACATGTCGATCATGTGATAGCGCTGTCTGAACAGCTGGACCGCGGCGGCAAGCCACAGAATTGCGATCCCGAGCAGGGTGCGTGCGACCCACCGTCCGTCTGTCGTCATGAGGCGTCATTATGTCCTGCGGTACAGATCATGGTCGAACCAGGTGGTGTCGTCTTCGCAGCCAGGCAGGTGATGGGAGGCGGAAGTGATCTCTTCGGTGTGAAGCAGATATACCGGTTACGTGATCAGGCGTTTGAGCCGGTGGGCCCATGGTCAGGGCGCACCGAAGTGCATGATCAGATCTCATTGAGCGCCCCGGATGTCACGCAGTTTGTCACTAGCTGGGTTGTGGATGCTGGCGCGTCGGCTCGACGACCGTCCATACTTCTTTGTCTGCAAGGCAAGCTAGGACAGGCGGGGTAGGATCAGCACTTACACATGACTTGATCAAGGTACCTTGTTTACGATCGCTTACGGGCGGCTAGGGATGCCCATGGCGGTTGTCATATAGATGGTCGCTTCGTACGTTGACGTTTATGTTGCGTGAGATTGCGACTCACACAGTAGCTGCTGCCATAGATCGATCCTATGCTTATGACAGGACAAGCCAAATGTAGCCGAGGGATGGATTGAGATATTTCCATGTTGAGCGAACTATTGCCTGGAATTCGAGAGGTAAGAACACCTCTAGCCACAGGCTATACATGGCTCCTTTTCATTTGGTTACTTTGGGGACGAAACTTACCCGAGCCCGAAAAAGCCACAGGTTTGCTTAAGGATGTTTACGTGGCTTCAGAGGCGCTTAATCCTGTTGCCATCGGCATAGCAGCAAGCTTCGTAGCTTATCTGATTGGATGTTTATCAACCGCATTGTCCGATTCGATTGCTGATTGGCTAATATCTTATGCGTCCATTGACGCTCGACTTAAAAGATTGATATCACGAGCCCGCAAGATCAATGATCCAGATAAGCTGAAAGACAAGATGGCGGCGCTTTCTGAGAGGGGCGAGAAAAGTCCTGTAAGGGCTCGACTTCGCGAAGCGCTATATACTCGCTTAGAGCCCCACCGTGAGGCTATCGCCAAACATGTGTACGAAGACACCAGCAGTTTTCGAATCAGTAAACTACGTAGTAGTTTTCGACACCCAAGTCGGGCTCATCATTTACAGCGCCTGTCGGGTGAATTTGATGCGGATTTTGTTGCAGCGATAGAGCGATTGATCGTGGACGATTACCTCCATGATCTTAGTCGTGATCTAAATCTAGTTCCAGCAAGACTTCTCGGCAACGATCCTGAACTACACAACGTTTATGATCGGCTGCAAGCAGAGGCGCAATTCAGAATTGCTACATCCTTCCCCATTTCACTTGTAGCCATCGCTCTTGCGATTATAAATAGCCCAACATGGCTGCTCATGTTGATCCTGCCGACGGCTCTTTAAATCACTGGTATGCAGCGTAGGGCCGAGGGTGTTGGAATTTTGGCGGAAGCTATTCTGATCGGGAGAGTCGAGTCACCCGTGTTTGATCGTTTTGAGAAACTAACACAAGAAAGCCTCCTAGACTATCCGCCCGATAGCGACAGCAGCAATAACATCAATGCTTATGTGTCACTCAAAGATTCGATGGGTATTCCGATGAAAGTTGAAGATCCTGAGTGAGCTGCGAAAGATGATAAAAGAGCAAATCAACACCAGCAGTTCAAGCGCGTCAACGGCCATCCATCCCGTCTGCCGTCGACCCACCGCGGAGCGGCAGCGGGCCGGCGACGGAGGTGCAAGCCCGGCTTGACGTGTCCCTGAGCCCGGACGTCTTCCACGGCAATTGGACGCCAACGGTTACAGCCGGGCTTGCGGCGGAGGAGGCGGTCTGCTGGGCTGGCCTAGGTCGATGGCAGGCGGGATGGGCTTCCACACCCGGCCACCCCACCACCGGCACGTGCGTGCGACGCCATCCCGGAGCCGGAGCGCCCCCGCCGGAGGCATGGTAGTAAGGCCAGCACCGTGACTGCCTCCGCTTGCGCTGAGCAGCTCGGTCCCGTGAGCAGAGCAGTGCGCCTTCAGAAGCGGCCCTGTCCTCGTCCGCGCCAGCCGACCGGCGTTTTGCGGGTCGGGCATGGAGCCCAAGTGGAGTGCCCGGCCCGCGTCGCGTCGGCGGCGCGTGCGGCCCGGTCAGGGCCGCTTTAAGTATGAGAAGAAAGTTCTCACAGCTTCCGAATGACGGCCGGAATCGGTAGCCGTTGTCATCGGTTACCGAAGCGATCGCAGTAGCTCCCGAAACTCCTCGGTCTCAGGCTCGTTGGAATAGCGCTGCTCAAGCACTGCGTCCAGTTCCCCGGCGACCATGAGCAGAGAAGGAATGGACTTCCGGCCGGATTCCAATGCCTCTCGTCCAAGCGATATTGCCTGGTCTAGGTTGCCGTCTCGTGCAGCTGCTACCCCAAGCGTGAGCTGAGCTTCAGCTCTGCGCATCGGCGCACGGATAGTTCCGTCTGGTCCGACCGAGTTCTCCAGCACTACGTTCGCGTGCATGACGGCAAGAGAGTCTTCCCCTGCGAGTCGATAGGCGTCCATCGCATAGAAGTCCCACTTTGCAGGATCTACGATGAAGTGGTTATCTGTGCGCTCGGGGACTGGGAACTTACTGAGTACGGTATGACCTCGTTCAAGAGTTTCACGCAGCTTGCGAGACTCTCCAATACGTGCAAGAGCTTTGGCCTCCTGGGCGATGAGCTGCACAACGACAGAGTGATTGCGGCTGATGTCCTGTGCTGCGCATGCGGGACCAATAACGTCGCGGTATCTGCCTTGGGTGAGCGCGAACCAGGCTGACATCTCATGAGACCAGCCAATGATCTCTGTGTTGCCTGCTTCCTCCCCGAGCTTGTGAGCAGCAGTCCGAGTGACTTCAGCGGCCGTCCTAAGGCCCATGTCGTACTCCAGGCACCCTACGAGCAAGGCAAGCCAGCCGGTGGCGGTGAGGAGCTCGGTGTGAGCCTTCAAGCCGACCGGCTTGCGAAGCATGCCGGCTATCCGGCGCAGCCAGTCATGCGCGTCATTTCGCAAGCTTTCCGCATCGCGATAGGCATACTCGCAGCCAAGCTCAAAGACCGTGGAGTGCAGAGCATCGATTGTTATGGCGTCCGTGTCAGACTTGTGAATCCGACTGATTAGCTCAGCGGTCTGCCAAGGACGGAGATCTCTGTTGGCCGCAATGTCAGCGTGAGCAGCGGCGATAAGTTCGCCACGTGCGTTCAATGCGACATCGCACGCACGAGCTACCTCTTCAGACGGCGCTTTTTTGCCTGTTTCTAGCCGGGAAAGGTATCCCTTGTCGTACTTCACCTGCACCGCAAAGCGGGAAAGGGAGAGGTCGCGCTCAAGGCGGAGTTGCCTAAGCTTGTCACCGAAGATCGCCATAATCATCACCCTACGTGCAGCTTTGCTGTTGCCTCAATTGTCCTCAAGGGGTAGGCAACAGTAGGCATCGGACAACAACTATCAGTCTACGCGTGGCGGCTGTTCCATGGAGCTCGCAAGGGAGTTCGCACCACAAGGGTGCGGCCCTCGATTCGGAGGTGAGCTCTGTGAAGCTCTTGATCGACGTCACCGGCAAGTCGTTCATGGTGACGAAGGAAGCGGTTGAGAAGTCCGACCAGAACGGGCGTCAGAAGTCCGAGCGGGAGACCGGCCGACCGATGTGGGTCACGCAGGTCATGGCGCTGGACGAGACGGGCGGCGAGATGATCAACGTCACTACGGCCGGTGAAAGGCCCACGGTGAGCGTTGGTTCTCAGGTCTCCCTGTTCAAGCTGGAGGCACTGCCTTGGGCGACCAACGGTCGCAACGGCGTGGCCTTCCGCGCGGCTGACATCAAGCCCGCTGGTGCTCCGGCCAGCAAGTAGACCGCATTTCCCCCGACCTGCGCCAAGGACAGCGTCCCGAGCTGAAGGTCGAAGCGAAGTCCGCTCACATCAAGAACACAACAGGTGATCAGTGGCCTGTATAGGGCCCCGTCGCCCAGAGAGCTTCTGCTACCTCTCCGGCCTGATCTGCCTGATCTCGCCTGGGATCGGTTCTGACATCCACGTGAGGACCGATCCCGGCGATCACCCCTAGAAGGGGCTCACCTGGCTATTCCAGGTCCGTATTGAGCCGTAATCGGCTCAAATCCACAATCGTTAGAGGAGTCGTCATCGTGACGAACACCGCTGATTTCGCTGCGGTTTTTGTGACGCTCTACGTCGCACACAGCGTAGGAGACCACTGGGTTCAAACCCACCATCAGGCGTGCGCCAAGGGCGCACCCACAAACGCGGGACGACTCGCGTGCCTTCGGCACGTGATCACCCTGACCCTTACCAAGGGCATCGCGTTCGTCGCGCTCGCTCTAGCCACCGGCCTGACGACAGAGCCGTTGTCTCTGTTCGCTGGATTCGCGGTAGATGCGCTCTCGCACTACTGGGCCGATCGCCGCACCACGCTGGCCCGTCTCGCCAAGCTCATCGGCAAGGACGCCTTCTTCCGGATGGGGCTCCCCCGTCCTGGAACTGACGACCCCGCACATCTCGGCACGGGCGCTTACGCCCTCGACCAGTCCTGGCATGTGGGCTGGCTATTCATCGCCGCACTCATCATCACCGCGTAATCCGATCAGAAGGGATTCTTACTATGGGCTGGCTCTTCAAGGATCGCGAAGACGCGATCACCTGCAACTCCGATGCTGCCGCCGATGCGTGGCGCAAAGCCGCCAAGGCCAAAAAGGCCGGCGACCAGAAAGCCGCAAAGGCATGGACCGACTGGGCGCGCGACTGCGACCAGACCGCAACCAAGTTCGCCAACGGCGACTACGACGACGTTATCCAGAACCCCTAATCACGGGTCATAAATCGTCGTTATCCAGCCTCGTCACACACAAGCGGGACCGTATCGCCTGCTACAACGCACGGTCCCGCTCTCAACCCCCACCCTCGCCACGAGGAGGAGAGTCATGTCCAAGCGTACCTTCGGGGTACATCACAACAACAGAGGCGGCATTGGCCGTCGCGGTAGCTCCGTCACCGTGATCCAGAACAACGTGCAGAACAGCTACCTGCGCACCGCGAAGATCACCTTCTATGTGGTCTTGGCGGTTGTCGGCATCTTCGTCGCCGTCATCTCCACCTACTACCTGCCCCCGCTCGCCGCCGTCCCGATCGGCCTCGCGGCCGGAACCATCATCGGCGGCCTGGCCGCTTCCATCATCGCCATCTGGCCCGTCCTGCGCGCCATCTGGTGGTGGCTGCCGGAAATCACCCTCGTCCTGCTGCTGATCGGCGGCTGGGTGTACCTCCAAGACCAGACCAACCCCCTCATCACCGGTGCCGCCTACGCCAGCATCATCGTCGGCTGTTGTCTCACGTCCGCCTCGCGCCGGTACACGCTCGCTCTGCTCTGGTGCCTCATCGTCCGGCACCGCCTGCGCACCTGCTTCTCCACCTTCCTGCCCACCGACCGGCACGGCCACCTGCCGTTCATCGGCATGGCCAAGCCCATCCCGGTCGGGGAACGCGTCTGGGTCTGGCTGCGTCCCGGCCTGTCCCTGGACCAGATCGAAAACCAGCTCGGCAGAATCGCCGTCGCCTGCTGGGCGGCCTCGGTCACCGTAACCAAGGCCCGTACCTCCAACTCCGCCGCCATCTACCTGGACATCAAACGCCGTGATGTCCTCGGCGGCCTGGTCGGCTCCCCCCTCACCGAGGACCTGCCGACCGACGTCCCGGCCATCACCCGGCCGATCGCCACCGTTCCGGCTCAGCTCGATCTCGCTGACGTGCCGGAAACCGACGACACCGACCCTGCCGAGCGTCCGGCCAAGAAGAACGGCCGACCCCCGGCCGTCAACGGCATTCCCGCCAAGACGGCCACGGACAACCCCGACCTCGACTGGATCTGACGCGTCGTCCGCTACCGGGAGAACCTCGCTTGCTCCTCCCGGTAGCACCTCTCACATTCGCCTGACACGTAAGAGGTGACGCTGCCATGCACGCGGCTCTTTCCGACCTTCCGGCCACGATCCCGGTAGCGCCGTCGATGTCCATGTTCGACCCGGTGTTCATCGGGATCAATGAATTCGGCAACCCGGTCTATCTCGACCTGGTGTATCACAACCTGCTGGACGCCGGAGAACCCGGCGGCGGCAAGTCCGTACTGATCCAAAACCTTGTCGGGCACGCCTTCCTGTGCCACGACTTCACCCCCGTTCTGCTCGACCCCAAATGGGTCGAACTGGGGATGTGGATGGAAGCCGCCGAAGCAACCGGCGGCGTTTTCGTCGGCCCCGACATCGACAAGGGCCTTCGCGTGCTGCGTCGCCTGCAAAAGGTGATGGACCGCCGCTACTCCTGGCTGGTCGCGCATGGACGCCGCAAGTTCCTGGCCAGCGACGCCATCAACGTCATCGGCGTCTTCATCGATGAACTCGCCTACTACACCGCCACCACCGGCACTCCCGAGCAGCAGAAAGAGTTCATCGCGCTCGTCCGCGACCTGGTCGCACGAGGCCGCGCCTGCGCCATGCCGGTCATCGCCGCTACCCAACGCCCGAGCGTGGACATCATCCCCACCTCGCTACGCGACCTGTTCGGCTACCGGGCAGCCTTCCGCTGCACCACCCCGAACAGCTCCGACATCATCCTCGGCCACGGCTGGGCCTCGGCCGGATTCAACGCCCAAGCCATCAGCCCGGAAACCCCCGGCGTCTTCTACCTCATCGCCGAAGGCGGCATCCCGCACCTGGTCAAAGCCGCCTACCTCACCGACGCGCAAATCCACCAGCTCGTCGACTACGTCACCTGGACCCGCCGCAACGGCGACCAGGCCCCCATACCTCTCGCCGCCTGAATGGAGAACCCAACATGCACCACGACACGGCCCTCGCCTCGAATGCGAGCACTGCGGGGAGGTGTGCCCCGATGCCCGCTGAGGCCAACCCCGGTATCGCCTGGCTGGAAAGCCCGCACATCATCCAGCACACCCGCTGGTACGACGAACTCAGCCGCCCCTACACCTGGCGTCTGCCCATGTTCTGGCTCAAGAACGACGTCGACACCGGCATCGATGGAGAAACGACCGCGATGACCGTCCCGGCCTCCGCCTACGACGACCCGCACTGGAGGCCGCTGTGATCCACAAGGTCTATCACCCCAACGGCAGCCCCGACCTACGCAACTGGATAGCCCAGTGCGACAACCAATGCCGCAACACCGTCGCCCTGCTTGAGGCGACACCCGCCGGCTGGCTCATCGGCCAGCGTGAAAACGGCCGCTGCTACTGCCCGGCCTGCGCCGAGGTACTCGCCATGGGTCTCATCTCCTGGGCGCTGGCCTGCCCGATCTGCCAGTCCCCGTGGCTCATCTTCGGCACCGACAGCAACGGCACCGCCGAATTCGTCCTGTGCGACGGACAGTGCCGCTCCACCTACCTGGCCGCTGACGGCTGGCGCTGCACCTGCTGCGGCGACCCCATCACCTTGGCTGACGGCACCGACTGACCATGCACGCGAGGGCCGGACCTCTCGCCAAAGATCCCCGGCCCTCGCCTCAGCTCACTCCCAGCAAAGGAGCAGAACTGCCATGCACTGTATCCCCGCTTCGGCTGCTCGGATACCGCAGCTCGAACGGCTCAACGCCACCCCCGGTACCCGGGTCGTCTTCTACGACCCCATGGGCGCTCAGTACAACTTGCCCACTTATCCGTGGAAGTGGGCACCCAAGCATCTGAAGACCCGACGCCAACTTGCCGCCCTCGGCCTGCGTCCCGGCGGACAAGCCCCCGTCGCCCAAATCCTGTGGCGCAAAGGCGGCCGTGTCGCCTACCTCTACGACGTCACCCGCGCGCTGCCCAAGCGCACGCCCACCAGCAAGCAGCTGGCCGCTCTCGACAAGGCTCTACGCGCGCGCCGCATGAAGCGGAGCGCCTCATGAGCCGTTCCATCGAAACCCCCGACTACGCCGCCTTCCTCAAAAGGATCATCCGCGCCTACAGCAAGCGCATCGCCGAAGGCGACATCGAAGCCCTCGCCGACCTCGCTGGCGTCGTCGCCGAACTCGACCACGCCATCGCCCAAGCCGTCATCCAACTCCGAGCCAACTACGGCTACTCCTGGGCCGACATCGCCCGCCCTCTCGGCATCACCCGCCAGGCCGCCCAACAGCGCTGGGGCGGTGAACAGCGATGACCGGCCCCCGCATACCCCGGCTCGACTACGTCACCCGAACCAAGGGCGTCTACCTGGAGTTCTACGACCCTGACGGCATCCGCCACGGCGGCTTGCCCACCTACCCCTACCGCTGGGCTCCGCCCGGCCTGCTCACCGTGCGGCAACTACGCGCCAAGCAGCTGCGCCCCGGCGGCCAAGACATAGCCGCACAGATCATCTGGCGTCGCGGTCGACGTGTCGCCTACCTCTACCGCGAGGACCTCGCCAAGCCCAAGCGCACCGCGACTCCAGCGCAGATGGCCGCCATCCAAAAGGCCTTGCGCGCTCGGCGGATCTGCTCCACCTGCGGCACCGAGAAGCCGTACTACATCGCCCGCTCCCTGGGCGAATGCAACGACTGCCACGACAAGTGGAGGTTCACATGCAGCTGAACACTGATCACGCCTCCCGCAGCGAACGCGTCGAATCCGGCGTCCAGCTCGTCATCCTGCTCCTGGTCGGCCTCATGGCCGGAGCCGCCTCCTTCACCCACGTCCACGACTGGACCATGGCCAACAGCCCCGAAGGAACCAGCGAATGGTTCGGCTGGGCCAACGCCGTCATCTCCGAACTCACCCCCACCGCCTCCGGCCTGGAAGTCCGGCGACGCAAGCGCAACGGACAATCCATCGCCTATCCGATGATCGTCCTCATCGCCTCCGCCGGTCTGTCCATCGCGGCCCAAATCGCTGTCGCCAAGCCTCACCCCACTGGCTGGCTGATCGCCGCAATCCCTGCCCTGGCCTTCCTAGCCCTCACCAAACTCGTGCTTTCCCGCACTCCGACTACGCAACCGGTGGCACTCGACACAGCCACCGTGCCGGAACCTGACCCGGAAACCACACCTCAACCTGCGGACGCGCCCCTCGGCCACGAGCGCCAGGACCACGCACACACCGACCGCACCGTCCAGGAGCGGACCCCGGCCCTGCCGGTCCTACAACTGCCCACCCCCGCCCTGGAAGGACAGCACTGACCCATGCAACTCCAGCTCGACACCGCTTCGGCGCTGGCTCTCACCCCCGGGACCACTTCCCTGGCCCCGGGCGTGGGGGCGAACACCGAACCCCTCTTCGCGCGTGAACCTCGCCAGCACATCCGCACCGCCCTGGAACGCGCCGCACGCCCCGACTACCCCGCCTGGCTCGGCCACGTCGAATCAGCCGCCGCCTGCACCCACCCCATCCGGCTGCACGGCAACCTGGCCGCCGTCGACACCCGCACCGGCGAGATCCTCACCGTCCGGCACACCTCGACCCTGCCCGACGGCGTCATCTACAAAGCCTGCGGCAACCGCCGCCACACCGTCTGCCCCGCCTGCGCCACCACCTACCAACACGACGCCTACCACCTCGTCCGGGCCGGACTCGTTGGCGGCAAGACCATCCCCGACACCGTCCGCACCCACCCGGCCGTCTTCGCCACCCTCACCGCCCCCTCCTTCGGCCCCGTCCACACCCGCGACGTCCGCCACTGCTCCTGCCGCGACAAAACCCGCTGTACCTGCCGCCCCACCCCCTGCCATGCCCGCCGCGGCAACCCTGCCTGCCCCCACGGAAAGCCGCTGGCCTGCTGGCAACGCCACTCCCCCGGCGACGAACAGCTTGGCCGGCCTTTGTGCCCCGACTGCTACGACCACGCCCACCACGTCGTGTGGAACCACCACGCCGGAGAACTCTGGCGCCGCACCAAACAACACGCCGAACGACACCTCAACCAGCTCGCCCGGCAACGCGGCCTGCCCAAAGTCCGGCTCTCCCACGGCAAAGCCGCTGAATACCAAGCACGCGGCGCTGTCCACTTCCACATCCTGCTCCGCCTGGACGGCATCGACCCCGACCAGCCCGACGCCATCACCCCGCCCCCGGACGGCATCACCACCGACGACATCACCGCCGCTGTCACCCTCGCGGCCACCACCATCACCTACACCACGCCCGCTCACCCGGACATGCCCGGCGGCTGGCCCATCGCCTGGGGCGGACAGCATGAGATCCGGCCCATCACCCTGTCGGCCTCCGGCGACGCCCTCGATGACCAGGCCGTAGCCGCTTATCTGGCCAAGTACTCCACCAAAGGCACTGAGGCCACCGGTCACACCTCCCGGCGGCTCACCGCCGACACCATCGATCTGTACGCCAACCCCGCCGGCACCCACCCCGAACGACTCATCGCTGCCGCCTGGACGCTCGGTCATACTCCTGAATGGAGAGGATTGCGCAGGTGGGCGCACATGCTCGGCTTCGGCGGACACTTCCTCACCAAAGCCCGCCGCTACTCGATCACCTTCGGCTCCATCCGCGAACAACGAGCCGCCTACAAACGCGCACACGCCCTCAACCGAGGCCAGCAAGGGCCAGAGGGACACCCCGAACCAACGCCATTTCAGCGTCAAGCCGTCCTTGACGTCAAAACCGAGGAAACCACCCTCGTCATCGGATTCCTCACCTACGCAGGCACCGGCTGGCACACGACCGGTGACCAACTCCTCGCCAACACGGCAGCGGCCCAAGCCCGCGAACGCACCCGAGCAGGACGCGAAGAACTCGCCCACCACCAGGCATGCAGTTCGTCCACACCGCTCGCCGCCTGACCAACCTCAGACCGCGAACGGAGTGCACCACCGCCATGAATCCCACCACCCAGCGAACATGGAGCACCGAAGACGTCTCAACCTTCCTCGGCGTGCCCGTTGCCACCTTGTACCAATGGCGACACCGAGGAATCGGCCCGAAGGCGGCCCGTGTCGGTCGTCACCTCCGCTACCTGGAGGAGGACGTTCTTGACTGGTTCCGTCAGCAACGAGATGCGGCCTGATGGCTCGCGTCCGTGACCTCTGGTTCCGGACCGTCACAGGATCAGATGGTCAAAAGCATCGACAGAAGACGAAACGGCATCCCGACAACGGCGGCAGCAAAGAGGCCAAGCGCTGGCTCGCCATCTGGATCGGGCCAGACGGCAAGGAGGAAACGAAAGCCTTCACGACCAAAGTCCAGGCGACGAATCATGGAACGGCCAAGGAGGCTGACCGGCTCCGTGGTGTCTATGTCGACGAACGCAGGGGCAGGCTCCTCTTTCGTCAGTACGCCCAGGACAAGTGGCTACCATCACAGGTGCACTTGAGGACCAACAGTCTCGACACTTATACCGTCCACCTGCACGCGCACCTGATCCCCGCCTTGGGCGAAAGGCGGATCGGCAGCCTCACCAGGGCGGACATGAAAGCCGTCGTCGCACGGTTGAACAAGACCTTGGCCCCGACGACGGTGCACACCGTGTTCGCGGTCCTGCGTCTCGTCATGCAAGCCGCCGTCGATGACGGCGACATCCCCAACAACCCGTGCTCACGCGTTCCCCTACCGCGCATCACGGCCCGCATGGTCGAGCCCTTGCCAGTAGAGGCTGTCTTGGCTCTCGCCAACGCCATGACCCCTCGCTACCAGCTGGCCGTGTGGCTCGGCTTCGGGCTCGGGCTTCGACTTGGTGAGGCCCTCGGACTGACGGTCTCCAAGGTCGAGCTGGGAGCCAAGCGCGTTCTCGTTCACCGCCAAGCGCAGAACGGCGAATTGGTCGAGCTCAAGACCAAGGCATCACGCCGCGCGCTGCCTGGCGATGACCTCGTCCTCGCCCAGATCAAAGAGCATCAGACGCGCTACGCCGCTGGCCCAGAGGGCGTCCTCATCACCAACAGGTGTCGTCGTATCGCTCAGCGAAAGTCGTTCAACGAATGCTGGCGCGAGGCCGTCGAAAAGGCCGGCCTTCCCAAGGGCACTCGGTTCCACGATCTGAGGCATTTCTACGCCTCCGGGCTGATTGCAGCGAACCTCAACCCCAAGGTGATCCAGACTCGTCTGGGCCACGCCACCATTGCCGAGACGATGGACACCTATGGGCACCTCTTCCCGGACCAAGACGATCTCGGGCGCGGGGCGATTGATGCGCTCCTGCTTCCGAGTCTCACGGAACAGGGACGGAACAGGGACGGAACAGGCAATCTTGAACATGGCTCCGCCCCTGGTCACAGGGGCGGAGAGGGACGAGCCAGCCTGTAGGCCGGGTTCTGTCCTTCGCGATGCGAAGGGGCGACCATCCATCTAGGGCCGTCGTTGCCGGCGGCCTCAAGCGGTCTACCCGTGCGCCTCGGGCGGGCAGCCCTCAAGCGGTGCACGCGGGACGCCCCGGAAGGCGTCCCTTCTTGACCTTGCTCCAGGTGGGGTTTACCGAGCCGCCCACGTCACCGTGGGCGCTGGTGGTCTCTTACACCACCGTTTCACCCTTACCTCCCGGAGACCGGGAGGCGGTCTGTTTTCTGTGGCACTGTCCCGCGGGTCACCCCGGGTCGGCGTTACCGACCACCCTGCCCTGTGGAGCCCGGACCTTCCTCGGCGGGCCCGTGCGGGCCCGACGCGGCCGCCCGGCCGGCTCGTCTGAGTCGAGGTTATCGCATGCAAGCTGTTCGCAAGCAAATGACAAGATCGGGGCGATGGGATAGGGGAGTGTCATCGCCTGAGGGGGGCGGTGCACGATGGTCGTGCCGGGTGTTCTGGCGGCACCCGGCACGACCGGCCTCGGGGGCCGGTCAGCGCAGGTGGGACGTGTCGTTGAACGTCTTGACGACGGACTGGCCGTCGGCGTAGTGCTCGATCAGGGACAGGCAGGCCAGGTCGAGGTGCATGCGGTAGAGGGCCGCCGGGGGTGCCAGCAGGGCCAGGCGCAGCAGGGTCTTGATGGGGGTGACGTGGGAGACCACCAGGATCGTGCGGCCCTCGTAGGTGTCCTTGAGCCGCTGCTGGGCTCGTTCGACGCGGCGTGCCACCGTGGCGAAGCTCTCGCCTCCGGGGGGTGGGGTGTCGGGGTCGGTCAGCCAGGCCGCGAGCTCGGCGGGCCAGCGTCGCTGGACCTCCGTGAACGTGTGCCCTTCCCAGGCGCCGAAATCGGTCTCCCTGAGGTCTTCGTCCACCTCGTAGTCGAGGCCCGTCCGCGCCGCCACGGCCTGGGCCGTCTGCCTGGCGCGGGTGAGGGGGGAGGTGACGATCACGTCTGGCCGGTACGGGTCGCGCGACAGTTTCTCGGCGGCCGCCGTGGCCTGGGCCAGGCCGTTGGGTGTGAGGTCGGGGTCGCCGAGGCCCGAGAAGCGCCGCTCCACCGACAGCGGGGTCTCGCCGTGCCTGAGCAAGACCAGGGAGGTCGCCACGTGGGTGGGAGGGGACCAGCCGGTGCCTCTGGTGCGCTGCTGGGCCGCTGCCACGGAGGCGGTGGGGGCGGACAAATCCGGAATGTCGCCCGCATCCAGGAGATCCGTCTGCTCCACCAGGGACGCCGTCCGCCGCGCGGTCGGACCACTCGCGGCAGTCCGCGCCCGGGAGTCACTCACCGTCCGCTGCGCGGCCGAGTCACTCGCCGCAGGCTGCGCGGCCGCATCTCCCGCCGTAGGTCGCGCGCTCGCCGTCGGCTGCGCGCTCGCATCGCGCGCTCGGGGGGCGGTCCGTGGGGCCGCGCCGGAGGCGGGTGGTGTGTCGCCGGTCGTTTCGTGGTGTACGGCGGAGCCGCCCGCCTTCCAGGTCAGGCCCTTGGCGGCGGCGTCCATGGCCTCGTTGGCCAGGCGGTCGGCGTGTTGGTTGCGGGCGCGGGGGATCCAGGTCCACTCCGTCACCCGCAGCCGCCTGGCGAGCTTGGCCGCCTCCAGGGCCAGCGGGCGCAGCCCCTCATGCTTGACCTTCCAGCGGCCGGCCATCTGCTCGACGACCAGCTTGGAGTCCATCCGCACGGCCACCTGGGCGCCGTCGCCGGCCAGCTCCAGCACCGAGCGGAGGCCGGCGATCAGGCCGCGGTACTCGGCCACGTTGTTGGTGGCGACGCCGATCGCCTCGGCCGCCTCCGCCAGCACCTGGCCGTCGGAGGCGTCCTTGACCACGGCGCCGTAGCCGGCCGGGCCCGGGTTGCCGCGTGACCCGCCGTCGGCTTCGATGACGTACGAGGTCAAATGCCTGACTCCGGGGTGCGGACGAGGATCCTGCGGCACTCGTCACAGCGCAGCACCTCGTCGTGCGGCGCGGCCTTGATCCGGTTCATCTCGGCGATGGACAGGGCCACCTTGCAGCCCTGGCAGCGGCCGCCGTGCAGCATCGCGGCGCCGACGCCGTACTGGTCCCTGAGCTTCTCGTAGAGCGCCAGCAGGTCGGCGGGGATGTCGCCGGTGGCGGCGGAGCGGTCGGTGCGCAGCTCGGCCGCCTCCTTGTCGATCTCGGCGAAGGCGGCGTCGCGGCGGGCCTCGGAGGCGGACAGGACCGCGGCGAGCTCGTCGCGCTTCGCGCCGAAGTCGCGCACCTGGGCGTCGGCGGCCTCGCGGCGCTCCATGATCTCCAGCACGACCTCTTCGAGGTCGCTCTGCCGCCGCTGCAGCGAGCCGATCTCGGACTGCAGGCCGGACAGGTCACGCGGCGAGGTCACGGCGCCGGAGTCGAGCCGCTTCTGGTCGCGGTCGGCGCGGGTGCGGACGGTGTCGACGTCGCCCTCGGCCTTGATCTGATCGCGGGCGAGGTCGCTCGCCTCGGTCTCGGCCTCGATCGCCTGGGTGACCAGCCGGGCGTAGCGCTTGGACTGCTCGTCGATCTCGGCCAGCTCGGGCAGGGTGCGGCGGCGGTGTGCCAGCCGGTCGAGCTTGGAGTCGAGCTCAGCCAGGTCGAGCAGTCGCTTCTGGGCCTCGGGGGCTGCTTTCATGATCAATATCCTCTTGTCCAAGCATCGGTGACCGTGGCGGAGACACGTGTCTCAACGTTAACGCCACTGGAGCCCAGGATGGACGCGGCGCTGTCGAGCCACGGCCATTCGGTGGCCCAGTGCGCGGCGTCGATCAGCGCGGGCCCGCCCGCCTCCACGAACTCGCTGGCCGGGTGGTGTCGCAGATCGGCCGTGAGGAACACGTCCACCCCCGCGGCACGGGCGGTGTCCAGGAGTGAGTCGCCCGCTCCCCCGCTGACGGCCACCCGGGAGACGCGGCGGGACTCGTCACCGGCGACGCGGATGCCCCACGAGGTGCGCGGCAGCCCGGCGGCGGCCCGCTCGGCGAACTCGCCGAGCGTCGTCTCCTCGGGCAGGTCCCCGATACGGCCCAGCCCGCGCCAGGGGTCGTCCGGGAACGGCCGCAGCGGCACCAGGTCGCCCACCAGGCCGACGGCGCGGGCCAGGGCGTCGGACACGCCCGGGTTCGCCACGTCGGCGTTGGTGTGGGCGGTGTAGAGGGCGATGTCATGCTTGATCAGCGTGTGGAGCAGGCGTCCCTTGGGTGTGGTGGCGGCGACGCCGGTGACGCCGCGCAGGTAGAGCGGATGGTGGGTGACGATGAGGTCGGCGCCCCAGTCGAGGGCCTCCTCGGCGACGGCGGCGACCGGGTCCACCGCGAACAGCACCCGGCTCACCGGCAGGGCCGGATCGCCGCAGACCAGGCCCACCGCGTCCCAGGACTCGGCTCGGGCGGGCGGGTAGGCCACCTCGAGCACGTCGATCACGTCGGTCAGTGTCACAGCAGCCACCTGCGCAGACTATCGGTTCACCGGGGGACGCCGTGGCGGACGGCGACGGCCCGGGGCGTCGGTCCCAGGCGGCGGGGGCGCGGGTCCCCGGAGGCGGCGGACGAACGTGACGGCCCTGCGATGGACGGGGATGGCCGTCGGCGGGGGCTCGGGGCGTTGATCTCCAAGGGGTGGGCACGGGATGGCGTCCGACGTAGTGTAAGTGGATCCTGACGCGGGTGGAGGGCGGCATGACACCTAGGGTCGCGATCATCGGAGCGGGGTTCGGCGGGCTGTGCATGGCGATCCGGCTGGAGCGGGCCGGGATCGGTTCGTACACGGTCTTCGAGAAGGCGGGTGACCTCGGCGGCACCTGGCGCGACAACGGCTATCCGGGCGCGGGCTGCGACATCCCCTCGCACCTGTACTCGTACTCCTTCGAGAAGTACGCGAGCTGGACCCGCCGCTATCCCGGGCAGCCCGAAATTCTCAGATATTTACATCACTGCGCCGATAAATACGGCGTCAGGCGAAAAATCCGGTTCGCCACAGAAATCACCGCCGCCGACTTCGACGGCTCCCGCTGGCACCTCACCACCGAAGGCGGCCGCTCCGAGGCGTTCGACGTGGTGGTGATGGGCGTAGGCCAGCTCAGCCGCCCCCGCTTACCCGACATCCCCGGCATGCGGGAGTTCGAGGGCACGTCCTTCCACTCGGCCCGCTGGAACCACGAGCACGACCTGACCGGCGGACGGGTGGCCGTGATCGGCAACGGCTCGTCGGCCGCCCAGTTCGTCCCCCATGTCGCTGAGCGGGCCGAGCGCCTGGAGCTGTTCCAGCGGACCCCGAACTGGGTGATCCCCAAGCCCGACGCCACCTTCGCCCCGGCCGCCAGGCTGGCCTTCCGCTACCTGCCCGGCCTCCAGCGCGCCTACCGCGAGTGGATCTTCCGCTACGCCGAGAACACCCTCTACCCGGCCCTCGCCCAGGGCTGGAGCAGGGAGCTGCTGAGAAAGCGCGCCCTGGCCCACCTGCACGCCCAGGTGGCGGATCCGAGCCTGCGGGCCAAGCTCACGCCCGGCTACCCGGCCGGCTGCAAGCGGGTGATCATCGACAGCGCGTTCTATCCGGCCCTGTGCAGACCCAACGTGGACGTGGTGACCGACAGGATCGTCCGCATCACGCCGAAGGGCGTGCGGACGGCGGAGTCGTCGTACGAGGTGGACACGATCATCTACGCCACGGGCTTCAGGAGCACCGAGTTCCTCGCTCCCATGAGGGTGACGGGACGCGGCGGACGCGACCTCGCCGAGCAGTGGGCGGACGGCGCCGAGGCCTATCTCGGCATCTCCGCGCCGAACTTCCCCAACCTCTTCCTGCTGTACGGCCCCAACACGAATCTGGGGCACAACTCGATCGTCTTCATGATCGAGTGCCAGGTGAACCACATCATGGCGTGCCTGCCGCACCTGTCGCGGGGCAGGCGGCTGGAGGTGCGGCCGGAGGTGATGTCCGCCTGGCGCGCGCGGCTCGACGCGTCGATGGCGCGGATGGTGTGGGGCGGCTGCCAGAGCTGGTACAAGACGGCCGAGGGCCGCGTCACGAACAACTGGCCCGGCCCGGCCACCCTGTATCGCAGGCTGACGGCCAGGCCGCCGCGGCGGGCGTACAGACAGGTGTGACGCCCCGCCAAGGAGAAGCGGATGATCTCGTACGGCGCCACATGGCCGTGGCGGAGCCCACCAGGTAGCGTCCGACCTATGACGACCTCCCTGCACCAGCGCTCCCTCGTGGCCGACACCCACAACGACCTCCTGATGGCCGTCGCGGCGAGGCCGCGCGCGAAGTGGGCCGCCTTCTTCCGTGAGCGCTGGCTGCCGCAGCTCCTCGACGGCGGGGTGAACCTCCAGGTCCTGCCGGTCTTCATCGACGACGGCTACCGGCCCGAGGGGGCGCTGCGGCAGACGCTGCGCATGATCGAGTGCGCGCACGTGCTGGCCGAGGGCAATCCGGAGCACGTACGGCTCTGCCGTGACGCGGCGGAGATCGACGCGGCGCTCGACGCCGGCCTGATCGCGCTGGTCCTGGCCATGGAGAGCATGCCGGGGCTGGACGCGAGCGTGGAGCTGATCTCCACCGTGCACCGGCTGGGCGTGCGGGTGGCCTCGATCGCGCACTGGGGGCGCACGCCGCTGGCCGACGGCAGCGGCGAGGACGCCACCGGCAGCGGGCTCACCTCGCACGGCGTGGCCGCGCTGCGCGAGATGGAGCGGCTCGGCATCGTCTTCGATGTCTCCCACCTGGGCGCCTCGGGGGTGGCGCAGGTGCTGGAGCTGGCCACCAAGCCGCTGATCGCGACCCACTCCTCGGCCCGCGCGCTGCGTGACCACCACCGCAACCTGACCGACGAGCAGCTGCGCGGCGTGGCCGGCACGGGCGGCGTGATCTGCGTGAACTTCTTCGCCGGGTTCCTCACCGAGAACGAGCACGAGGCGACGCTGGACCACCTGCTCGACCACATCGAGCACGTCGTGGAGGTGGCCGGGATCGACCACGTCGGCATGGGGCCGGACTTCGTCCGCGAGGTGCTGACGGACCTGACGCCGCCGTGCTGCGAGCACACCTACGGCGTGGACGTCAACGCGGCCATCCCCGGGCTGGACGGCCCGGCGGGGCTGCCCATGGTGACCGAGGGGCTGCTCGGACGCGGTGTGCCGGACAAGGACGTACAGAAGATCATCGGCGGTAACGTGCACCGGCTCTTCGGGGAGATGCTGGGTATGACCCCTTCGTGACGGATCTGGCGGTGGCGGCGGCCGAGCGCAGCGGCGTGGTGATCCGCGAGTTGCGGGAGTTCGCCGAGTTCGAGCGGGTGTACCGGCTCTTCGACGACATCTGGCATCCCGAGCCGGGCAATGCACCCGTGCCGATGGAGCTGCTGGTCGCCTTCTCGCACACGGGCGGTTACGTGGCGGGCGCCTTCGAGGGCGAGGCTCTGGTGGGCGCGTCGGTGGGGTTCCTGGCGGCGGATCGGACCCTGCACTCGCACGTCACCGGGGCGGTGCTGGGGCGCGGCGTCGGCTACGCGCTCAAGCTGCACCAGCGCGCCTGGTGCCTGGAGCACGGGCTGGGCCGGATCACCTGGACGTTCGACCCGCTGGTGCGCAGGAACGCGCACTTCAACCTGGTCAAGCTGGGGGCCAGGCCGGAGGCGTACCTGGAGAGCTTCTACGGCGTCATGGGCGACGCGATCAACGAGGGGGACGAGTCCGACCGGCTGCTGACGGTGTGGCGCCTGGCCGAGCCGCCCGGCGGCGAGGCGCGCGAGCCGGCGTGGCCGTGCGCGCTGGAGGTGGTCGGTGAGCGTCCGGTCGTGACGGCGGTGTCCGGCCCCGTGGTACTGGTGGCGACTCCGCGCGACATCGAGACGCTGCGCCGGGAGGATCCGGGGGCGGCGCGGGAATGGCGGCTGGCCATGCGGGAGGCGCTCGGCGGGCGGCTCTCCCGAGGAGCTCATGTCACGGGCATGACCAGCGACGGAAAATACATTGTGAATCATCGTTGACGGGGTATTCCACCGTAGTTTCGGCTCTCTGTAATGTGGCGATAAGGAAGAGCGAGCAAGGAGATCCGCATGACGGAATTCACTCCAACGGTTCCTGCGCGAGTCCTACCCCCCGTCGCCATCCGTGATCTGCCCGACCCACCGCGGTCGCCGTGGCGCATCATCGGCCCCGGCCTGGTGGGAGCCGGAGTGGGGCTCGCCTCGGGCGAGTTCATCCTCTGGCCGTACATCGCCTCCCAGGTGGGCCTGGTGTTCATCTGGGGCGCCCTGATCGGCATCATCACCCAGTGGTTCCTCAACATGGAGATCGAGCGCTACACGCTGGCCACCGGCGAGACCGCGCTCACCGGGTTCAGCCGGATGTGGAAACACTGGGGGCTGGTGTTCGTCCTCATGACGCTCGGCTCGAACCTGTGGCCGGGGTGGGTGACGACGTCGGCCACCATGGTGACCTACCTGACCGGTACGGGCGAGGAGAGCGTGCGCTGGATCGCCATCGGCATGCTGCTGGTGATCGCGCTGGGGCTGACGCTGGCGCCGATCATCTACGTCGCGCTGGAACGGGTGATCTTCGTCAAGATCGGCCTAGTGGTCATCCTCGTGGTGGTCGCCATCGTGTTCGCGATCACCGCCGAGAGCTGGGTGCAGCTCGGCCGCGGCCTGAGCGTCGGCGCGCAGTTCCCGGTGCCGCCGCTGGACTTCGCCCTGCTGATGGGCGCCATCGCCTACGCGGGCGCGGGCGGCGGGCAGAACCTGTGCCAGAGCAACTGGATCCGCGACAAGGGCTTCGGCATGGGCCTGTACGTGCCGCGCCTGGTCAGTCCGGTCACCGGGCACGAGGAGGCCGCCGCGTCGACCGGCTTCCAGTTCGCGCCCACGAAGGCGAACCTGGAGCGCTGGCGGGCGTGGTGGCGCTTCGCCAACATCGAGCAGGCGTCCACGTTCGCGCTGGTGTCGTTCGTGACGATCGCGCTGATGTCGATGCTGGCCTACTCCACCGTGTTCGGCCGGGAGGGCCTGGCCAACAGCATCGACTTCCTGCAGGTCGAGGGTCAGGTGCTGCAGGAGGTGGTGGGGCCGTGGTTCGGCGTGCTGTTCTGGGTGATCGGCGCGCTGGCGCTGTTCGCCTCGGCGATGGGCATCGTCGACTACACCTCGCGGCTGGCCTCGGACATGCTCAAGACCGTCTACCTGCGTGACCGGGCCATCTCGGTCAACCGCGTGTACTTCCTGGTGGTCTGGGCGATCGCCATCATCGGCACGCTGATCCTGCTGCTGGGCTTCGACCAGCCGCTCATCCTGCTGGTGTTCTCGGCGAGCTTCGCGGCCGTGATGATGTTCGTGTACTCGATCCTGCTCATCATCCTCAACCGCAAGTCGCTGCCCGAGGCCATCAAGGTCCGCTCCTACCGGCTCGGCGCGCTGATCTGGTCGGTGGCCTTCTTCGGCACGCTGACCGTCATCGTGCTGTTCCAGCAGATCCAGCGAATCTTCGGAGGCTGACCGCCGTCGGCAATGCGGAAGCGAACCTTCCTCGATAGCGGGCAGACTGGCAGGCATGCTGGAAACCTCGGCCCGCCTGCTCAAGCTGCTGTCCCTGCTCCAGGCGCACAAGGAGTGGTCCGGCCCCGAGCTGTCCGCGCGGCTCGGGGTCTCGACCAGGACGATCCGCAACGACGTCGAACGGCTGCGCAGCCTCGGCTACCCGGTGCACGCCACCCCCGGCGTGGCCGGCGGTTACCGGCTGGGCGCCGGGGCCGCGCTGCCTCCGCTGCTGCTCGACGACGAGGAGGCCGTGGCGGTCGCGGTCGGGCTCGGCCGGGCGGCGGGCGGCGGCGTGGCGGGCATCGAGGAGTCCTCGGTGCGCGCGCTGGCCAAGCTGGAGCAGGTGCTGCCGTCGCGGCTGCGGCGGCGGGTCACCACGCTCAACGCCTTCACCGTGCAGATCCCTGGGCAGATCCCCGGCAAGTCGCCGCTGGTGGCGCCGGAGGTGCTGACCACGATCGCGAACGCGGCCCGCGACCGCGAGCGGCTCCGCTTCGACTACACCGGCCACGACGGCGCCGACAGTGTGCGGGACGTGGAGCCGTACCGGCTCGTGCACCGCCACAGCCGGTGGTACCTGGTCGGCTACGACACCGAGCGGCGGGACTGGCGGACGTTCCGGGCCGACCGCATCAGCCCGCGCACGCCTGCGGGGCCCCGCTTCACCCAGCGTGACCTGCCCGCCGACGGCGATGTGGCGGCGTACGTGGAGAAGGGCGTGAACAGCGCCATGTGGCGCCATCGGGGGACGGTCCTGGTGCGCGTCTCGGCGGAGGCGCTGCGGGCCCGGCTGCCCTCGCCCGAGCTGGACATCGAGGCGGTCGACGACGAATCCTGCCTGCTCAGGCTGGGCGGCGACGACCTCAACGGGATGGCCACCTGGGTCGGCTTCCTCGGGCTGGACTTCGAGGTGCTCGACCCGCCCGAGCTGGCGGACGCCGTACGCGTGCTGGCGGAGCGTTACGGCCGGGCGGTCAGCGGGCGGTAAGAGGCCGGTCAGCGCCCCCGGCCAGGGTCGGCGCATGGACATCGCGCAGATAGCGGGAAGCAGGGACGACTTTCAGCTCGTTCACCACCTGACGCTCCGAGGCTCGCAGGTGGAGATCGGCAGGCAGCTCGCCGAGCGCGCGCGCAGCCTCGGCTGGGCGCCGCAGCCGATCGATCCCACGGTCGGCAGGGCCCGCAGAACCTGGTTCGAGCGCCACTGGCCGCAGCACCACGCCCGGCTGGACGGCGCCGCCCAGGTGCTCGGGCTCGACCCGGACCAGGACGAGCTCGCGCTCGACGGCCTCGGCTACGTCCCGGCGGGGTCGGGCTGCTCGGCGCTGTGGTGCCCGCCTGCCCGCGCCACCGACGGGCACGGCAGGACCGGCCGCAACTACGACTTCTTCACCATGACGGCAACCGAGATCATGGGTGGCGCCGAGCCCGCCCCCGGCGAATTGCCGATGGCCTCGCGCCCCCACGTCATCTCCACGGTGCCGGACGAGGGCCTGGCCTCCACCGTCATCACCATGTCCGACCTGGACGGCTGCATGGACGGCGTCAACGAGGCGGGCCTGGCCGTGATGCTGCTCATCGCCGACGTCACCGACGCCGCGCCGCCCGAGCAGTTCGCTCCCCAGGTCGGCCTGAGCAGCGTGCAGGCTCCCCGGTTCCTCGTCGACACCTGCGAGACCGTGGAGCAGGCCAAGCAGGCGCTGCTCGGGGCCAAGCACTACGACCACGGCATGGGCCTGCACTACCTGGTCGCCGACGCCCACGGAGGGGCGTTCGTGTGGGAGCGCGGCAAGGACGGCTCCGAGCACATCATCGAGAACCCGGGCGAGCCGCTCGCCGTCACCAACCACCTGTTGCACCGCAACCCGGACCCGGCGAACCTGCCGGAGGACACCCCGGCCACCTTCGGCACGTTCGGCCGGCTGTGCGCGCTGCACGAGTGCGCCAAGGCGGCCACCATGTCGCCGGCGGAGCTGCGCGAGAGCCTGCTGCGGGTGGCCACCGGCGCCGATCCGGCCGAGCCGTGGCGGACGACCTGGAGCACGGTCTTCGACACCCATGAGCGCACCCTGGCGACCCGCTTCTACCTGGGCGATTCGGCCGGCGTGCCGAGGTACACCGAGGAGCTGACCTTCAGCGCGCGTCCAGGTACGCCTGCCTGACCGCGGAGCGGGAGAGCTTCCCGGTGGGGGTGCGGGGCAGCCGCTCGCGGTACTCGATCACCTTCGGGTGCTTGAACCTGGCGAGCCGCGGCCCGCAGTGGCCGAGCAGCTCGGCGGTGAGCTCGGGCCCCGGCGTGACACCCTCGGCCGGCTCGACGAGGGCGACCACGTTGTGGCCCCACTCCTCGTCCGGCACCCCGATGACGGCCACGTCGGCCACCGCCGGGTGCTCCAGCAGGGCGGCCTCGATCTCGGCGGGATAGATGTTGACCCCGCCCGAGACGATCAGGTCGGTGCGCCGGTCGCACAGGAAGAGGTAGCCGTCCTCGTCCAGATAGCCGATGTCGCCGGGGGCGTACCACTCGCCGCGCATGCTGGCGGCGGTCTTGGCCCGGTCCTTGCGGTATTCGAAGGTGCCCAGGCTGGACTTGACGTGGACGAGGCCGGGCTCGCCGGCGGGCGCCTCCTCCCCCGCCGCGTCGAGGATCTTCGCCTCGAACGTGGGCGCGGGCCTGCCCACGGTGCCGGGCCTGGCCAGCCAGTCGTGCGGTTTGACGGCGAAGGCGATGGCGGACTCGGTGGAGCCGTAGTACTCGTACAGCACCGGCCCCCACCAGTCCATCATCGCCTGCTTGACCGCGACCGGGCAGGCGGCGGCGGTGTGGATGACCTGCTGGAGGCTGGAGACGTCGTAGCGCTGCCTGACCTCGGCGGGCAGGCGCAGCATCCGGTGGAACATGGTGGGCACCATCATCGCGTTCGTCACCCGGTGCCGGTCGATCAGCTCCAGGACGGCGACCGGCTCGAACCGGGGCGCGATCACCACGGTGTGCCCGAGATGCAGCGCGAACTGCGTGTGGGCGCACGGCGCGGAGTGGTACATCGGCGAGGTCACCAGGTGCACGCCGTCGCCCGGCCGCAGGTCGAGGACCTCGCCGAGGAACCAGGCGTAGAGCGGCACGACGCTCTCCGGCTCGGCGCCCGGCAGCGGGCGCTGCACCCCCTTGGGGAAGCCGGTGGTGCCGGAGGTGTACCACATGACCGCCCCGGCGGCCCGCCCCTCCGGCGCGGTGACCGGCCGCCCTTCGGCCAGCCGGTCCGTGCCGGTCTCGGCCCCCGGCACCGTCCGCGCCTCCCCCGCCACGACCAGCCTGGCGTCGCAGTCGTCCAGGATGTACGCCACCTCCGCCTCGGTCAGATGCCAGTTGACGGGCACGTAGTAGAGGCCGATCTGCCCGGTCGCCATCAGCATGACGATCGCGTCCAGGCCGTTGGGCAGCACGCCCGCCACGACGTCGCCGTCCGTGAGCCCGCGGGCGCGCAGTCCGTGTGACACCTGGTGGACCCGCGCGAGCAGCTCGCCATAGGTGGTCCGGGACCCGTCGGCGTCGATCACCGCGAGCCGGTCGGGGTCGGCCCCGGCGATCGCGTAGAAGCCCGGCAGCCCGCTGACGTCCATCACAGCCCCAGTGACTCGGCGAGGCGGGCACGGTGGACGCGGGGCGGGCCGAGCAGCACCTCGTCGGTCTTGGCCCGTTTGTAGAACAGGTGCGCGTCGTGCTCCCAGGTGTAGCCGATGCCGCCGTGCAGCAGCAGATGGTCGCGGGCCACCTCGAAGCAGGCGCGGCCGACGTACGCCTGGGCCAGCGCGGCGGCCTCGGGCAGCTCGCCGGGGGACTCGTCGGCGGCCCAGGCGGCGTAGCGCACGATGGACTCGGCCTGTTCGAGCTTGCAGTGCATGTCGGCGAGCTTGTGCTTGACGCCCTGATAAGAGCCGATATAGCGGCCGAAGGTCACGCGGATCTTGGCATACGCCACGATGGCGTCCAGCGCGGCCCGCATCACGCCGAGCTGCTCGGCCGCCAGCGCCACCGCCAGCCGGTCGCCGGCGCCGTCCTCGGGCCAGGCCCCGAGCACCCGCGCACGGGCGCCGTCGAGCTCGACCCTGGCCTGGCCCCGGGTGGGGTCGAGCGTCTCCAGCGCGGTCCTGGTGACACCCTCGCCGGCGAGTTCGACGGCGACCGTGACCACGCCGCCGCCGGTCAGCGCCGGCGCCACCAGCACGTCGGCCTCCATGCCGGACAGCACCTGGGTCAGCGTCCCGGTGACGGTGGCTGACTCCCCCGCGACCTGGTCGGCGGTGACGGCGTCGGCGGGCGGCAGGGCGAGGGTGGCGGCGAGCCGGCCTTCGGCGATCGCGGTGAGCAGCTCCTTGTCCGGCACCCGGGCCAGCGCGATGGCGGCGAACGTGGTGGCCAGGAAGGGGCCGGGCAGCAGCGCCGCGCCGGTCTCCTCCAGCGCGACCGCCAGCTCCGCGAAGCCCGCGCCGGCTCCGCCGTACTCCTCGGCGACGATCAGGCCGGACAGGCCGAGCTCGCCGGACAGGCGCGCGTACACCTCGGGGTCGTAGCCCTCGCGGACCTTGGGCAGCGGCGAGGCCGCGCCCAGGAAGGCGCGGACGGCGGCGCGCAGTTCCCGCTGCTCCTGGTCGAGTACGAGCTTCACGTCTGCGTCCCCACCTTCAGGTCCTTGAACGGCACGGTCTTGTCCATCCTCGGCTCGGGCGGCAGGTTGAGCACGCGGTCACCGATGATGTTGCGCATGATCTCGTTGGTGCCGCCGCCCAGCGCCATCCCGGGGGCGACGCTGAGCGCCTGGCCGAGCGGGTGGCCGCCGACGACCGAGGCGGGGCCGGCGAGGCGGGTGGCGAGGTCGGCCTGGAACAGGTAGAGCTCGGCCAGCAGCAGCTTGGCGGCGCTGCCGCGGGCGCCGGGGAAGACGCCCGCGTTGGTCTCCTGGGCCAGGCGCTGGTTGAACAGCTCCAGGGCGCGCGAGCGGATGTGCAGCTCGACGAGCTCGTCGCGGACCAGCGGGTCACTCGTGTCGAGCACCTCGCGCAGCGCCGCGACGGAGGCGGGGTTGTCCCGCCGGCCGCCCATGCCGACGCCCGCGGAGATCGACAGCCGTTCGTGCAGCAGCGTCGTGACCGCCACGCTCCAGCCGTCGTTCACCTCGCCGACGCGGTGCTCGTCGGGGATCGGCACGTCGTCGAAGAAGATCTCGTTGAAGTTGGCCCGGCCGCTCATGTCCCGGAGCGGCCGGACGGTGACGCCGGGGTGGCGCATGTCCACCACGAACATGGTCAGGCCCTTGTGCTTGGGCACGTCCACGTCGGTGCGGGCGAGCAGCAGCCCCCAGTCGGCGTGCTGGGCGACCGAGGTCCACACCTTCTGGCCGTTGACGATCCAGCCGTCGCCGTCGCGCACCGCCCTGGTCTGCAGCGCGGCCACGTCGCTGCCCGCGCCCGGCTCGGAGAACAGCTGGCACCAGATCTCCTCGCCGCGCAGCAGCGGCCGGACGAAGCGGGCGCGCTGCTCGTCGGTGCCGCGGTCGACCAGGGTGGGGCCGGTCATGCCGAGGCCGATGGAGAAGACGTACAGGGGCAGGGTGAAGTGGGTGGCCTCGGCGGCGAAGGCGCGCTCCTCGGCCTGGGTGAGGCCCTGGCCGCCCCACTGGCGCGGCCAGGTGATGCCGCTGTAGCCGGCGTCGTGGAGCCTGGCCATGAAGTCCTTGGCGCGGGCGATCGGATCGCCCTGCGGCAGGTCGTCCGATGGGGTGTTGGCCACCAGCCAGGCCCTGGCGGCGCGGCGGTAATCAGCGAGATTCACGTCGACTCCTCAGCATCAGCGCTCACTTACTTTATCCACACGCAGGAGGAGCGTACAGAGCAATGCTCTAGTGGTGTTTTATCCAGATTTGTCGCTGAATCTCCGCTAATTGGAATCGTAGCGACTTAATGTGATCACCTGGTTACCGGGGGGAAAGGCGTGATCACACCGTTCGGCACGTCCGTGCGCGCGCGGCTGACGTTGTTCGCCAGCGTGGCCATGGCGCTGCTCTGCGTCGTGGTCAACTCCTTCCTGCTCTACATGCTGCACTCCTCGGCCGCCCACGAGCAGCGGGTCGCGGTGTCGGGCGCCGCCCTGCGGGTGGTCCACCTGATCGAACGGGACCGGCTGCCCGACGTCCTGCGTTCCGGCCAGCCCAGCATCCAGGTGGTCGACGACCGGGGACGGCTGGTGTCCTCGACGCAGGACCTCGCCGGAGCACCGCGCATGAGCACGCTCGAACCCACCCGCGGGGCCAGAATGCTCCTGGAGACGTGCGACCTGCCCACGTACCCTGGCCAGTGCAACGTCCTGGTCGTCGTCCACGTCTATCGGCCGGCGGGCGACTGGCTGGTCTACGCCACCCAGAAGGCGGTCCCCTGGTACGTCTCCCCGAGCGTGCCCGCCACCCTGCTCGGACTCTCTCTCGGGTTGGTGGCGCTGACCTGGTTCGGCGTCTCGCGGGTGGTGGCCAAGACGCTCGCGCCGGTGGATCGCATCCGCGCCTACCTGGCCGAGATCTCCGCCGGCGGCGGCGGCATGCGCGTGCCGGTGCCCGCCAACGACGACGAGATCCGGGCCCTGGCCGAGACCGCCAACCAGACGCTGGAGCGGCTGGAGGCGGCGATGGAGCAGCAGCGCAGGTTCGCCTCCGACGCCTCGCACGACCTGCGCAGCCCGATCACCGCCATGCGCACCCAGATCGAGGAGGCCCTGCTCTACCCGAACGACACCGACTGGCCCGAGACCGGCCGGGCCCTGCTGGCGAGCCTGGAGCGGCTGCAGGCCCTGGTCACCGACCTGCTCACGCTGGCCAAACTCGACGCGGGCACGATCGCCGCCAAGGAGTCGGTGGACCTGTCCGAGCTGGTCACCGTGGAGACCGCCAGGCACCGTTCCAAGCTCGTGGTCATCACGCTGCAGTCGGGCGTGACGGTCACCGGCGACCGGCTCAGGCTCGCCCGCCTGCTGACGAACCTGCTCGACAACGCCGAGCGGCACGCCGAGAGGATGATCTGCGTCTCCGTCCGGAGGAACGGCGCGGCCACCCTGGAGGTGCTGGACGACGGCGGCGGCATCGCGCCCGAACAGCGGGAGGAGGTCTTCCGGAGATTCACCAGGCTGGACGCCTCACGCAACCGCGACGCCGGGGGCACGGGACTCGGCCTGGCCATCGCCCGCGACATCGCCGAGACGCACAGCGGCACTCTTACCATCGAGGATTCCGACAGGGGCGCCCGGTTCGTGCTGCGGTTGCCGCTCCGGCAGGGCTGAGCCTTGTTTCTGCGATGGTCTCTCACCCGATGGTCGGTGCGCCGCCGCCTGACCGTGGTGACCCTGCTGACGACGCTCTGCGCCGGCCTCCTCGGCGTGGTGCTGGCCACCCCGCTGCTGTACACCCTGCTCACCAACTATGTGACCGAGCAGGCGGCGCAGGCCGCGCGCCGGGTCGCCTTCGACGTCGAGCGGCGCGCGCCGGACGACCTCAAGCCGGTGGCCGTCACCGAGAGCGTCGACCTCATCCAGGTGGTCGACGACCGGGGCGTGGTCCGCCAGGCCAGTTCCTCGCTGCTCGGCTTGCCCGCGCTGACCAGGGCGAAGGTCGAAGGCGACGCCATGCGCGTGGACGGCCGGACCTGCACCGACCGGCTCCCGGGCGAGCACTGCCTGATCACCGTCGGCTACTGGGTGCCCGTGCGCGGCGAAAGCTGGATGGTGTACGCCTACGCGCCCGACGTGCATTACTACATCAGCCTGGAGTACGTGCTCGGCATGCTGCTCGGCGTGCTGGCCGTCTCGCTCGTCACGGCCAACGTGGCCTCGGTGACCGCGGGCAAGGCGCTGGAGCCGGTGAAGGCCATCAAGAGCGAGCTCGCCGAGATCACCGCCACCGACCTGGAGCGCCGGGTCCCGCGCTCGACGCACCAGGACGAGCTCGACGACCTGGCCCGCACCGTCAACCAGACGCTGGACCGGCTGGAGCGGGCGGTGGAGCAGCAGCGCAAGTTCGCCTCCGACGCCTCGCACGACCTGCGCAGCCCGATCACCGCCATGCGCACCCAGATCGAGGAGGCCCTGCTCTACCCGAACGACACCGACTGGCCCGAGACCGGCCGGGCCTTGCTGGCGAGCCTGGAGCGGCTGGAGGCCATCGTCACCGACCTGCTCGCCCTGGCCAGGCTGGAGGCCAGCGCGCCCCTGGCCGCCGAGCCCGTGGACCTGGCCGACCTGGTGCAGGAGGAGCTGGCGCGACGGCCGCGGACCAAGCGCGTCAGGCGGGGCCTGAGCCCCGGCGTGGTGGTGTCCGGGGACAGGATCCGGCTGTCCAGGCTGCTCACCAACCTGCTGGACAACGCCGAACGGCACGCCGAGTCCACGATCAGGGTGACCGTGCGCGCGCACGGAGGACTGGCCGTGCTGGAGGTCATCGACGACGGCGAGGGCATTCCGCCCGAACATCGCGAGAAGGTCTTCCAGAGATTCGTCCGGCTGGACGCCGCGCGCAGCCGCGACGCCGGCGGCACCGGACTGGGCCTGCCCATCGCCCGTGAAATAGCGGGTGCGCATAACGGCTCTCTTACGATCGAAGACTCCGACCTCGGCGCCCGCTTTGTCCTACAAATACCTTTGCGTAGTGATTAAAGTGAACACATGTGACTCCAGGTTTCAGCCGGTTACGGCGCGAGGATTTGTTGGCAACCGCTTGCGAGGTCATCGCGGCTCAAGGTTTCGGCCATACCCGAACCATGGACATCGCCCGAGCCGCCGGTGTCAGCCAGGGCTTGCTCTTCTACCACTTCGAAACGAAGGACCGGCTTTTCGCCCAGGCGTTCTCGTACGCGGCCAGACGTCACCTGGAAGCGCTGAACGGGGTCGAGCGGTCGCAGCGGCCACCGCTGGAGCGGCTACGGGCGCTGCTCCGGCTCTGCTCCCCCGCCGGCTCCTCCGACGGCTGGCGGCTGTGGATCGACGCCTGGGCGGAGTCGATGCGCAGCGACGACATGGAGGAGACCTCACGGCGGCTGGAACTGCAGGGGCGGCTGGTGCTGCGCGGCATCATCGAGGCCGGGGTGGAGTCGGGCGTCTTCACCTGCGCCGACCCGGAGGCCGCCACCTGGCGGATCTTCGCGCTCATCGACGGGCTGGCGATCCAGATCAACGTGCACGGCAAGGTCCTGTCGCGCCGCCGCGTCACCCAGCTCGTCCGTACGGCGGCCGTCATGGAGCTGGGCGTGGCCGTGGCTGACCTCTGAGCGCAGGACGGTGGCCGCACCGCCGAACGGGTCTGACGAGGGTGGGACCATAGACGGGTTCGGACGGCGATCGACGGAAGGTTTTGATCGGTGAGGCGGCTAGTCACGGTCCTGCTGCTCGCCTGTGCGGCGATGGCGATCGCTCCCCCCGCTCAGGCGCACAACGTGCTGATCAGCAGCGACCCCAAGGACGGGGCGACGCTGTCGGCCCCGCCCGGGCAGATCACGCTGGTGTTCGACCAGCCGGTGCGCCAGGGCTACGCGCAGATCGGCGTGACCGGCGCGGACGGGTCGGCGTGGGCCGACGGGGCGACGACGGTGGCCGCCGAGCGGGTGACGGTCAAGGTGAAGCCGCTGACGACGGGCGGCGCGTACGTGGTCGGCTACCGGATCCTGTCGGCCGACGGGCACCCGGTCACCGGCAAGATCGGCTTCACCCTCACCGGCGGAGGCACCCCCACCGGGGCCCCGCAGGACGCCGGTACCGAGCCGGACACCGCGGCCCAGCAGGATGCTGCGGCCCCGCAGAACGCCGGAGCCGACCGGGACGCCGGAGCCCAGCCGGACGCCGGAGCCGCGGCGGCGGAGGCCGCCGCGAACGGCGGCGCGGGCATGGCCGTGGTGTGGATCGTGGCCGCCCTGCTGGTGCTGGCGGCGGGCACCGCCGTGGCCCTGCGCCGCGCCAACCCCCGCCCGCCTGCCGACGCGCCCGACCCGAGCGACCCTAGCGACCCTAGCGACCCGACCGACACGGCGGACGCGGTCCGGATCGGCGGTGTGCCGGTTCGGCCGGAGGAGGGGACGCGCGCGTGACGCTCATCGACACCCCTCGTGAGCAGCGGATCGGCGGGCTGCTGAGCGGCGGGGCGTTCGCCGTGTGCGCGGTCGTGGCCGCCGTGGTGGCCGGCACGCTCACCGCCCAGGAGTCCGTGCCCGGCATCCCGATGCCGGGGCTCGTGGTGACCGTGGGGCTCCCCGTGGTGCGGGTGCTGCTCGACGTCTCGGCCGTGGCCGTGGTCGGGCTGAGCCTGCTGGCCAAGCTGCTCGGCTTCGACGCGCCCGACAAGACCGAGCCGGTCATGCGCCGGGTACGGCCGCTCGCGGTCACCGCCGCCTGGGCGTGGGCCGTCTGCGCCCTGCTGACGATCGTGCTCCAGACGGCCGAGCTCAATCCCGGGAGCGTCCCCACGCTCGGCATGATCGCCTCCTACGTCGACACCGTCGGCACCGGCCAGGGGCTGCTCTTCAGCGCCGCCTGCGCACTGGCCGCCGCGGGGATCGGGCTGATGGCGGTGCGCTTCGGCGAGAAGGTGCCGGCCGAGCTGCGCATCATCGTCGCCCTGTTCGGCCTGCTGCCCATCCCGGTGACCGGGCACGCCGTCAACTCCGTCTGGCACGACCCCATCATGATCATGATGGAGGTGCACGTCATGGGCGCCGCCGCGTGGACGGGCGGCCTGGTGGCGACGGCCGTGTTCGTCGCCTCGCGCAGGGAGCTGCTGGCCGTCGTGCTGCCTCGCTTCTCCCGGCTGGCGACCGTCTGCCTGCTCATGGTGGGCGCGTCCGGGCTGGTGAGCGGGCTCGGCACGATGGCGCTCACGCCCGGCGTCGAGCTGCCCGCGGCGATCCTGACCAGCCAGTACGGCATCCTCGTGGTGATCAAGGTGACCCTGACCGCGCTGCTGGTGCCGCTGGCGGCGCACATCCGGTTCCGGCTGATGCCCGGCATCCGCAGGGGCGAGGCCATGGCCGTCGCCGGCTGGGCGACGGCGGAGCTGGCCGTGATGGGGCTGGCCTACGGCGTGGCGGTGGCGATCACGCGGGCCTCCATCGGCTGACGCCGGGTCGCGTACCACTCACACGCCAGCCAGACGACCAGCAGGCCCGGCCCGGCCCAGACGGCCGACTCCGTGGCCAGGGGCGGCGCCCCCAGCAGGTCGTCCTGGCCCAGGAGCAGGCCGTACACCGGTCCCATGAGCGCGCTCTGCGCGGCCAGGCCGGCGTAGACGGCGGCCGTCGCCACGACGGACCCGAGCACGGCCCGCACCAGCGGATGCCGGAGCAGGAAGGCCAGGTCCACGCAGAGCCCGGCGGCCACCAGGAACAGCGGCAACGCCGACGGCGGGAACCCGGTGAAGGTGAGCATCGGCCAGAACAGCACGCGGACGCCCACGTACGCGGCCGCCACCAGCGTCGCCGCGCCGAACCTGCCGATCATCATCCGGGCGGCCACCAGCACCCCGAGGCCGACGACGACCGCGTACACCGGGTAGAGGAGGTCGGGGACGGGCAGCGTGAAGTTGGTGACCATGATGCGGTCGACCGGGCGGCCCATCTGCTCGGCGGCGAAGTCCAGCAGGATCTTCTCGGCGTAGACGACGCCGTTGTCCCACGCCCCGAGGGACAGGATGCCGTACTCCTGGTGCTGCTCGGGGAAGTGCACGTTCTCCAGGAAGAACGCGAGGAACGCGCCGAGCATCACCGTGCGCGTCCGCCCCGGCGGCGCGCCCACGAACCAGCCGCGCACCACGCCCGCGATCATGAAGAAGGTGCCGATGTACAGCGCGAGGTGCGACGGGCTCCAGGACGTGATGTCCAGCCCGTTGATCCGGTGGTTGATCAGGTCGAGCGGCACCGCGACCAGGAAGATGCCGGTGCCCCACTGGATCAGCCGCAGCGCCGCCCGGTCGACGCCGTAACCGGTGTAGCCGTGGATGATCGTCAGCGCGAGGACGATGGCGGTGCCGACGGAGTTGAGCAGGTGGGGCGGGGCCAGGTCGTCGCGCAGCCACATGAAATGCCAGGACACGTCCCAGGCCGAGCCGAGCACCTTGAGCGAGAACGCCACCAGCCACCCGACGTAGAGCAACCGGAACAGATCAGGCGGCGTCGCGCGGCCCGCCGGGCCTCTGGTCCAGTAAGGCAAGGCCCACTGGGCGGCCTTCTTGAGCGTCGCTGGTGACTTCACGGCCGAAATCTTACGGTCATCGGACCCGGGGACCGCTACACCCCTCGCCCGGCAAAGTTTCGGTCACGGTGTCACCTGGAGCCATCCGGCCGTCTCAGCGATCTCTCAGGTGCGGAAAGTAGGCTCACCGCCATGAAACGTACGGCCGTGCTGGTCGCGGTGCTCGCCCTTGTGGGGGTGATGACGTGGTCGGTGTGGCCGTCAGGGCCGGAGGTCAGCGGTCTGCACCAGCGGATCACCGTCGTCGACGGACCCGCCGACGACCAGCGTGTCGAGCTCGACACGACCTTCTTCGCCCCGCCCGGCGGCGGGAAGGCGCCCGCGGTGCTCGTCGCGCACGGTTTCGGCGGCAGCAAGCTGAGCGTCCGCGAGGAGGCCGTCCGCCTGGCCGAGGCGGGCTACGCCGTGCTCACCTGGTCCGCGCGCGGCTTCGGCCGCTCGACCGGCGAGATAGCGCTCAACTCCGCTGACTACGAGGTCAAGGACGTCAAGCAGCTCATCGACTGGCTGGCCAAGCGGCCCGAGGTCCGGCTCGACGCCTCCGGCGACCCGCGCGTGGGCATCACGGGCGGCTCCTACGGCGGCTCCATCGCGCTGATGACGGCCGCGCACGACCCCCGGGTCGACGCGATCGTGCCGCAGATCACCTGGTCCGACCTGGCCGACGCGCTGTTCCCGGACGCCACCGGCAAGGGCCCCGAGAACGGCGTGTTCAAGCGCATGTGGGCGGGCATCTTCTTCGGCCGGGGCGGCGGCGGTGCCCCGCAGGGCCTGGAGGCCCTCAACCGGCAGCCCGAGGCGCTGACCGCCGAGCAGGCGAGGTGCGGCCGGTTCCTGCCCGCCATCTGCGAGGTCTACCAGGAGGTCGCCAAGACCGGCCGGGCCACGCCCGAGGCGGTGGCGTTGCTGAGCAGGTCCAGCCCCGTGGCGGTGGCCGGGCGGATCAAGGCGCCGACGCTGCTCATCCAGGGCCAGCGCGACTCGCTGTTCCCGCTGGAGCACGCCGACGCCAACGCCAGGGCCATCGCCGCCACCGGCACCCCGGTCAGCCTGGCCTGGTTCGACGGCGGCCATGACGGCGGCAACGGCGAGGTGGACTGGCTGCACGAGCAGACGACCGCCTGGTTCGCCCGCCATCTCAAGGGCGAGCCCGCCTCCGTCAGCGCCTTCACCGTCACCCGCGACGGCGGCCGCGACCCCGGCACCCGCCAGCGCATCCGCATGCATCCCGAGGCCGCCGCCTACCCCGGCCTGAGCGGCACCGACGTCACCACCGTCACGCTCGGCGGCCCCGAGCAGAACATCGTCAACCCGCCCGGCGGCTCCCCCGCCTCGATCTCCACCGTGCCGGGCGTCAGCGGCCTGCTGGGCGGCCAGGGCAACGTGAGCGTCTCGCTCGACATGCCCGGCCAGAGCGCCGCCTTCGAGTCCCCGCCGCTCACCGCCCCGCTCCAGCTCACCGGCAGCGCGACGGCCAAGATCAGGGTGTACGGCAGCGGCGAGGTGACGTTGTTCGCCAAGCTCTTCGACGTCTCCGACTCCCTCCAGCCGCCCGTTCTGCCCGCCGGCCTGGTCTCCCCGCTGCGGGTGACCGTCCCCGACGGGGCGGAGTCCGTCGAGGTCGACGTCAAGCTGCCGGTCGTGGACCACCGCTTCGCCGTCGGGCACCGGCTCAGGCTGGTGGTGGCGACCACCGACATGGGGTTCGCCACGCCCGCCGAGCCCGCCTCCTACCGGATCGGCCTGGCCTCCCCCGCGCTGGCGGTCCCGACGGTGGCCACGCTGGCCGCGCCGGTGACCGGGATCGCGTGGTGGGTGTGGGCGATGCCGCTGGCCGCGATCGTGGTCGCCGCCGTCCTGCTGGCCACCGGCCGCAGGCGGACCGCCACGCCGTCCACCGCCACACCGTCCACCGCCATGCCGTCCGCCGCCGCACCGGACGAGCCGGTGGCTCCGCTGGAGATCAGCGGGCTCACCAAGGCCTACCGCAACGGCGAGCTGGCCGTCGACGGGCTGTCGTTCCGGGTCGAGCAGGGCGAGGTGCTGGGGCTGCTCGGGCCGAACGGCGCCGGTAAGACGACCACGATGCGGATGATGCTGGGCCTCATCCGCCCCGACGACGGCCAGATCCGGATATTTGGTGAAACGGTCACTCCGGGGGCGCCGGTGCTGTCCCGGCTCGGCGCGTTCGTCGAAGGGCCCGGGTTCCTGCCCCACCTGTCCGGCCGCGACAACCTCCATCTCTACTGGGCCGCCACCGGCCGCCCCGCCGCCGACGCCCGGTTCGACGAGGCGCTGGCGATCGCGGGGCTCGGCAAGGCCCTGGACCGGGCCGTACGCACCTACTCGCAGGGAATGCGCCAGCGCCTGGCGATCGCGCAGGCCATGCTCGGCATGCCGGACCTGCTCGTCCTGGACGAGCCCACCAACGGCCTCGACCCGCCCCAGATCAGGGAGATGCGCGAGGTGCTCAAGCGCTACGCGCGTGACGGCCGTACGGTGATCGTGTCCAGTCACCTGCTGGCCGAGGTCGAGCAGACCTGCACGCACGTGGTCGTCATGCACCGGGGCAAGCTGGTGTCGACCGGCACGGTGTCGGCTCTGCTCGGCTCCGCCACCGCCACCAACGGGCAGGGCGATGGGCAGGGCAACGGGCACGGCAACGGGCAGGGCTCGCGCCTCGAAGACGTGTTCCTGGACCTGATCGGAGACAAGGCATGACCGTCGCGACGGGCTACGCGCCCGGCCGCACCCTTCCGCTGAGGGTCGAGATCGTCCGGCAGTTCAAGCGGCGGCGCACCCTGGTCATGTTCGGGCTGCTGCTGGCGCTGCCGTGGATCCTCGTGGTGGCCTTCCAGTTCGGCCCGCAGGGCAGCGGCAACCAGCAGTCGGCGCTGCGCATCTCCGACCTGGCCACCGCCAGCGGCCTCAACTTCGCGGCGTTCGCCCTGTCGGTCTCCGCGAGCTTCCTGCTGGTCGTCGCCGTCGCCCTGTTCTGCGGTGACACCGTGGCCAGCGAGGCCGGCTGGTCCTCCCTCCGCTACCTTCTGGCGGCGCCGGTGCCACGCGACCGGCTGCTGCGGCAGAAGCTCATCGTGGCACTCGGCTACTCCGCCGCCGCCGTGATCTGCCTGCCGCTGATGGCGCTGCTCGCGGGCACGCTGGCGTTCGGCTGGGCCGACATCCAGGTGCCCGGTACGGGGGAGACCATCCCGGCGTTCGACGTCCTGCCCCGGTTCGGCATCGCCATCGGCTACGCCCTGGTCAGCCAGCTCGTCGTGGCGGCCCTGGCCTTCCTCATCTCCACCACCACCGACTCGCCGCTCGGCGCGGTGGGCGGGGCGGTGGGCCTGTGGATCATCTGCACCATCCTGCAGGCGGTGGAGGCGCTGGGCGCGCTGCGCGAGTTCCTGCCGACCTTCTGGAACAACGCCTGGCTCGACGCCCTCGCGCCGGAGCTCGACTGGAGCGGCATGGTCAGGGGCGCGTCACTGTCGATCACGTACTCGGCCCTCCTCATCGCCGTCGCCTTCGTCCGGTTTCGCCGTAAGGACGTGGTCAGCTAGATACTGGCGTCCATGCGGTTCGGCGTCCTGGGTCCTTTGGAGGTGCGCGGCCCCGGCGGGGAGTTGATCCCCGTCGGCGGGCCGCGGCCGCGCGCCCTGCTGGTGATGCTGCTGCTGAACGCCGGACGGGTGGTCGGCGTCGAGGCCCTGATCGACGGCCAGTACGGCGAGGACCCGCCGGCCGGCGCGGCCAACGCCGTGCAGGCCCAGGTGTCCCGGTTGCGGCGCGCTCTGGGGGCCGGGCTGATCGAGTTCCGGGGCGGCGGCTACCTGCTCGCCGTGGACCCCGACACGGTGGACGCGCACCGGTTCGAACGGCTGGCCGGGCAGGGGCGGCAGCTGCTGGCGGCGGGCCGGCACGACGCCGCCGCCGTGACGCTCCGCCAGGCGCTCGGGCTCTGGCACGGGCCCGCCCTCCCCGACCTGCCGTTCGGGCAGGCGCAGGCGGCACGGCTGGAAGAGCTGCGGCTGACCGTCAGGGAGGATCTCGCCGAGGCGGAGCTCGCCCTGCCCGCGGGCGCTTCGGTGGCGGAGCTGCGGCGGCTGGTGTCGGCCCATCCCTTACGCGAGCGGTTCAGGGCCCAGTTGATGCGCGCGCTGCACGCGGACGGGCGGCAGGCGGAGGCGCTCGCGGTGTTCGAGGAAGGCCGCCGCCTGCTTGCCGCCGAACTCGGCGCCGACCCCTCCCCCGAGCTCGCCGCCGCCCACCTCGCCGTCCTGCGTGCCTCCCCGCCCGCGCCGGCGCCCCGGAAGCTGCCGGCGCAGCTGACCAGCTTCGTGGGGCGCGAACACGACCTGGGCCTCCTCGCCTCGCACGGCTCCCGGCTACGCACGATCGTCGGGCCCGGCGGCATGGGGAAGACCCGGCTGGCCATCGAGGCCGCCACTCGGGCCGACCACGAGGCGTACTTCGTCGACCTGTCCTCCCTCCCCCCGGACCTCACACCGGCCCTGACAGACGGCCCGGCGACCACCCGGCACGCGCCGGACGCCTGCGGACATACACCCTCCGCCGCCGGAGCGAAGGACACCACGGCTGCCGGTCCTCCCGGGAAGAAGCAGGTAGAGCAGGTAGAGCAGGTGGCGCGGACGGTGCTGGAGGCGCTGGGGCTGCGGGACAGCGGGCTGCGGACGCCGCGGCTGCGTGACCCCGTCCGGCGCCTGGTGTCGGCGCTCGCGGAGCGGGACACACTGATCGTCCTGGACAACTGCGAACATCTCATCGCCCCCGCCGCCGAACTGGTCCGCACGCTGCTGACCGAGTGTCCCCGGCTGCACGTCCTGGCCACCAGCCGGGAGCCGCTGGGCCTCACCGGCGAAGCCCTCGTGACGCTGACACCGCTGGCCCTACCCCCCACCGACCCCACCGATCCCCCTGCCTCCACAGCCCCCAAGGACCACCCGGCGGCGGTGGAGGCGCTCCGGTATCCCGCCGTGCGGTTGTTCGCCGACCGGGCGGCGGCCGTGCGGCCGGCGTTCGAGGTGCGGCAGGACAACGTGGACGCGGTGGTGCGGATCTGCGCCGCGCTGGACGGGCTGCCGCTGGCCATCGAGCTGGCGGCGGCGCGGCTGCGGTCGTTCGACGTCGAGGAGATCGCCGCGCGGCTGACCGAGCATGGGCGGTTCAGGTTGCTGTCCCGGGGGGATCGGACCGGGGCGCCGAGGCATCGGGCGCTGCGGGCGGTGGTGGAGTGGAGCTGGGACCTGCTCAGCCCTGAGGAGCGGATCCTGGCCAGGCGGTTCTCGGTGTTCGCCGGAGGGGCGACGATCGCGGCCGTCGAGGCGGTGTGCGCACGGGCCACGGTCGGGCCGGCGGTGAGCGAACCCGCCGGGATCGGGGAGACGGCAGGCGGGTTGGGGGACGTTGCCGGGGTTTTGGCGGACTTGGTGGACAAGTCGTTGATCGGGGTCGATGGCGGTCGGTATCGGATGCTGAACACGATTCGGCTGTTCTGTGCCGAGCGGCTGGCGGAGGCCGGCGAGGAGGACGGCGTCCGCGGGCGGCATGCCCGATGGTGCGAGGAGCTGGGCCGGCGGGCCGATCCGCGGCTGCGGCGGGGGGATCAGCTCGAGTGGCTGGCTCTGCTGTCCGCTGAGCACGGGAACCTGATGGACGCGCTGCGCTGGGCCGTGCGGCACGACCGGGAGACGGCGCTGCGGATGGTGATGGCGCTGGCGACCTACTGGTGGCTGAGCGGGCGGCAGAGCCAGGCCGGGGAGGTCGCCGCCGAGCTGCTGAGGGCGACCGGCGGGCCGGTCCCAGGGCTGGAGGAGGCGTACGTCATGTGTGTGTTGCATGCCGTGCCCCGAGCAGCGCCCGAGCACTGGGCACGGGCGGAGGCGTTCATGAGCGGGCTGGATCAGCCCCTGCGCCATCCGTTCACCGCCGCGCTGTGGGGGATGACCGTGGGGCCGCCGGCCCTGCCGGTGGGGCCTGACCGGGACTGGGTGCTCGGCTCTGATCCGTGGGGCGTGGCGCTGGGGCGGTTGAGCCGGGCCCTGCTGAGGTTGCTCGACGGCGAGCCGGCCGTGGCCGAGGCGGAGCTGGCGGAGGTGCTGGCGCTGTTCCGGGCGCTGGGCGAGCGGTGGGGCATCGCGCAGGGGCTGGACTGGCTGGCGGTCATCGCGAGCTGGCGCGGGGAGTGGGACCGGTGCCGGGTGCTGTGGCGGGAGGCGCTGGAGCTGCTCGAAGAGCTGGGCGCGCTGGAGGAGACGGCGGACGTACTGGCTCGTCGCGGGGAGGCGCTGATGCGCGCGGGTGATCTCGCGGCCGCGAGCGCCGACTTCCGGCGTGCCGGGGAGGCCGCCGGGCGGGCGGGCCGGTCGGAGCCGCCTGTCATGGCCGGGCTGGGGCTGGGAGAGCTCGCCTGGGCCGCCGGTGATCCGGCCGAGGCCCGCCGGCGGCTGGAGGCGGCACTGGCAGCCACCCGGAGTGGCGCTTTCGGCGCTCGGCAGGTCCAGGCCCACGTCCTGGCGGCCCTCGCCCGGCTGTCCGACGGCACAGCCGACTCCACAGCCGACGGCGCAACCGACGAAGCCGGCAGCGAAGCAGGGGGCGGCCACGGCGCGTCGGCGCTCTACAGGCGGGCGGTCGCCGTGGCGCGCAGGTCTCCGCTGGCGTCGGACCTGGCCGACGCCGCCGAATGGCAGGCCGAGGCCGTCCTGGCGGCGCTCGCAGGGAACACGGCCCGCCGGGGCGCGGGCGGGGTCTCCCCGGCCGGTCCGGAGGAGCGGGCCGGGCGGCGGGTCGCCGCGCTGCTGGGGGTGGCGGTGGCCTTGCGCGGGTTCGCGGTGGCCGGTGACGCCCAGGTCGCCCGCAGCGCCGGGGAGGCCAGGCGGATGGCCGGGGCGGCGGGGTTCGCGGGCGAGTTCGCGCGGGGGGCTCGGATGGGCCGGGAGGAGGCGCTGACGGTGCTCGACCAGGCGGAGGCGTGGCTGTCAGCCGACGGGAGGTGAGCTGTCAGCGGGTCCCGGCACAGTCGTGACCATGCAGAACACGAAGGTCCTCATCTCGGGCGCGAGCATCGCCGGCCCCGCGCTCGCCTACTGGCTCGACCGTTACGGCTGCGACGTGACCGTGGTGGAGAAGGCGCCGGGCCTGCGCACAGGCGGGCAGGCGGTCGACTTCAAGGGGGCGACGCACCTCACGGTGCTGGAGCGCATGGGCATCCTGGAGGAGGTACGGCGACGTCAGACGGGAGGCACCGACCAGGTCATCGTCGACGCGGACGGCAGGCGGCTGGCGGTCATGCCGGGAGAATTCACCGGCGGGGACATCGAGATCCTGCGCGGCGATCTGTCGGCCCTGCTGTTCGAGCGGACCGCGGGCACGTGCGAGTACGTCTTCGGCGACTCCATCGCCTCGCTGACGGACACCGGCGACGGCGTGCGCGTCACCTTCGATCGGGCCGCGCCGCGCACCTTCGACCTGGTGGTGGGCGCGGACGGCATCCATTCGAACGTGCGGCGGCTGGCCTTCGGCCCCGAGGAGTCGTACGTGCGCTTCCTCGGCCATTACTACGCGCTGGCCCAGATCGACGCCGGAGACGGCAACCGGATGTACAACGAGCCCGGCCGGATGGTGACGCTGGGCGGGCCGAAGGCGCCGTCGTTCTTCGTCTTCGCCTCCGAGCCGCTGGACTTCGACCGCTACGACGTCGAGCAGCAGCGGCGGATCCTGATGGACGCCTACCGGGGCGGGGGCTGGCGGATCCCCGAGATCCTTGCCAGGCTGCCGGAGGCGCCGGACGTCCATCTCGACTCGATCAGCCGGGTGGAGCTGGACCGTTACGCCGAGGGCCGGGTGGTGTTGCTGGGGGACGCCGCCTACGGCAACACCCTGGGCGGATTCGGCACCGGGCTGGCCGTCGTGGGGGCGTACGTGCTGGCGGGAGAGCTGCTGGCCGCGCGCGGCGATCATCGGGCGGGGTTCGCGGGCTACGAGCGCGAGTTTCGCGGCTACGCCAAGGTGGCCAAGCAGGGCAGCGCCGGGCCGTTCCTCGCACCCCGCTCGCACGCCCGGATCACCATGCGCAACTGGATCTTCAAGCGCAGGCTGCTGCTCGGCGCGATGCTGAAGATGACCGACCGGTTCGCCACGGACATTCGGCTCAAGGACTATTGATCAGCCCCAGTGGGGTGGTTTGTTCTCCCGGTAGAAGTCGTCGGGGTCGGCCTCTCGCCATTCGCCCCAGCCCTTGTCGGTGTCATCGGAGGTCTGCTCCGGGAGAAATTCCGTCACGGCATACATACTACTCAGTGATACAAAGCCGACCCCGGCGGCTTTTCCCGTGCCGGGACAGGGGGCAAAGGCGGGGGTACGATGCGTACGCAGATTTGTCGCCTATCCCCCCGTGAGGCTACCCATGGCCACCCCGACAGGATGGCGGCGAGACGGCAATCTTCCGGCGGAGTTGACCAGCTTCGTGGGGCGGACGCGGCTGCTCGCCAACCTCAAGCGGCACCTCGCCGAGTCGCGCCTGGTGACCGTCACGGGGATCGGCGGGGTCGGCAAGTCGCGGACGGTGCTCCGGCTGGCGCACCAGATCCGGACGCAGTATCCCGACGGCGTCTGGTTCGCCGATTTGGCGCGGCTGCAGGACGCCGGGATGGTCAAGCACACGATCGCCTCCGCGCTCGGCATCGCCGACCAGTCCTCCCGCAACGAGACGGACTCGCTGGCGGAGTGGGTCGGCGACCGCGACATGCTGCTCATCATCGACACCTGCGAGCATCTGGTGCAGGGCTGCGCCGAGCTGATCCACGAGCTGCTGGAGGCCGCGCCCAACCTCAAGGTGCTGGCCACCAGCCGCCAGTCGTTGCAGCTGCCGTACGAGCACGTGGTGCCGGTGCCGCCGCTGCAGGTGCCCGGCGACGATCCGGTGGAGAGCCTGTTCACCAACGAGTCGGTGCAGTTGTTCTCGGCGCGGGCCGGGGCCGTGGTGCCCGACTTCGTGCTGGAGGAGCAGAACATCGCCGCGGTGGCCGAGCTGTGCCGCCGCCTCGACGGCATCCCGCTCGCGATCGAGCTGGCGGCCGTACGCCTGCGGGCGCTGTCCGTCGAGCAGATCCTCGGCCTGCTGGCCGACCGGTTCAGCCTGCTGGCGGGCGCGAGCCGGACGGCGCTGCCGCGGCACCAGACGCTGCGCGCGGCCATCGGGTGGAGCCACGAGCTGTGCGAGCCCGCCGAGCGGCTGCTGTGGGCGCGGCTGTCGGTGTTCTCCGGCGACTTCGAGCTCGACGCCGCCCGTTTCGTGTGCGCCGACGAGCGGCTGCCGGCCGAGGAGATCACCAACCTGGTCACCGGGCTGGTGGAGAAGTCGATCCTGATGATCAGGAGCAACCACGCCGGAGTCCGTTACAAGCTGATCGACACGCTCGCGGAGTACGGCGAGGAGTGGCTGGACAAGCTCGGCCAGACGCAGGATCTGCGGCACCGGCATCTGGCCTACTACCTCAATCTGGCGCAGCGCAGCGAGGACGCCTGGTCGGGGCCGAGGCAGGTCTACTGGTTCATCCGCATGCGCCAGGAGCACGACAACGTGCGGCTGGCGCTGGAGCACGCGCTGCGCACGCCCGGCGAGTCGGTGCTGGCGCTGAGGCTGCTGTCGTCGCTCTGGTTCATGTGGGTGTGCTGCGGCTTCCAGCGTGAGGGCCGGCTGTATCTGGAGCGGGCGCTGGAGGCCAACCGTGCCGTGAGCAAGGAGCGGTGCAAGGCTCTGTGGGTGCTGTCCTACGTGCGCAGCGCCCAGGGCGACAGCGTGGGCGCGCTGGACGCGGCCGAGCGCTGCAGCAAGGAAGCGGTCAGGGTGGGCGACTCCCGAGCCGTCATCCTCGCCTCCAAGATGCAGGGCACCGCCGCGGTCCTGCAGGGCGACCTGCAGAAGGCCAGCGCGCTGCTGGGGGTGGCGATCGAGTTCAACACCGACAACAAGGAGCTCAACCCGGGCCTGCTGCCCGCGATCGTCGAGCTGTCGCTGGTGCTGTCGGCGCAGGGTGAGTTCAACGAGGCCGAGTCCCTGCTGCAGGACTGCCTGCAGGTGTGCAAGGAGCGCGGTGAGCTGTGGGTGGGCTCCTACGCGCAGTGGGCCATGTCCCTCACCAAGCTGGCGACCGGCCGCGCCGGGGATGCGCTGCAGAGCGCCAGGGAGGCGCTACGCGTCAAGCGCCACTTCCACGACACGCTCGGCACGCTGCTGGTGCTGGAGACGACGGCGAGGATCTTCACCGCTCTGGGGCGGGAGCCACTGGCCGCCCGGCTGCTGGGAGCACTGCAGCAGAACTGGAAGACCGCCGGCCTGCCCATGCTCGGCGCCCCGTTCATGACCAGCGACCATGATCAGTGCGTCAAGGAGTGCCAGAAGGCGATGGGGGAGCGTCTTTACGCGCAGGCGTTGGGGGACGGCGCCAGGCTGGACCTCGACGAGGCGTCCGCGCTCGCGCTGGGCGAGCTGGACGCCTCGGAGAACGACCCGGCTGATCCGCCGGGAGCGGCTTCAGGGCCCGGGACCTGAAGAGCAGTGCGGGGGCCTGACGTCGCCGGAGGTCCTATCCGGCCTGCGGCCAGCGGGTGCCCGTCGGCCAGGCGTGCACGTAGCGGGCGCTGCCGAGCGAGAAGGCGATGTGGCCCCGTACCCAGTGTTCGAGACCCTGCACGTACCTGCGGACCGGCATGGAGGCCCAGCTGTCGAGTGCCGCGCGCCGCGCGATGAAGGCGGCGATGGCGGCGTTGTGCATGTTCGAGACTTCTTGGAGCGCCTCCTGGAGGGGCAGCGTCCGGTGGGTGGCCAGCACGGTGACGAGGTTGTGCCTGGCCTTGTCCTTGTCGCGCTCCTTGGCGTACGAGAGCAGGTCGTTGTCCCACCCGATGAGGTCGCACGCGAGGTCCGACAGGGTGCGCACATCGGGATGGTGCCACTCTTCGGCTTCGACCCGATAGCCGCCGGCGATGTCGATGAGCGCGAAGCAGGTGAAGGTCGCGCCGGTGATGCGGCGCATCAGCACGTAGTCCTCGGGGGTGGGGATCAGGTCGGCTTCGCGGTTGGCGGCCTCCCAGATCTGGGCGAACAGATACTCCTTGACCGTGGTGCGCCACCGGTCGACCTGGGCGGGGCTGCCTAACTCCGTGATCCGGTCGAGCAGTTCACGCAGGGTGAGACCGAACGGGTCGGTGCTGTCCGGCTCTCTGCGCCTGTCGAGGATCTCCAGGAGCGGCGGGAGGGCGCGGGCGAGCGAGGCGGCCCGGTGCCCTACCCGTTCGCCCTCGCAGATCGCGTCGTCGAAGGCGAAGAGCCAGTTGTACCAGTCGTTGATCAGCCTGAGATTCTCGCGTGGCACGGTCGGATTGGTGCGTGCGGCGAGCATGCCGATCTTGGAGCGCCGGAAGTGCTCGATCGTGTCGGCTCCGGCGAGCAGGTTGCGGGCGGCCAGCCAGGTGTGGCTCTCTGCGTCGACCTCCGTGGCGTTCCCGTTGATCTCATTGGGGAACGGACAGGGCAGCGGAGGGATGTGGAGTGGTCGCCTACTGAAGGGATGCGAAGGATTAGCCACTCATCCAGCATGACGAGGGACCGTTCGAAAGGCCACAGTTGGCTACTTCCAGCCCATTCCCCTTCATTTCATACTATGAGCCACTTTGGTCGAACCATTGAAGAAACTGCTCGTTCGCGAACATCCGGGCCGTGTCGATCGCCGAGGGAGTGCCGGCGCTCGGCTCGGCCCCTGCGTCGAGCAGCGCCCTGACCACGTCAGACTCCTTCTTGAACACCGCCCCCGCGAGCGGCGTCTGGCCCCGGTCGTTGGCCCGGTCCGGATCGGCGCCCAGCTCGGTCAGCATCCGGACCGTCGCCGCATGACCGTGGTATGCCGCCAGCATCAGCAAAGTGTCACCTTTGCCGTTGGTGAGATCGGCTGGAACCCCGGCTTCCACATAAGCCCGCAAGGCGTCCGTCTCACCCGCCCTGACCAGGCCGAACAGCCTCGTGGCGAACTCTTCGAGCTCCGGATCCCCGTCCATGCCTCCCATTGTGCCTCGATAGGGTGCCCTGCACGGAATCGTTCCGGCTCGCCGTAGGTTCTGGATGAGAGTACCTAGGGAAAGGCTGTCCAACCGTGTTCGACCCGACGGATCTATATGAGCTCGCCGATGACGTCCCCGAGCTGGCCGATCCGGTGTTGCTGTACCACTTCGACGGTTTTGTCGATGCCGGCTCCACTGGGCGCCTCGCGCTGGGGCACCTGCTGGCCGAGCTGGAGCACCGGGTTGTCGCGACGTTCGACGTGGACCGGTTGATCGACTATCGCTCGCGACGGCCGATCATGACCTTCGACACCGACAGATGGGTGGAGTGTGAGAGCCACGAGCTGATCGTCCACAGCGTCAAGGACGCCACGGGCACTCCGTTCCTGCTGTTCAGCGGCCCGGAGCCGGACGGGGAGTGGGAGCTGTTCACCCGGGCGGTCGGCACGCTGGTCAAGCGGCTGGGCGTGAGCAGGCTGGTGACTCTGCACGGCATCCCGATGGCCGTGCCGCACACCCGCCCGCTCGGCGTCACCGTGCACGCCAGCCGGCCCGAGCTGATCAACCCGCAGACCAGCGCGTTCGGCCGCGTCCAGGTGCCGGGCAGTGCCGCCGCGCTGCTGGAGTTCCGGCTCGGCGCCGCCGGGCACGACGTGGTCGGCTACGCGGTGCACGTTCCGCACTATCTCTCGCAGGCCGAATACCCGAGCGCGGCGGTCGCCGCGCTGGAGGCGATCACGCGCAACACCGGCCTGGTCTTCCCGATGGACGGACTGCGTGAGGCGGCTCAGCGCACCACGGCGGAGATCGAGGAGCAGATCCAGTCCTCCGCCGAGCTGTCCAGCGCGATCACCGGGCTGGAGCAGCAGTACGACGCCTTCGCGGGGGGCTCGGACCGTGAGAACCTCATGGCCGACAGCACGCCGATGCCCACGGGGGACGAGCTGGCCGCCCAGTTCGAGCGGTTCCTCGCCGAACGCGACGACGAATAGGCCTAGCCTGGGGCGATGGATGAGATCCGGGTGGGGTTGGTCGGCTATGGGACCGCTGGGTCCGTCTTCCACGCGCCGCTGATCGAGGCGGCCGACGGGCTGCGGCTGACGGCCGTGGTGACGCGCGATCCGGAGCGGCAGGCCGAGGTGCGCGCCCGTTACGGGGCGGCGGGCGTGGACGAGGTGGCGCGGTTGTGGGGGCTGTGCGACCTCGTCGTCGTCGCGTCCCCGAACCGCACCCACGTGGCCGTGGCCACCGAGGCGCTGGCGCACGGCAAGGCGGTGGTCGTGGACAAGCCCTTCGCGCGGACCGTCGAGGAGGCGCGCGGGGTGGTGGAGCTGGCCCGGGAGCGGGGGCTCATGCTGAGCGTCTTCCACAACCGGCGCTGGGACGGCGACTTCCTCACCGTGCGCCGGCTGCTCGACGAGGGGGCACTGGGCCGGGTGCTGCGGCTGGAGTCGCGGTTCGAGCGGTGGCGGCCGGCGCCCAAGGGCGGCTGGCGCGAGGCGGGCGGCGCCGAGGAGGTCGGGGGCCTGCTGTACGACCTCGGCAGCCATCTGGTCGACCAGGCGGTGCGGCTGCTGGGGCCGGCGCGGGAGGTCTACTGCGAGAGCGACGTACGGCGCGAGGGGGTGGCGGCCGACGACGACACCTTCATCGCGCTCAAGCACGACGGCGGCGCCCGCTCGCATCTGTGGGTGAGCGCCATGGCGGCCAGGCTCGGGCCGCGCTTCCGGGTGCTCGGCAGCGCCGGGGCGTACGTCAAGGAGGGCCTGGACGTCCAGGAGGAGCGGCTGCGCGCGGGCGCGTCGCCGCTGGCGGCGGGCTTCGGCGACGAGGGCGAGGAGCGGTGGGGCGTCGCCGGCACGGACGCCGACTCGCGCCGGGTGCCCACCGAGTCCGGCGCCTACCTCGACTTCTACCGCGGCGTCGCGACGGCGTTGCGGACCGGAGCGCCGCCGCCGGTGAGCGCGGACAGCGCACTGGAGACGCTGGCGGTGATCGAGGCGGCGAAGCTGTCGGCGACGCAGGAAATCGTGGTGCGGACGGGCTGAGCCGGCGGACCGGCTGGATCAGCGGATCTGCTGGATCAGCGGATCTGCTGGATCAGCGGATCTGCTGGGTCACTCGCGCAGGCGGGCGTGCATGGCGGCGGTGTCGTCGGCGGTCCAGCCGTTGCGCGCCAGCCATCCCTGCGGCCCGCCGAAGCGCTCGTCCAGCACGCTGAGGAACTGCTCGATGTAGCGCGGCCGCGGCATGTGGTCGTCGGCCGGGCGCGAGTCCAGGTCGTCACGGTAGGTGCGGCTGCCGCGCAGCCGCCGCAGGATCAGCTCCAGGCGCTCCCCGGTGGCCGCGTAGTCCTCGACGATCGCCTCCCGAGTGACGCCCGCCACGTCGAGCGCGAGCGCCGACAGCACGCCCGTACGGTCCTTGCCCGCCGCGCAGTGCACCACGGCCGCGCCGTCGTCCAGCGCCATCGCCCGCAGCGCCGCCACCACCGCGTCGGGCCGGTCACGCAAGTAGCCGTAGTAGAAGCCGGTGACGCGCAGCTCGGTGTCCTCCTGGCGCTCGTGCCAGGGCAGCACCCGGTCGCCGTCGATGCTGTCGGCCTCGACGTCGGTGTGCCTGCCCCTCTCGGCGAACAAGGTGAGGTGGTGGTGGGTCACCTCGGGCACCGTGGTCAGCGGGCCGGGGCCCTCCAGGGTGACCTCGGCCGTCGAGCGGAGGTCCACGACGTGGCGGAGTTTGAGGTCGCCGACCAGCCGCGACACGTCGGCTTCGGTGAGTCCCTGGAGATTGTCAGCGCGCATGATCCGGCCACTTCGGGTGACGCCGCCGTCACGGGTGGGCAGCCCGCCCAGGTCACGTACGTTGACGGCGCCTGCCAGATCGATCCATCTCGTGTTCGCGTTCACCAGGTTGACCCTATATGTCGGCCAAAATCTCAGCGGATTCGAGGTTCATAACGCAGCATGAACGTATGGATCCGCGAGCTCTGCCCCCTCGGCTGGTTGTCGATCCATCCCTGCCCCCGGATGTCGCGGTCGAGTTGCGGTCGAACCCTCATGTGCTCCGCATGGCACGCACGGGCCGGCGGATGGAGTCCCCGCACAACCCCACCTGGCTGTTCGTCTTACCCGGCTTCCTGCTGTTGATCTGGCTGGTGACCTACAGCCCGGCCGCAGTGGTCGTCGCGGGGACGGGCATGGGCATGATCGCCCTGATGCGCTGGGTGGTGACCGACAACTCCAACCGCACCGCCAAGCGGCGGCTCGGGCTCGCTTACGAGTACGCGGACCGGTACATCCTGCCCGAGGACCTCGACTACCCCTGCCAGGTGCTGCTGCGCCGCGCGCAGGACGCCTGCGCCGCCGTCCTGAGCTCCCAGGTGCACCAGGCCGGGCTGATCGACACGGTCGGCAACCGGGTGTCGCTGCCGGAGGAGGTGTGGCAGATCGCGCAGCGGCTGGCGAAGCTGTCGGCCATGCACGCCGAGCACGGCAAGCTGGTCCCCCGCGACCTGCCGTCGGGCCTGGAGGACGCGTTCAAGCCTTACAGCACGGCCCTCGACGCGGCCTGGACATCGCTGTCGAAGCGGGTGCGCCACCTGGAGCGCTACGCCAAGCAGGTGGTGAAGGCCGACAAGGTCTTCCACGCCCACCGCCGGCTGGAGGCGCTGGCCGAACGCACCCCCGACTATCAGCGGCTGATCGCCGACACCGTCCGCGACGACCTGGCCCACGCCCACATCAAGGAGCTGGCCGACCAGGCCACGCACGTGCGCATGCTGTTCGAGCGGAGCATCCACGAGGCCAGGCAGGCTGCGGGCGAGCTGCTCAGGTCCCCGCTCGTCTGAGCAGCTCCAGCGTCCTGCGCATGCCGGCCTCGTTGCCCAGGCTCCGGTAGATGTCCCTGGCCTGCGTGAGCGGGGGCACGGCCGCGCCGCGTCCGCCGTTGTCGAGGTACGTCTCGCCCAGGTAGAGCAGGCTGCGCGCCATCCACCAGCGGTCGCCCAGCTCCTCGAAGGCGCGCACGGCCCCGCGCAGCTCCTGCTCCGACTCCGCCATCCGGCCGAGCCGGCCGAGCACCCTGCCGAGGGAGACGGCGCTGCGGGCCACTCCCCAGGAGTCGCCGAGCGCCTCCAGCATCTCCTCGGCCCGCCGCGCCATGTCCAGCTCGCGCAGGCCGTTGGACGGGTCGCCGACCTCACCGGCGGCGCGCAGGCAGCGGGCCTCCTCCCACAGCTCCCCGCGCTGCTTGAACATCTCGCCGGCCCGGTCCAGGCTGAAGCTCGCTTTGATGAAGTCGTCCCTGGCCGACCGCTGCTCGCCCGCGCGGTGCAGGCCGCGGGCCTGGGCGGCGAGCACCTCCCCGTAGACGCGCAGCGTCTGCGCCTCGGAGTAGCGGTTGCCCATCCGCTCGAACACCTCCAGCGAGTCCTCCAGCAACTGCCTGGCCTCCTCGGGGCGCCGCTCCGCCAGCCGCATCTCGGCCAGGTTGCGCTGGGTGCGGGCCATCCACCAGAAGTCCTCCTCCCCCTTGAACGCGGTGATCGCGCCGATGAGGTACTCCTGCGCGCGGTCCAGGTGGCCGTCGCTGAACAGCGTCATGCCGACCGCGCGCATCGCCCTGGCCGCCCACCACGTCTCGCCCAGCTCGGTGAACACCTCCAGCGCCCACTCGGCGTCCGCGCGCCCCCGCTCCTGCCCGCCCTGCCCACCCTGTACGGCGGCGCGGTCGAGCATCGAGATGGCCTGGGCGCGCCGGTCCCCCGCCTGGGCCGCGGCCTCGCAGCCGAGGTCGGCGACCGCGTGCCAGTCGGCCCAGTAGGCGCGCAGCGAGTGGCACAGCGAGCAGAACGCCCTGGCCAGCCCCCAGGTCAGCTCCCACATCTCCAGCTGCCTGGCCAGATGGACCATGGACATCAGGGTGAGCCGCTCGGCGTTCAGCCAGTCGCCGGCGTGGGTCTGGCCCTCGGTGTCGGAGCGGCGGCCGGCCTTGCTCCAGTCCTGTGGCCAGCGGTTCTGGGCGGCGGCCTCGGCGCGGCGGCGGTAGCCGTGCAGCACGCGTTCGATGGCGTCGCGGCGCCGGTCCTGGTCGTCGCCGACGGCCAGCTCGGCGGCGAACAGGGAGACCAGGTCGTGCAGCCGGTAGCGCAGCGTGCCGGTGCCGTCGGTGCCCGAGCACTCGGCCAGCTGCGCGTCGATGAGCGCCTCCAGCTGGTCGGCGCCGTCGAGCCCGGAGATGTCGAGCAGCTCGCCCGCCACCCAGCCGGGCACGTCGGGGGCCGAGCTGAGCGCGCTGAGCTGGCGCAGCAGGCGGCGCTGCATGCCGGTGCAGTCGTCGTAGCTGAGCTGCACCGAGGCCCGCACGCTCTTGTCCACCGTGGGGGCCAGCTCCAACTGGTCGAGGCGGCGGCGCACGTCGGCCAGCCGGTCGGCCATCTGGCGCAGCGTCCACTGGGCCCGGGTGGCCAGCCGGCCGCCGCAGATGTTGATCGCCAGCGGCAGGTGGTCGCACTGCCGGACGATGCGCTTGGCCGAGTCGAGGTCGTCCACCACCCTGGCGCCGCCGGCGAGCCGGGCCAGCAGCTCGACGCCGTGCGCCTCGCTGAACACGCCGAGTTGGGTGTCGTAGGTGCCGTTCAGGAACAGCGGCTGGCGGGAGGTGACCAGCACCGCGCAGCCGCGCTCGGCCGGGATCAGCGCCTTGACCTGCTCGGCGCTGTGGGCGTTGTCCAGCCCGATGAGGATCCTGCGGCCCTTGGTCCAGGTCAGCCAGAGCTTGCGCAGCTCCTCCAGTCCGCCCGGGTCGGTCGTCAGCCGGACGCCCAGCGCCCGCAGGAACCCGATCAGCACCTCGTCAGGGCGCACCGGGGCGTCGACGCCGCCGCGCAGATCGGCGTAGAGGCGGCCGTCGGGGAACCGGTCGGCGACCTCCTCCCCGAACCGGGTGATGAGGGCCGACTTGCCGACGCCGCCCCTGCCGTACACCGAGACCACCAGCGGCGGCGAGCCGACGGTGGCGGACTTGCGGCGGGCGGCGAAGACCTCGCGCAGCTCGGCGAGCGCCTCGACGCGCCCGGTGAAGTGCTCGGGCACGGGCGGCCACTGGTCGGGCGGGCGGGAGGACGGCTCGGCGGGGGTGACGGGCTTGGGGCGCGTCGTGGTGGTGGCCCAGGTGGCGACGCCCACCAGGAGCGCCGCCGCCGCCGTCACGCCCACCTTGGCCATCGGCGGGATCTCCCATTCGAGTGACGCGGCGAGGATGCTGGCCGCGGCCGCCGCGATCCCCGCGGCGGCGGGTGCGGCCACCCCTAACTTGCCGCGCCGTGGCCTCCCGCGCCGTGGCCTGTCCACCTCGTCTGACACCTACCGCGTCCCCCTTCCTGGGGGTGATTCAAGCCGATGGGGCACGGCCCGCGCCGACCGTACCCCATCGTTCACCTACAAGCCGATCACGTGACAGGTGGCCGTCACCGTCTTGTCGGGATCGCTCTCCGAGGTCGCGGTCAGCTTGACCCGGCCGAGCCGGGCGCCGCCCGCGTCGCGCACGGCGTTGACGGTCACCGTCGCGCGCTCGCCGAAGTCGACGGCGGCCAGGGCGTTGGGCGTCTGGGCGGTCCAGCCCTTGCCGGAGACCTCCGCCTTGAGCCGGTAGACGTCGGAGTTGAGGTGGGCGCTGACGTCCTCCGGGTGCTGCCCCTGCGCGGGGGCCGCCCTGCCGGTGTTGAACAGCGGGAACTTGCAGGTGGAGGTGTTCTTGCCGGACGGGACGCCGGCGGCGGGCAGCAGCCTGACGCCGCGCCGCTGCGGTCCCGCGCCGTCCAGGGAGCGGATGGCGACCGTGTAGGAGAGCACGCCCTCGCGGTCGCGCTTCACGTCGGTGACGTAGAAGTGCAGCCGGTTGGCCTCGTCCACGTACTCGTACTCGCTGCCGGAGTCGGTGCCGGCGTGGAAGAGGGCGTCAGACAGCTGGCGGTAGTCGCCGACCGTGATCGGCACCTTGGTCCCGTCGGGCATCACGTAGTCGGTCATGCCGATGTCCTGCGGGTTGGCGTCGATCACCCACTCGAAGGGGGCCCGGTCGGCGTTCTTGGTCTTGGCCAGCAGCACGCCGGAGTCGGGGGTGAAGGAGTCGGTGCCCATCCGGTCCACGACCTCGACCGTGTAGTTGTCGTACCCGCCGCCGTCACAGAGCGGGTCGGTCCGCGTGTCGCAGGACGGGGCCTTGTCGCCGGTGTCGAAGGCGATGTTGACGCCGGTCAGCCCGTTCCTGCCCGGCTGCACGGCGCGGGCCGTGACCCTGGCGGTGACCAGACCGGACTCGTCCAGCGCCTCGCGCGACAGGCGCAGGACGTGCTGCTCGTCGACCATCTCCAGCTTGATCTTGTTGCGCAGCATGTGCTGGGCGCCCATGGACGCGCCGGAGGTGGGCGGGATCAGCCAGCGGGAGTGCGGGCCGCCGGGGCCGTTGAAGCTGCCCCGGCTGAGCATCTCCCAGATGCCGGTGTACGCCCGTCGCGGCGGCACGCCGTACGGATTGTTGTAGTTGTCGGCGATGCCCATGATGTGGCTCAGCTCGTGGGCGTAGACGCCCATACCCGAGCTCTCGGCCTGGACGGAGTCGACGCCGAAGCGGGCGTTGGGCCAGAAGGTGGATCCGGCCTGCCAGGAGGTCCACTCGACGTAGCGGGTCCTGGACCAGTTGGGCAGGCTGGCGTCGCCTTCGGGGCCCCACTCGTCCGGCACGTCCTCCTTCGTGGGGAACTTCATCATGCCGAACTCCTGCCAGGTGGACGACTCGTCCTGGCCGGCGCTCAGGTAGAAGACGAAGTCGAACTGCCCGGCGACCTCCTCGCCGACGTCGGCGAGCCAGGCGGCGTTGCCGTCCGCGCGCAGGTTCTTGTCGCAGGCGTCGCCTGACGGGCAGCCTTCGCCGGCCTGGAACTCCATGGCGTACTCATGGTCCTTGCCCGGCATCGTGTAGGGCCCGAACCCGGTCAGCTCGACGCCGTAGCGCCCGCCGGAGTCCTCCATCCAGTACTCGTGGATGGTGTGGCCCTTGTTGATCTCGTTGGGCGTGTTGAGGAAGTCCTGGTAGAACTTCGCCACCTGGTCACGGGGCACGTCGTGGGCCTGGGCGCTCGGGTTGGCGAAGATCGTCGAGCCCTGCGGCTGGGTGACCACGAACGGCTGGTTGGGGTAGTCGAGCAGGACCAGCGCGCCCTTGAAGGTGCGCTTGGAGCCCTTGGCGCTCGGGTCGTTCCAGTTGGCGCCGGGGATCTTCTTGTAGTCCGCCCACGTCATGTGGTCGGGGTTCTCCCAGTTCTGCGGGTCGATCGGCGCGATGCCGCCCTTGGGACGGCCCTGCCTGAGCTGGGCGTCCCCCTCGGGCGCGTCCTGCTGCCAGGGCTGGGTCCGCGGCCAGTGCTCGTGCCGCCAGGGGTGCTCGGGATCGTCACCGGGGGGTGCTGCGGAAGCGGGGGTCGCCATCAGGCTCAGCGGGATCACCACGAGGGCCGCCAGCAACCCTTTTAACAGCTTCTTCGGGGCTATCACGGATTGACGGTATAGAGCTTATTGACCGAGATCACCGGACAACTGTAGGGAAGACGTGTAGTCCTGGTTCCGACACTTGTCGAAACACCCATATGGGGGCATCTGTGGCAGACCTTCAGCGGATCGTCGACGAGCTCGCCGCTCGGCTCGACCGCCCGCTGCTGCTCGAGGACCGAATGCAGCGCGTCGTCGCCTACAGCGAGCAGGACGGCGCCATGGACGACGCCCGCCGCGACTCCATCCTGCGCAGGCACACCGCACCCGAGGTGCGGCAGTGGCTGCGCGCGGCGGGCGCGCACGACTCCCCCGTCCCGCTGCGCACCCCGGGCGCGCCCCACCTCGGCCTGCTGCCGCGCGTCTGCGTTCCCGTACGCCATGAGGAGGGCCCTCTCGGATTCCTCTGGTTCATCGACGCCGGGCCGGCCATGTCCGCCGCACAGATCGACGAGGCCGCCGCCGCGGCGCCCGCGCTGGCCCTGGCCCTGCTGCACGAGAGCCTGGCCAGCGGGCTGGCCTCCCATCGGGAGCTGGAGGCCGTCACCGGGCTGCTGCTCGGCGAGCGCGACGCCGCCCGCCGGCTCATCGAGGCGGGTGCCTTCCCGCAGGCGCGGGCGGTGACCGTGCTGGTGGCCAAGCCCCTGTCGGGCGAGGCGGACGAGGCGCTGCGGCTGGCGCTGGAGCAGGGGCTGCTCGCGCTGCGCCGGCGGCTGAGCGGCCACCATCCGCTCCACCTGGTCCGCTACGACCACGCGGCGCTGCTCGTCGCGGGTCCCCCGGTCTCCCCCGACGACCTGCACGCGGCCCTGTCCGTGTCGCTGTCCGTCCCGGTGGTCGTCGGCGTCGGGCGGCCCAGGCCGGCGCTGGCCGAGGCGGCCGGTTCCTACGCGGAGGCGCGGCACGCCGCCGAGGTGGCGGCACGGGTGCCCGAACTGGGCCGTTCGGTGCCGTGGGAGCGGCTGGGCGTCTACCGGATGCTCAGCCAGTGGCCCGACCACGAGATGCACCCCGGCCTGGCGCCGCTGCTGGGGCAGGAGCAGCACCTTCCGCTACTGGAGACGCTGGAGACGTACCTGGACCTGGCGGGCAGCGCGGTCGCCACCGCCCGCGTGCTGCGCCTGCACCGCACCTCGCTCTACTACCGCCTGCAGCGGGTGGAGGAGCTGGCCCGGACCGACCTGAAGGACGGCGGCGAGCGCCTGGCGCTGCACCTCAGCCTCAAGCTCGCCCGCCTGGCCGGCAGCTACAAACCCCGCAGCGCCCCTTAAACCTCCTTATATGGTGATTTAGTTCACTTTCCGGGCAAATCGGAAATTCGGTCCTGTGAGCAGCGTGTTCAGAGACTCGTCCGCACCTTCAAGCACAGGACAAGTCTTGTCACTCGGTTCCTCAACCTTCCGCGCGTTGCGTCATCACAACTACCGCCTCTGGGCAGGTGCGGACCTCGTCTCCATCACCGGCACCTGGATGCAGGTGCTCGGCGTCAACTGGCTCGTCCTGACCCTGACGGGCTCGGCGGCGAGTGTCGGGCTCAGCCTCGTGATGCAGGCGCTGCCCACGCTGCTGCTGGGCATGTGGGGCGGAGCGCTGGCGGACCGGCTGCCGAGCCGCCCGTTGGTGATCGTCTCCCAGCTCGCGCACGCCGCGCTCGCGGCCGCGCTGGCGGCCATCGCGTTCTCCGGTACGGAATCCGTCCTGCCCATCTACGCCGTGGCCCTGGCCGGCGGGGTGGTCTCGGCGCTCGGCGGGCCCGCGCTCGGCCGGTTCGGCGCCGAGGTGGTGCCACCGGCCGACCTGCCGAACGCCATGGCCCTGGGCTCGATCATCAACTCCGGGGGCCGCATCCTCGGCATGTCGCTGGCGGGCATGCTGCTGCCGTTCACCGGCCAGGGCGGCCTCTTCCTGGTCAACGCCGTCACCTTCTTCGCGGTCATCGCCGGGATCGCGGCCATGCGCCCGGCGGAGTTCCACCGGCTGGCCGCCGCCGAACGGCAGCCCGGCGCGATCAAGGAGGGCCTGCGGTACGTGCTGCGCACGCCCTGGCTGCTCGCGGTGCTCGCCCTGTCCCTCGTGCTCGGCAGCCTGGGCCGCAACTACCAGGTGACCATGGCCGCGATGAGCGCGGGCCCCCTGGCGGCGGGCGCGGGCGGCTATGGCCTGCTGTCGACGGTCTTCGCCGTCGGCACCGTGGTCGGCGGGTTCATCACCGCCTCCCGGCCGCGGCTGTCGATCCGGCTGCTGCTGATCGCCGCGTTCGCCATCAGCGCGCTGCAGGCGCTCAGCGGGCTGATGCCGTCCCTGGCCACGTTCGCCGGAGCCATGCTGCCGATCGCGGCGGGCGCCATCCTGGTCGACACCGCGGTCTCGGCACGGGCCCAGCTCGACAGCCCCGACGCCATGCGCGGCCGGGTCATCGCGGCGGTCGGCATGGTCGGCGCCGCCTCCGGCGCGCTCGGCGGGCCCGCGCTCGGCTGGCTCAGCGACGCTTTCGGGCCCAGGGCGGCACTGCAGGCCGGCGGCATCGCGTGCGTGGCCGCGACCCTGCTCGCGGCCGTCACGCTGGCCAGACTCGCCCGCCGTCCGGTCAGCCGGCCGATCCCCCTGAGCCCGGTGCTGGAGAACGCCTGATCTTCGCGATCGGGGGTAGCGACGGACCTCATGGCTACCGACGTCATCACTTTGATCACCCGTGACCACCGCAAGGTCGAGGAGCTCTTCGCGCGCCTCAAGTCCGGAAAGGGCGACCAGAGCGCCACCGTGGCCGAGCTCCACGCGCTCCTCACCGCCCACGCCCGCGCCGAGGAGGACCGGGTCTACCCCGGCATCGACGCCCACCACGGACTGGAGGAGCACAAGGAGGCCGAGGTGCTGCTCGACGCCCTCGTGCGGGCGCGGCCCGGCACCCAGGAGTTCCGCGAGACGCTGGAGAAGCTCGCCGACTCCGTCAGCCACCACGTCGAGGAGGAGGAGAGCGAGCTCCTGCCCAAGCTGGCCCGGCAGTCCGGCGCCAAGCGGCTGGAAGAGCTCGGCGAGGCCTTCGCCCAGCGCCGCGACGAGGAACTGCGGGCCCTGGACGGCCCGTTGAGCGGGGCCACCAAGGCCGAGCTGTACGAGCAGGCGCAGAAGGCCGACATCCCCGGCAGGTCGCAGATGGACAAGGAAGAGCTGGAGCAGGCGCTACGCCAGTCCGCGTCCTAGGGTTTCGGCCCGTCCCCTGGGTAGGGGGCGGGTATGAGCGAACTTCCTCCGGACCGATTCGGATACAGCGACGAGCAGGACATCGAGGTCTCGGAATGGACCGACGACCAGGGCTTGAACCACGAGATACGCGAGGACGACCCGCAACACGTGGACACGCTGGACGAGCGGCTGAGGCGGGAGGCGCCTGACAGGCAGCGGGTACGACGGCCCGGGTACCGGCTCACCCAGCCGGACGAGGGCCTGGAACCCGACTCCGAAGGCCGGGAGCTCGGCCAGGACTGGGGCGCGGACGGCGGCGACCTGTCATCGGAGGAGCGGGCGATCCACATCGAACGCGACGACGAGATGGGATAGTCCGCGCGGCCCGTCGGTTGTCTCAGGCCATCCCCCTCAGCACCGGGAGCAGGCTGTGCAGGTCGTCGACGATGACGTCGGCGACCTGCGCCGCCTTCGGCCGCTCCGCGTGCAGGAACCCCCACGGCCCCCGGCGCAGCAGAGCCGTCCGCATCCCGGCCGCCGAGGCGGGCAGCACGTCGTTGTCCAGCCGGTCCCCCACGTACAGGACCTCGCCCGGCTCCCTGCCCGCGACCGCCGCCACCTTCGCGAAGAACTCGGGCGCCGGCTTCGACACCCCCCACCCGTCGGAGGTGTGCACCGAGTCCACCGGCAGCTCCATCTCCACCAGCGCGTCATAGGCCCTGGTCGGCTGGTTCCCGGCCACGATCACCTGGTATCCGGCCGCCCGCAGCCCCGCCAGCGCCTCCCGCACATCCCCGTAGAGGTCGTCGGCGTCGAAGTGGTTGCGCAGATCGTCCGGCTCGTCCCGCTCCCACGCCGCCAGCTCCTCGCCGATGTCGAGACCCGGCCGCACCAGCTCGAACGCCTCCCGATGCGAACGGTCCAGCGCCGCCATCCCCCCGAGCGCCCCCATCAGCACGAACGGGCTCACCCCCAGCCGGCGCGCCCACCGCGTCCAGATCCGCGTCTCATCGATGAGCGTCTCGCCGACGTCGAACACCACTGCCTTGATCATCAATATCTCCCTTGATACAGACAACCCCTCAACTGTACGGACCCGCCTCCGACACTGGACCAGCCCCTGGCGAACCTGGCCGCCCAGCCCGCCGCGGACAGGTGTGCTCGGCGGCAGGGCGTGGAATACTGAGCGTGCCCGTTCGAATACGAAGGGACAGATTCATGGTGGCCATGATGACCCGGCATGACGAGCACACCAAGTTCGCGCCGACCAGCACGAAGCGGATGCCGGAGACCGCTCGCGAGCTGTTCGACGCACTTCCCGAGCTGCCCGGTTTCCGGGCCGACGTCATCGAAGGGAACCTGATCGTGAGCCCTGTCGGCACCCCCGAGCATGGTCGTCACGCGATGCGCCTCAACCGCGCGCTCCATGCGATCATGGATGAGAAGGGCTGGGAGGCATGGGCCGGCAATGTCGATGTGTGCATCGAAGGGCCCCGTGAGCCGGTCGAACCCGACTTCGTGCTGGCCCCCCTCGACTGCCCGCTCTGGGGAACCCGCGAACTGCGTTCCGCAGCGTTGATCATGGTCGCCGAAGTGGTCTCGCACGGCAGCGCCCGCAGGGACCGCACGGAGAAGCCACTGCTCTATGCGACCGGCGGCATTCCGATCTACCTGCTGATCGACCCGATCGCCAAGTCCCCCTCGGTCACCGTCTACAGCGACATCGACGACGGTGTCTATCGCGCGGTCAACCAGGTGGCACTCGGCACCCCCATCCAGTTGCCCCAACCGATCGGTGTCGAGCTCGACACTTCCATCTTCAAGACAGTGGCGTAGGCCCGAGGCGTCCACACCGTGGGCCGAGCGCCGCCCGGCCCCGTACGGTGGATCCCGTCAAGGCATGAGGCGTTCCATCGCCTTGCCGATGCGCTTCTCCGACACGGGGGTCGACGTGCCCAGCGTCTGGGCGAAGAAGCTGACCCGTAGTTCCTCGATCATCCAGCGGATCTCCCGCACGTCCGGATCGGCGCGCCGCGCCGGGTGCAGCCGGTCCAGCAGGTCCTGATAGTCGTCCTCGACCTTGTGGACCCGGTCCATCCACTCCTCGTCGCGCCAGGGCTCCTCGGGCAGCTTGGTGAGGCGGCGCTCGATGGCCCTGAGATAGCGCAGCACGTCCGACAGGCGGCCGTGGCCGGTCGCGGTGACGAAGCCCGGGTAGACGAGCTTGCCGAGCTGCTCGCGTACGTCATCGGTGGAGGCGCCGGCGCGCAGGCCGTCGAGGCGCGCGCCGATCGCGTGCCAGACGCTGAGGATCTGCTCCACCCTGGCCAGCACCTCGGCCGCCGTCTCGTGCAGGCCGGCGCGGACGTGCTGATAGAGGCGGTCGTAGCCGACCGGGTCCCAGGCGGGGCCGCCGACGTCGCGCATGAGCTTGTCCACGGCCGCGTTGACGACGTCGTCGAAGAGGGCGACGGCGCCGCCGTGCGGGCTGCGGGACAGGGCCAGCTTCGCCTGGTTGGACAGGCCGCCCAGGAGGGACCTGGCGGGGTTGGTGACGTTGAGCAGGAGCAGGCGGCGGGTGCCCGGCCAGTGGGCGCGGCGCTGCTCCGCCTCCGTCTCGAAGATCTTGATGGAGACGGACTCGCCGGCGTCGACCAGCGCCGGGTAGCCCTTCATCCGGCCCTGCTCGAACACCTTGGGCAGGGTGCCGAAGCTCCACGAGTGGAGGCCCGTCCGTTCCAGGTCGTCGGCCGCCGCCGAGAGGGTCTTGCGCAGGCGGGGGGCCAGGCGGCGCTTGAGCGCGTCGAGGTCCTTGTCCTCGGCGACGGTGCGCTTGCGCTCGTCGATCACCCGGTAGGTGATCCGCAGGTGGTCGGGGACCTGGTCGAGCTGCCAGGCGTCGTGCGGCACGCGTACGCCGGTCAGCCGCAGCAGCTCCCGCTCGACGGCCTCCAGCAGCGGCTCGGCGCCCTGCTTGACGGCGGCGAGCACCTGCTTGGCGTAGTTGGGGGCGGGCACGAAGTTGCGCCGCAGCTGCTTGGGCAGGGATCTGATCAGCGCGGTGATGAGCTCCTCGCGCAGGCCGGGGATCTGCCAGTCGAAGCCGTCGGAGTTGACCTGGTTGAGCACCTGCAGCGGCACGTGCACGGTCACGCCGTCGGCGTCGGCGCCCGGCTCGAACTGGTAGGTGAGCTTCATCCGCTGGCCGAGCTGCCGCCAGTTGTCGGGGTAGTCGCGGACGCTGACGTCCGCGCCCTCGTTGACAAGCATCTCGGGCGAGTACGTGAGCAGCTCGGGCTGCTCGACCCGGGTCTTCTTCCACCAGGAGTCGAAGTGGCGGGCCGACACCACGTCGGCGGGCAGCCGCTGGTCGTAGAAGTCGAACAGGGCCTCGTCGTCGACCATGATGTCGCGGCGGCGCGCCCGGTTCTCGAGCTCCTCGACCTCTTCGAGGAGCTTGCGGTTGGCCTTCAGGAAGGTGTGGTGGCTGTCCCAGTCGCCCTCGACCAGGGCGTGCCTGATGAACAGCTCGCGGGACAGGTCCGGATCGATCCGCCCGTAGTTGACCTTGCGCCCGACCACGAGCGGCACGCCGTACAGCGTGACCTTCTCCAGCGCGATCACCGCGCCCTGGTTCTTCTCCCAGTGCGGCTCCGAGTAGGAGCGCTTGACCAGGTGCTGGGCCAGCGGCTCCACCCAGTCGGGCTCGATCTTGGCGTTGACCCGCGCCCACAGCCGCGAGGTCTCCACCAGCTCGGCGGACATCACCCACTGCGGTTGCTTCCTGGCCAGGGCCGAGCCGGGGAAGATGGCGAACCGGGCGTTGCGGGCGCCGATGTACTCCTGGATGGGCCTGCGGCCCTCGGACGGCCGCTGCTTGTCCATGACGTCCTTGACGCCGATGTTCGACAGGAGCCCGACGAGCAGCGCGGCGTGCACCTGACGGGGGTCGGCCGTCTCGGTGCCCGGGTGGGCGCCGAGCGCCTGGCGGAGCTGGCTGTAGATGTCCTGCCACTCGCGCACGCGCAGGTAGTTGAGGAACTCGGCCCTGCACAGGCGGCGGAAGGCGCTGGAGGACAGCTCTTTCTGCTTGTCGCGCAGGTGGTTCCACAGGTTCACGTACGACAGGAAGTCGGACTCGGGGTCGGCGAAGCGGCGGTGTTTCTCGTCGGCCTGCTGCTGTTTGTCCGAGGGGCGCTCGCGCGGGTCCTGGATGGACAGCGCGGAGGCGATCACCATGACCTCGCGCAGGCAGCCGTTCTTCTCCGCCTCCAGCACCATGCGGCCCAGGCGCGGGTCGACCGGCAGGTTGGCGAGCTTGCGGCCGGTGGCGGTGATGGCGCCCTGGGCGTCGAAGGCGCCGAGCTCGTGCAGCAGGCTCACGCCGTCCTTGACCTGGCGGCGGTCCGGCGGCTCGACGAACGGGAACCCCTCGATGTCGCCCAGCCCGATCGCGGTCATCTGGAGGATGACGGAGGCGAGGTTGGTGCGCAGGATCTCCGGGTCGGTGAACTCCGGCCTGGCGAGGAAGTCGTCCTCCTCGTACAGGCGGACGCAGATGCCGTCGGAGGTGCGGCCCGAGCGGCCCTTGCGCTGGTTGGCGCTGGCCTGGGAGATGGCCTCGATGGGCAGGCGCTGCACCTTGGTGCGGTGGCTGTAGCGGGAGATGCGGGCATAACCGGGGTCGACGACGTATTTGATGCCGGGGACGGTCAGCGACGTCTCGGCCACGTTGGTGGCCAGCACGACGCGGCGGCCGGTGTGGCGCTGGAAGACGCGGTGCTGCTCGGCGGCGCTCAGCCGGGCGTAGAGCGGCAGGATCTCGGTGTTGCGGAACTCTGCCTTGGCCAGCGCGTCGGCGGCGTCACGGATCTCCCGCTCGCCGCTGAGGAAGACCAGGATGTCGCCCGGGCCCTCGCTGATGAGCTCACGGCAGGCGTCGACGATGCCCTGGGTCTGGTCGTCCTCGTCGTCGAGCGGGCGGTAGCGGACCTCGACGGGGTAGGTGCGGCCGGAGACCTCGATGATCGGGGCGTCGTCGAAGTGGCGGGAGAACCGCTCGGGGTCGATGGTGGCGCTGGTGATGATGACCTTGAGGTCGGGGCGCTTGGGCAGGAGCTGCTTGACGTAGCCGAGGATGAAGTCGATGTTGAGGCTGCGCTCGTGAGCCTCGTCGATGATCAGGGTGTCGTACTGCTCCAGCAGCCGGTCGGTCTGCAGCTCGGCCAGCAGGATGCCGTCGGTCATCAGCTTGACCAGGGTGCGATCGCTCGCCTGGTCGTTGAAGCGGACCTTGTAGCCGACGGCCTGGCCGAGCTCGGTGCCGAGCTCCTCGGCGATGCGCTCGGCGACGGTGCGGGCGGCGATGCGGCGCGGCTGGGTGTGGCCGATCAGGCCGCGGACGCCGCGGCCGAGCTCCAGGCAGATCTTGGGGATCTGGGTGGTCTTGCCGGACCCGGTCTCACCGGCGATGATCACGACCTGGTTGTCGCGGATCGCCGCGAGGATGTCGTCGCGGCGCTGGGAGACCGGCAGATTCTCCGGATAGGTCACCACGGGCATGCCGTCACGGCGGCGGGCCAGCCGCCGCTCGGCCCGCTCGACGTCGGCGAGGATCTCCGCGGTGATCTTCTCCCGCGCCTCGCGGGAGCGCACCCGGCGCACGCCGTCGAGCCTGCGCCGCAGTCGCCGCTGGTCGCGCGGCATCAGGTCGGGCAGGCGGGAATGGAGGTCGGAGAGCGGAGAGGACAACGCAGGAGTTCCCATACTGCTTTCAGGATAATCAAGCCCCGCGTGCCGGGAGCCAACGGCCTATCGTGCCCCAGCGCCGCCACAGGCCGCATCCCAATATCTGACCGTGATCGCTCACGACCGGCCCACTCTCCCCAGAGTGTGTCCTGAGCGACCACGGTCACCTAATGAGACACCAGGAAATGCCTTCTGGTTGTCTCCGCGCAGCGCTTTTTTGATCACCTTTTGGCATGGCCGTACTGCCGTGTTCACGCATCGTGCACGGTGACCACGTAACCCTCGGGGTCGGCGAAGGAGAACGTGCGGCCGAACGGCCCGTCCACCGGCGCCGACGTGATCGGCACACCGGCGCCGGCCAGCTCGTCGTGGAGGCGCTGCGCGTCGTCGGCCTTGAGCCAGAGCGCGACGCCGGCGCCCGGGCGCTCGGGCAGGTGCACGCCGGGCAGCGGCTCCCGGACGGCGAACGGGATCGGCGCGGTGTCGAACACCACCGCGTGCGGCGGGCCCGCCGGGGTGCGCTTCAGGCCGAGGCGCTGCTCGTAGAACGAGGCCGCGGCCTCCAGGTCACGCACCTGCAGGGCGACGAAGTCGACTCCGGTGACGGTCATGGCGCACTCCTCTTGCATGTCAGGACTTTGACAAGGAGAGCCTATGTCAAAATACTGACATGAAGCAAGAAGACCTCGGCCGCCTCGTCGGCTACCAGCTCAAGAGGGTCCAGGCGGCGCTGCGCTCGGCCATGGACGCCACGCTGCGCGAGCACGACCTCACCACACCCCAGTACGTCTGCCTGGAGCTGCTCGACCAGCGCCCCGGCCTGTCGAACGCCGAGCTGGCCAGAGACGCCTTCGTCACCAGGCAGTCGATGAACGTGGTGCTGCGCAATCTGCAGGGCGCGGGCCTGGTGACCCGGCCCGCGACCGCCTCTCAGGGCAGGGCCCTGCCGCTCCGGCTCACCGAGCAGGGCACGGCCAGGCTGAAGGCGGCCAGGGCGGGCGTCCTGGCCATCGAGCGCCGCCTGACGGCGCGCCTGGACGTCCGTGAGACCGAAGTGCTGCTGGCCCAGCTCTCCGACATGGCGGAGTCGCTGCCCGGCTGACTCAGGCGCGGGCGGCGGCGTGGGCGACGCCGATGATGCCCGCCTGGTTCTCCAGCTCGGCGGGGATCACCCGGGTGTCCAGCCGGAGGTGCGGCAGGAACTTGTCAGCCTTCTTGCTGACCCCGCCCCCGATGATGATCAGCGACGGGGAGAACAGCATCTCGACATGCTGGAGATACTGCTGCACCCGCTCGGCCCACTCGTGCCAGCCGAGGTCGTGCTCCTCGCGGGCCCGGTCGGAGGCGCGATGCTCGGCGTCCTTGCCATGCAGCTCCAGGTGCCCCAGCTCGGTGTTGGGCACCAGCGTGCCGTCGACGAACAGCGCGCTGCCGATGCCGGTGCCGAACGTCAGCATGAGCACCGTGCCGCGCTCGCCGCGCCCCTTGCCGAACGTCATCTCCGCCATGCCCGCCGCGTCGGCGTCGTTGAGCACGGTCGCGCCGCCGAACAGCTCGGAGGCGTTCACCCCCACCCAGGCCGGGTGCAGGTTGACGGCGGTCCTCACCACGCCGTCCAGCACCACGCCGGGGAACGTCACGCCGACGGGGCCCGTCCAGGTGAAGTGGTCGACGATCTCGGCCACCACCTCCGCGACCGGACCGGGCTCGGCGGGCCTCGGCGTGGGAATGCGCAGCCGCTCCTGGGCGAACTCACCCGCCTCGACGTCCACCGGAGCGCCCTTGACCCCGGACCCGCCGATGTCGATGCCCAGAACCTCCATACGTACCCACTCCCCCAGCCTCGGCAGAAAAACACTTTACTGAACCCCGGCCACGGCTCTCGCGTATCTCGCGTCACAAGCGCTAACAAGGAGGTACAGATGCGGTTACGCATCATCACACTCTGCGCTGTCGCGGTGGCCATGGGAGCTCCTCTCACTGCCCCCGCACAGGCCACCACCAACACCAGGACGAAGTTCGACGTCGTCAACCTCGTGTCGGACGTCAGCGGAAAGGCAGCGGCCACCGATCCGAAACTGGTCAATCCCTGGGGTCTGGCCATGGGCAAGACGCTGTGGGTCTCCAACGCGGGCACCGGCAGCGCCACGGTCTACTCAGGCGAAGGCAGGAAGCAGCAGACGGAGGTCTGGATCCCGGGTGGCGCCCCGACCGGCCAGGTGGTCAACCCCGGCGAGGGCTTCACCGTCAAGGGCAAGCCCGCCACGTTCCTGTTCGCCAGCCCCAGCGGCGCGATCACCGGCTGGAACGCCGAGGTCGACCCGAAGAACGCGATCATCGGCGCGTTCACCCGCGGCGCCGACTACAAGGGCCTGGCGCTCGCGGAGACCGACGACGGCGACTTCCTGCTCGCCGCCGACTTCGCCGGCGGCCGGATTCACGCCTTCGACGAGGACTTCGAGAGGGTACGCCTGTCACGCTCGGCGTTCAGGGACCGGAGCGTCCCCCGCACCTACGCACCCTTCAACGTGGAGGTCATCAACGACAACGTCTGGGTCGCCTACGCCCTGCGCGACCCCGAGACCGGCAAATCCGTGGCCGGCGCCGGCAAGGGCTTCGTCAGCCGCTTCGACCTGCAGGGGCGCCTGACCGGCCGCATCTCCCGCGTCGGGCTCAACGCGCCGTGGGCGATCGTCAAGGCCCCGCGCGGGCTCGGCCAGTACGCGGACTCGCTCCTGGTCGGCAACTTCGGTGACGGCACCATCCAGGCCTATCGCAACAACCGTCACCTGGGCGCGCTGCGCGACAACAACGGCAGGAAGATCGCGCTGCCCGGCCTGTGGGACCTGGAGCCCGGCACCGCCACCAACGGCGGCGCGAACTCCCTGTGGTTCTCCGCCGGCGTCGACGGCGGCAAGCACGGCCTGCTGGGCGTGATCCGACCTGCGGGTTCGCGAGGCTCGTCGCCGTCGGCGACCACGTCGCCCACCCACAGGCCCTCCCACAATCCCACCAAGTCCAGCCAGTCGCCTTACGGCGGTTACTAGGAAGGGGGCCGGGGTTTCCGGCACGGTCGCGCGAGCCGTGCCGGGACCGGGGCCCTACAGTCGTGGCCGTGAGCGAGCAGAGATTCAGCGATTGGCTGCGCGAGCAGTGTGAGCCCGGGTGGACGGCGGTGGTGACGCACCCGTTCGCGATGGCGATCACCACGGGCGAGGCCGCCGACGACGACATGCGGCGCTATCTGGAGCAGGACTTCCAGTTCGTCGACTCCTTCACGGCCCTGCTCGGCGCCGCCGTGGCGAGCGCCGACAGCTTCGAGGTACGGGTCCCGTACGGGAAGTTCCTCGGGCAGGTGGCGACCACGGAGGAGAAAACGTACTTCCACCGGGCGCTGGCGGCGCTCGGCGGCCGGACGGAGGTGACGCCCGAGCCGGTGACCGTGGCGTTCAGGCGGCTCATGGACGAGGCCCGCGCCTCCCAGGACTACCCGCTGATCGTCGCGGTGCTGTGCGTGGCCGAGTGGACCTATCTGGGCTGGGCGTCCAGGGCGGTCGAGCCGCCGCCGGAGAGCTTCGTGCACCGGGAGTGGATCGAGCTGCACGAGGGCCCCGAGTTCCGGGAATGGGTCGGCTTCCTGCGCGGGGAGCTGGACCGGCTGGGCGCGGCGATGGACGAGGACGGCAGGCGGCGGGTGCTGGAGGTGTTCGGCCAGGCTGTGGAGCTGGAACGGCGCTTCTTCGACATGGCGCTCGGCTAGGCGAGCGCGCCCAGGTCGTGCTCGGTCAGGCCAGCGCCGCCGCCAGGTCGGCGACGCCGCGGAAGTGCACGCCGGTCATGCCGAGCCCGATGGCGGCCGTGACGTTCTCTAGGCGGTCGTCGACGAACAGGCAGCGCTCGGGCGCGACCCCGGCCAGCTCGGCGGCGATCTCGTAGATGCGCCTGTCGGGCTTGGCCACGCCCACCCGGGCGCTGCTGACCACGGCGTCGGCGAAGTAGGTCAGCCCGAGCTGGTCGAGGTGGCCTTCGAGGGTGTCCATGGCGTTGGTGACCAGCACCACCGGCACCCGCTCCTGGGCCCGGGCCAGCAGCGCCCGGACCTCCTCGTCCACCCGGAACGGCACCGCGGCGAACTCCGCGGCGGCGGCCCTGGCGCGCTCGTCGCCGCCCAGGGCCGTCGCGATGGACGCCACCCACTGCGCCTCGGTGACGTGGCCGAGGGTGGCCGGCAGGATCAGGGCCGGGTCGAAGGCCGTCTTCCTGAGAGGCAGGCCGTAGCGGGCCTCGATGTCCGCCTGGACCGCGTGGTCGAACTGCCGCAGCACGCCGTCGAGGTCACACAGGATCGCGTCGAAGGTGGTCACAGCCACCCATTGTGCCGGGCGAGCCGGCCCGCCTCGATCCGGTTGCGGGTGTGGGTCTTGCCGATGGCCGACGACAGGTGGTTGCGTACGGTGCTCTCCGACAGGTGCAGCCGGGCGGCGACGTCGGCGATCGTGGCGCCGTCCAGCGCGGCGGTCAGCACGTCGCGCTCCCGTTCGGTCAGCGGGCTCGGCCCCGCGTGCAGCGCGGCGGCGGCCAGCGCCGGGTCGATGATCCGCTCGCCGGTGACGGCCCGGCGGACGGCCGCCGCCAGCTCCTCCACGGGCCCGTCCTTGACCAGGAACCCGGCCGCCCCGGCCTCCATGGCCCGGCGCAGGTAGCCGGGCCTGGCGAAGGTGGTCAGGATCAGCACCGCGCACTCCGGCAGCGCCGCGCGCAGCTCGGGCAGCACGTCAAGCCCGCTGCGGCCGGGCAGCTCGATGTCGAGCAGCGCCACGTCGGGGCGGTGCGCCGCGGCGGCGGCCACGATCTCGTCCCCGGCGGCCACCTGGGCGACGATCTGCAGGTCGTCCTCCAGGTCGAGGAGGAGCGCCAGGGCGTCGCGCATCATGCCCTGGTCTTCGGCGATCATGATCCTGATCACGGCCGTCTCCGTCTTCCCGCAACCGTCTTTTCCGTAACCCGTTACTTCCAGAAGCCCAGTCGGTGCCTGGCAGCGTAGTCGACGATCCGGACGGCGCCGGGCTCCAGGGACAGCGTGCCGGACGACAGGCGCGGCCAGGAGGGCAGGCCGGGACCGTTCGGGTCGCCGCCGCGGGCGAAGTTCGTCCAGTAGCCGATCATCTGCCCGGACAGCTTCCGCTGTCCCGCCGACAGCGCGGCCTTCTCGTCCTCGAAGAGGTACGGCAGGTCGGCGGCGTGGTAGGCGCCCCACGCGAAGTCGGTCTCCAGCGGCAGGAACATCGGCGCCTTCCGGTCGGCGAACTCGTAGCCGTACACGGGTACGTGGCGAGCCAGGAGCGTGTTCTGCTCGTGGGTGGCACGGGCCCACATCCGGTCGGTCAGGACGGCGGCCCACGCCATGCTGGGGGACTTATACCGATTTATCGGATATTTCCGGAGAATGTGCGGTGCCTTCTTGCCGAACGCTTCCCGTACCAGAGCCGAATAATCCGGAGTTTTGCCCTGCATGTCGTAGTTCATCGCGACGAACAGCCGGTGCTCGTCCCGCGTCGCCCCCGCCAGCACCGGCACCCGGTGGAAGCGTCCCTCCCGGACGGCCGTGGCCGGCGAGTCCGGCAGCACGCCGTTGCCGTAGGCGTAGCTCTGGAAGGCGTTCATGATCTGCGGCACGTCGAGGATCTTCTTCACCGGCAGCCGCCGCAGGCACTCCAGGTCGGAGCAGCCGAGCTGCCCGGCGAAGTGCTCACCCATGGCGATCGTCTCCGCCTCGCTCCGCCAGGCGAACGACGGCTGGGCGGGCAGGCCGGGCACCATGCTGCCGGCGGGCATGTCCATCATGGTCTCACCGCTCTGCATGATCGCCCGGTCGAACAGCCCCTTCGCGGCCGGCGCGGTGAGCAGCCCGCCGATCGCCAGCGCGCCGTAGGAGACGCCGAAGACCGTCACGTTGCGCGGGTCGCCGCCGAAGGCCGCCGCGTTGCGCCGTACCCAGCGCAGCGCCTCCATCTGGTCCTGCAGCCCGTAGGTGCCGGAGTCGCGCAGTCCCGGATGGCCGAAACCGCTGAAGACGCCCAGCCGGTAGTTGATCGTCACGACCACCACGCCCCGCTCGGCCAGCTTGCGCGCGTCGGAGAAGTGCCCGGCGCCCAGCGCGCCGTCGCCGTGCACCCAGACCATCACCGGCCGCCGGGTGCCCGGCTCGGCGGGCGTGGTCACGTTCAGGAACAGGCAGTCCTCCGTCTCGCTGCGGATCGGCGCGTAGGCGGAGCCCACCTGCGGGCACATGGCTCCCGGCTCGGTGGCGTCCTTGACGCCCCGCCACGCGGGCGCCGGCTGCGGCGCGGCCCAGCGCGCCGCCGTGGCATAGCGGATGCCCTGGAACAGCCGGTGCTGTCCGCCGAGGGCGCCGCGGACGGCGCCGGCGTCCGTCGTCACGACCGCGGGATCGGGCCGGGATCCGGTCCCGGCGTCGGTGGTGGCGCACGCTGTGAGCAGTACGGCCATCGCCAGCAGAATTCTCATGCCCTCACCGTCGCCGACCCCGGCGGTGGCCCGGAAGATTCGTGGATACGGGATCGGCTAGGACAAAAGTCCTGAAGCCAGTGGCGGCATTACCATCTCCGAGACAGGATTCGGTATCGGAACGGTAGGGCATGAACGATCATCAGCTCCCGCGCGAGCTGTGCCGGCTGTTCGCCGACGGTGGCAGGGGGCGTTCCCTGTCGATCGGCCTGCCCGAGGGGGACGTGGTCTGGCCCGACCCCGGCTACACGGAGCAGGGGCAGTCGCCGCGGCCCGCGTTCTGGATGAGCGACGAGCCCGTCAGCGCGGACGAGTGGCGCCGCTTCCGTGCCGAGCACCGCCGCAGCGGGCTCTGGCCGATCCTGCTGGACGAGTCCGCCCAGCCCTGGTCGGTGGGGCAGGTGGTGCCCGACGAGCCGATGCTGATCGAGCACTTCACCGCCGAGGGGTTCATGACCGAGGTGTGGCAGGAGTGGGTGTCGAAGATGCCGCAGGACGCCCTGGACGAGCTGTATCCCTACGGCGCGCTCTGCCCGGGGCCCGCGCCGCCCGGCGTGCCGGTGGCCGATCCGGACGCCGTCGCCGACTGGTACGCCGGGGAGCTCGCGGACCGGGGCATGCCGCTCGGCCTGGTCGCCGCTTCCCGCAGCGCCGACGCGCTGGCGGTGATGGGCTGGCAGGGGGCGCTGCACCACAACGAGTGGATGGTGCCGCTGGCGGCGGTGGTGCGCAGCTGGGAGGACCGGTTCGGTGTCCGGGTGGTGTGCGTGGGCTTCAACACCCTGGAGCTGAGCGTGGCGGCGCCACCGGTCGAGCCGGAGCACGCGCTGCACGTCGCGGCCGAACACTGGGCGTTCTGCCCGGACAACGTGGTGCAGGGGCCGGGAGATCTTCAGGGGTACGCCGAGCAGATCATCGGCGGGCACACCTGGTCTTTCTGGTGGGACTGACGTCTTCCGGTGGGACTGACGTCTCTAGGGGGAGAATGACGTCTTTCTGGTGGGGCTGACGCCCGCGCCGCTCAGGGCAGGCGGGCGACCGCCGCGTAGTTGCCCGAGGCGGCCGGCTGGTCGGCGCAGTCGGTGGTGTCCCGGTCGGGCCGCCACTGCGGGACCCACACCAGTCCGGGCTCCAGCAGGCCGAGGCCGTCGAGCAACGCCTCCACCTCCGCACGGGTGCGGACGGCGTGCCCGGGCAGCGTCATCGCCAGCAGGTCGTTGATCGCCGGCAGCAACTCGGCGGGGATGCCGTCGAAGGTCGTCTGCAACAGGGCCAGATAGCTCCCCACGGGCACGGACTGACGCAGCCGCTTGATGATGTAGCGGGCCTGCTCGTCGTCGCTGAGGCTGTGCGTGGAGACCAATAACCAGGCCATGGGCCGGTTCCAGTCCACGAAGGTGCGCACGATGCGGTCGTCGAGGATCTCGTCGAACTCCCGCACGTCGCCTTCGACCACGCGCACCAGATCGGTGATCGGCTCGATGGTGGCCTGCGCGTTCGCCAGCACCATCGGATCACTCTCGACGTACACGACCCGCGCGCAGGACTCGCTCGGCCTCTCGCGGGCGATGTCGTGCAGCTGACGGCCCTGCGGCAGGCCGCTCGGCACCCCACTGCCGACGACCAGGAACTGGTCGATGCCCACCAGCGCCAGATGACGCACGACTCGCGACAGATAGCCCTGGATCGCCCGCGCTGCCGCCGTGGTCACGGCGGCGGAGACGTCGTAACGGTGCACCGCGTCTCTGTCCGCCCGGAAATTGTTCTTGCCGCCGGTGGCGGCGTCGAGTATCCGCGTGACCCTCGCATGCGCGGTGTCCAGATTGGCCAGATTACGGATGGCACGTTGACGCATTCAGTCTCGCCCCTTTCCCCTCGCCACTTTCATGGGAAAGATACTTCCGGTCTCTGACCCCACTTCGGACAGCCAAGTCAATAATGATCCCTAAAAGCCCCTATAAAACAACACATGCCGAAGTTGTTTCAGGAAATATGGCTTTTCACTATCAGCGGTCGCGAATGATCTCATTCGCCGGGGCGTGGGATAGCCGCTCCCGATGGGAGTAGAGCAGGTCAAGCGTCTCGTCGCGGGTCGTCGTGGTGACCGAGAGCTTGGCGAACGCCTGGTGGTAGCCCTCGACGATCACCGCGTCGGTGATCAGCTCGTCCGCTTCGAGCGCGTGCGAGCAGGCGATGTCCGGCTCGAACGCCTCGGGGAAGCGCCACAGGGTGAACGGGCCGGTGCGGGGCACGTAGGCCGGATCCTCCATCGGCACGATGTGCAGCGAGATGTTCGGCCGCTTGGTGTACTCGATCAACTGGTCGAGTTGGTCGAGCATCACCTGCGGGGTGGCGATCGAGCGGAGCAGGACGCCCTCGTCCATGACCGCCCACACGACCGGGCCGCCCGGGCTGCCGATCAGCTTCTGGCGGGCCACCAGGATGTCCACCGCCGCGTCGGCCGTGGTCTGCCGGAACGAGCCCATGTCCATCGCCGCGATGGCCGCCAAGGCGTAGGTCTCCGTCTGCAGCAGCGGCGGGACGAAGTGGGTGTGGTAGGTGCGGATGACCGAGGCCCTCGCGTCGATGGCGCAGGTCGTGGCCAGCCAGACGGGAACCCAGTCGGAGTCGTACCACTCCAGCTCGCGCTCGCCCCGGGCCAGCGACAGAACGTACTCACGGGCCGGCATCGCGGTGACCCCGTAGAGGGTGAGCAGGCGCTCGACGGTGGCCGGGGCGGGGGCGAGCCTGCCCTCCTCGATCGCCTCGACCGCCACGGCACCCCGGCCGAGCGCGGTCTCCACCTTCTCCGGTGACAGCTGCGTGGCCAGGCGGAGGGAGCGGAGCCGCTCGCCGAGCGCCTGACGCATCGGCTCCTCCAGCGGCGCGGCCGCGTCGGGGATCTCCATGGCGGGCTCCGGGTGCTCGGGCAGGCCCTCGGCCTTGCGCGCGAGCTCGATCACCCCCCGCAGCACAGCCATCGACTCCTCGGAGAGCCCGGAGGCGGTCAGGCCGATCCCGCCCGCCCGCAGTTGCAGATCGTCAACCGTGCCGGACTCCACATAATCCTCACCCACCAGCCACCCCACGCTCACCTGGAGGGAAGCGGCCAGCGCCCGGAGCACCTGGAGTGTCGGGTTGGTCTGCTTGCCGGTGCGCAACTGGCTGACGTACGCGCGGGTGATGGGGATGCCGGCCTCGGTGAGGGCGGCAGCGACTTGAGCACCTGTGAAGCTCCGCTTGTTCAGCGCGAGATCCAGCCGCTCAGCGAACTTCGCCACGCGATCCTCCTGCTACCCGTGAACGCTCTTCCGGCGTTGGCCTGGTCGGGCACGCAGCTGCCTGCCCGCTTCAGGTCATTGTCCCCGCATTCAGAGCCTCACGTTATCCGAAAACTGAGAGTTGACACCACATCGTGCCTTTGGCCAGTATCGTACGACACGTGGAAACTGAGACCTGACAGCCGGAGCCTCTTCTTGAGGCCCGACAGGGAGGTGGCAGGACGTGACCGTTGATCACCAGGTCAGTCCCTGGTTCACCAGAAATACGGCTCCACCGGCACACGAGCGGGTGGTCGAGCGCATCTGCGCCCGGGCCGCGCCCGAAGGCACGCCGATTCACGTCACGGATCTGCCCCTGGGCGGCGTCCAGATCTGGATCGACGGCGACGGTGACAGGTGGAGCCTCTACCACCGGATGGCGCACCAGCTCCGGCTCGCCGGCTGGCACACCGAGACGGGCACCGACCGCCTGCTCGTGCTGGGCTGGAGCGCCGACTGCCTGGCACACCGCGTCCGGGTGCTGCACGCCGCCCTGGCGGGGCGGCTGGCGGACTTCGACCTGACGTCCTTCACGGCGGTCTCCATCGCCACCCGGCTGTGCCAGGAAGGGCTGCCGGCCGAGCGGATCGTCCCCGAGGTGGAAGCCCGCATCCGTGAGGAGCTGCGCTGGCCCGGTCGGCTGGCCGACCTCGACGGCCTGCAGCGCACCGCCTCGCTCGAACCGCTGCGGCTCCGGCTGGCGCAGGTCGCCGGACTGGAGGCCACGGTACGGCAGCGCTGCGGCGAGCACCTGTCGCTGGCGGGCCGCGTCGCCACCACGGTCACCGGCGGCCAGGCGCCGCCGAGGATCGGCCTCGCCCGCCTGACCACGGGCCTGTCGGAGCGCATGGTCGCGGCCAGCGTGCCCAACCGCCCGCCCGGCTTCCTCCTGGATTCCCTCCCCGCCATCCCAGCGGACAGCTACGCCGCCACGGCGTGATGATCCGCCCGCTCACCCCGGCCTCCCCACAGCCGGGGCGAACCGGCACCGACAGGAGTGATGATGCGCACTGACGAGGTTCGCGGCCCCTACCGGCCGCCTCACGGCGTCCCGGCAGGCGGGACCCGAGCGGCCGCACGCGAACGGCCGGCGTCGTCGGCGGCCACCGTCAGGTCCGTGCACCGGCTCCGGCCGCACGAACGGCCGCACGTCCGGCCACACGTCCGGCCACACGTCCGGACGCACGAACGGCCGCACGAACGCCGACGCGGGAGGCCGGAATGAGCCGGGGCAGGGTGGGCGTGATGGTGCCGCCCGGCAACCCGTCGGCGGAGCCCGAGCTGACCCGCCTGCTCGGCTCCCGGGCCGACATGCACGTCAGCCGCTTCCCCGTACGGCCCGGCCGGGCGCTGGCCGAGCGGCTGGAGAGCTACAACGAGGCGCTGCCCGCGATGGCCTACTCCTTCGGCGAGCTGCCGCTCGACGCGCTCATCATGGCCTGCGACAGCCCTCGCTACCTGCTCGACCCCGACGAGGACCGCGAAGGCTGCCTGCGGCTGACGGAGGAGTGCGGGGTGCCGTTCGCCTCGGCCACGGTGGCCGTGCTGGAGGCGATCGAGCATCTCGGGCTGGACGAGATCCACCTGATCTCGCCGTACCAGCCGTGGCTCACCGAGCTGGCGGAGCGGTTCTGGAAGGCGGCGGGGCTGCGGATCGCGGGCGTGCTGCCGGTGCGCGCGCAGGGCGGCTACGCGCCGTACGCCATGACTCCCAGCGAGCTCGTCGAGCAGGTCAAGCAGGCCGACCTGCCGGCGGACGCGGTGCTGCTGTTCACCGGCAGCGGCATGGCGACGCTGCCCGCACTCGGCACGCTGGGCGCCGGCAACGACCGGGTCCTGCTCACGTCCAACCTGTGCAGCGCCTGGTGGGCGCTGTCGCGGGCGACGGGCAAGCCGGTCACGCTGAACCGGACGCCGCACCACGCGGCCGCTCACGGGAGAGCCTCATGAACGATCCCCGCACACCCCACCCCCGCACACCCCACCCCCGCACGCCCCACCCCGGCTCGCACCTTGCCGGCTCGCACCACCCCGGCTCGCACGCCGCCGTGGAGTCCGTCTAGCGGGCCTCTCCCTGAGCAGGCCGGGGCGAGGCCGAGCGCGGTTCCCGCGCTGACGTGAGGAGATGTCGATCAGATGTGGCGGACGCTGTCGAACGAGGCGCGCGAGACCATCGGTGAGCTGTGCGACGAGCACGGACGCCACCTCTACGACTACTGCCGCACGGCCCTGGCCGGTTCCGACGCCGAGGCGGCGGTCGCCGACGCGCTGCTGTCGGCGCACGCGCACGCGGACCGGCTGGCGGAGCCACGGCTGACGCGGCCCTGGCTGTACGCGCTCGCCCGCGCCCACCGCGCCGCCATCGCGGCGACCAGGCCGGCCAGCACCGGCTCGTGGTCGCGGCCCGGCGTGGCCCCGGACCTGGTGCCCGAGGGCCTGATGGCCCTCGACGGCCCGCACCGGGAACTACTCGACCTGTCGGTACGGCACGGCCTCACGAACGCGGACATCGCCGTGATCTTCGACGCGGAGACGTTCGAGGTGGCGGCCATCGTCGCCGAGGCGGCTGACACCCTGGAGGAGTGGTTCGCCGCCGTCCGCGCGGCCAGGACCCGTGACGGGTGCCCGCGGCTGTCCACCCGCGTCACGGACTGGACCAAGGCCCCGGGCAGGCGGAACCGCACCCGGATCGCCCGGCACATCCTGTCCTGCTCGGCCTGCCGGGCGGCCCCGAGAACCGTGCGCGCCACCACCCTGCTGCACCGCCTGCCCCTGGCGGCCGTACCCAGCACCCTGCGCGAACAGCCCGCCTGGGGCCGGCCGCTGCCCGGCGACGATCCCCTGTGGCGACCGGACGGATTCCCCCGACAGGCCCGCGGCCTGGTGGAACCCCCTCCGGCGATGATCTCCCTGGTCCCCGGCCCCACGACGGAGACCAGGGAACCCTCCTGGCCGGTGGCGGGCGCGGCCGCCACCGGCCAGGAACCCCCCAGAACCAGCGCCCCCCGCCCCACCGGCACCCACTCGACGGGCACCCGCTCCACGGGAACCGCGTCAGGCGCCACCGCGTCCATCGGCCCCCGTCCCACCGGGACCACACCCAGCGCCACCGCGTCCGGCGGCGGGGGGTCCAGCGGTGGCGGGTTCGGCGGCGGGCCCGCGCAGCCGGTGCCCGCCGGTGCCCCTTCAGGCGCCGCGCCGTCACGGGTGTCGTCCGGCAGCGCCGCGCCGGGGGCGTCGCCCAGCGGCGGTCCGCTGGCCGCCCCCATCGGCAAGGCACCCTTCGGAACGGCGCCCGGCACTCCCCTGAGGCCCGCGACCGGCGACGCCCCTTCAGAGGCACCCGCCAACGGCGTTCACCCAAGAGCAACGATCACCAACGCCTCGCCGACAGCGACGACCACCGCCACCGCCGTTCCTTCAGGCACCAACGGCGGTACGCCGCGCGGCCGGGATCCCGCAACCCTGGCTCAACGCGGCATGGAACCCTTCTCCCCCTCCGGTACGGCCCTCCTGGACGCGACACACCTACCAGCCGAGCGCCACACCCCCGGCCCCACGGTCCCGGATCAGCAGACCCAACGACCCACCGATCGCACGGTCCCAGGCCAGCAGACCCCACGACCCACCGACCTTGTGGAGCCGGACGAAAGGCGCGATCCGCCCACCGCGGGGCTGGGCCGGCTGGTCGCCACGGGTCCGGCTCGTGCCCTTCCGGAGATCCCCTCGCAGCGGCGTACCCCCACCCGGCAGACGGCCGAAGGCCGCTCACCACAGGAGCCGCCCGACCTCGGCCGCAGGCTCCCCAAGGCAGCCGCCTCCAGGGCCGAGGCCCCGGACAGCACCCCGCGCCGAAGCGCCGAGCCAGGAGACAAACTCGTCTTCTCCGGCGAACGCCCTTCCCGCGAGCGTCCCGTACAGGAGTCTGAACGGCCCCAACAGCAGCACCAGGCGAATGCCCGGCCGCCCGAGCCCGTGCGGGACCCCCAGGCGAAGCGCGGGCAGGTGTGGGCCCTCCAACCCCCACGGCTGACCCAAGGTCCCGACCGCCAGAACGTACGAAACCCCGACCAGCCACGTGTACGGCCCGAGCAACTGCGCGTACGGGAACCCGACACCCCGCGCGTCCAAGAGCCCGAACCACCCCACGTACAGAGACCCGACACCCCGCACACGCGAGAACCCGAACAACCGCAGGCCCGGCAACCCCAACGCCTGCGGGCGCGGGAACCCGAGCGGCTCGTCGTCCGGGAGCCCGAACGGCTGCAGGTGCGGGAGCCCCGCAGGTTGCGGGTGCGGGAGCAGGGGGACGAGCAGTGGGAGGAGTTCTGGGAGGGGCGGCCAGACGAGGACGACCCCGAGGCGCGTATCTCCCTGCGCTGGCTGGTCCGGATGGCGCTGGTGATCGGTCTGGTGATGGTGGCCGGAGGTCTCACCTGGTCCGTCTTCCGGAACCAGACGTCGGGGACGGCCGCCTCGGCGACCGGACCGACGGCGCTGGCGCCCGCCCCCTCGGCGTCGGCTCCCCCGGCCCAAGCCACCGACCCCGCCGCCGCCGACCCCACCGCCGACCCCACCGCCGGCTCAGCCACCGAGGCGCCCGCGCCGACCATGCAGCCGACCACCCCTGCCGCCGAGGCGACCGGCCAGGGGTCGCCCACCGGCACGGCCACGGCTGAGGCCACCGATCAGAATTCACCCACGGACACGGCCACGGCTCCCCCACCTCAGGACGAGCAGGCCGAGGCCGGTAAGAAGGCGCTGCCCGCACCACCCGCCCCGGTGGCGCGGCTGTCGCCGGAGTCCGTACAGCTCGGGACGGAACGCACGGGGACGTTCAAGCTGTCGTGCACCGGCGACTGCGAGGTCACCTCGTTCACCGGCTCGAACGGGATCGTGATCTCCGGCAACACCTTCACCGTCCGGGCCCCGGCCGAGCGGCCGGGCTGTTCGGGGCCGCCCATGACGGAATCGGGTGTCGTCACGATCGGCTGGTCCGGCACGGCCACCGGCGACGGCCGCAGCACCGAGGGCGCCACGGCCGGCGACGGCACCCTCACGATGCTCGTCTCCTGGACTGTCACGAGCAACAAAGGCGCCTTCATCCCCGACACGAACGGAGGAGGCTACTGGAGCAACTGCCCTAAGAACGAATGAAACACCCAGGCACCATGCACCAGCCACACGTGAAGGCCTTGGCCGCGATCCGCAGCCAAGGCCTTCACACATCACCTCAGAAGAACGAGAACTCCGGCTTCGGCTCCGGCAGGGTCAGCTCCCGCGGCCCGAGGAACCTGGCCCGGTCCGTCGGCACGTCCGCCAGCGGTGTCCCCAGCACGAACGGCAGGACCACGCTGCTCCTGGACAGGTCCACCGTGACGTTCGCCCCGGTACCGGTCTCGGAGCTGTAGGTCGCGTCGGTGCCCGCGATCACCAGCCCGATCCGGTGGCCCTTCTTGAAGGTGTAGTCGTGCGGCAGCGTCTGCCACTTGACCTGGCCGTACCGTCCCACGGGCAGCGGCGAAGGCTCGCTCAGCGAGTCGCGGTTCTGTACGTCGATCCAGCCACGGGCGACGATCTCCAGCGGCCGGTCCACCACGTTGGTGACGACCTTGCGGTAGCAGGCGTCGTCGGCCGTGGTGCTCTCGCCGTGGCAGTCCTCCTCGGTGAGCGTGGTGATGCCCTGGCCGCGCCGCCAGTCGAGGCGGGTGTCGTCGCCGAAGTCGACGAGCAGGGCGGTGAGGTTGGAGGTGGGTTTGTCGAGTTTGACCCGCAGGTCGGCGATGGGGGTGCCGGACATGCGCAGGCTCAGCGGGAGCTCGCCGGTGGTGAACGCGACCCGGCCGGGCTTGGCCGTGCCCACGTCGGTCACCATGTCGGACTCCGTCAGGGCCACGTCGGCGAACGTCGCGGTGGCGTTCCTGTCCCGCCGCAGGGCGAGCGTGCCGTCCTCGGCGGGCCGCAACGCCACCTTGAACGCGCGCGGGGCCGGCCAGTCGCGCTGCGTCATCCACTGCGTGGGTCCGACCTGCACGTCGGCGCGCGGCTCGCGGTCGACGCCGTTGCGTACGCCGTGCAGCCAGCGGTCGAACCAGCGGTGCAGCGTGTCCACCCACAGGTCCCTGCGGCCCTCGAAGTCGAACGGGTCGACGTGCTGATACTGGCCGACCCAGATCTTGCGGGGGACGTTCCGCTCGGCCAGCGCCTGCCACCAGGTGGAGAAGTTGTCCGGCTTGACGTTCAGGTCGTTGGTGGTGTGGACGACGAAGACGCTCGCCCTGACCTTGGAGACGTCGCCGAGCAGTCCGTCGATGTAGTCGCGCTCGTCCCAGAAGGCGTTGTGGTCGCCGGTGTCGTCGCCGTCCTCGGCGTCCATCCGGTCGCGGACCGCCTGGCACTTGGCCTCGGGGTCGGTGTCGACGTAGTTGGCCAGGAAGGAGGCGTAGTCGTAGTTGTAGATCACGCCGTTCGAGCGCTGGTACTTGTACCAGGAGCTGATCGCCGAGATCGGCACGATGGTCTCCAGGCCGCGCACGCCGGTGGCCGCCACCGCGTTGGCGAGGGTGCCGTCGTACGACTTGCCGATCATCGCGGACTTGCCCGTGGTCCAGTCGGCCACGGCCGGGCTGCCGTCCGCCCGGTACGCCTTGGCCCGGCCGTTCAGCCAGTCGATGACGGCCTTCCCGCCGAGCACGTCGGCCTTGCCGCCGACGTCGGGGCAGCCGTCGGAGCGGGTGGTGCCGAGCATGTCCACATTCAGTACGGCATAGCCGCGCGGTACGAAGAAGTTGTCGTAGAAGAGGGGAAATCTCGTGACATTGTCGGCGGCGTCGTAAACCTTCCGCTCGCTCTCGTTCCCCCGCCCCGAGTTGTCGTAGTAGGGGCTCTCGTCGATGACCACCGGCACCCTGAGGCCCGGACCGGACTCCTTGGGCCTGATGATGTCGACCCGCACCCGGTCGAGCCTGCCGTCGGCGTCACTGTCGACGCTCGACTCGACGTACACATGCTCGCGGACGGCGTCGGCGTAGGAGAAGACCGGCTGCGTACGGCCGTTCTCGATGGTGATCGCGGGTCCGGCGCCCGCATGAACCGGGGTTGCCGTGCCCAGGATCAGGGCGACGGCGATGAGGGCCGGGCGTAATTGTGGCACGCGTGACCTCCGTGACAGTGGCGAAGTACGTGAAACTTCTCAGACATCCGCCACCCTGACAAGATCTGTTCGCGAGTGTCCGAAAGCCGGTCCGGCAGGCCACAGGCCGAACCGGCGTCCTAAGGTGGACATGCTGATCAAAGGAGGCACATGCGGAACGTGGCGCGGACCTCCCTCGTGGACGCCGCCATCCAGCAGCTTCGCGACCAGATCACCAGCGGGGCGTGGCCGGTGGGCACCAAGCTGCCCTCGGAGATCCGGCTGGCGCAGACGCTCGGGATGAGCAGGCTGTCCGTCCGGGAGGCTCTGCGGGTGCTGGTGCACGCCGGGCTGCTGAGCACCCGGCAGGGCGACGGCACTTACGTGACGGCCACCGACGAGTCGCAGGTCGCGCTGCGGCGGCGGCTCGACACGGCGGCGGCCATGGACATCATCGACGTGCGGCGCGGGCTCGACCTGGTCGCCGCCCGACTGGCCGCCGCCAAGCGCGAGGACGACGACCTGGCCGGGATGCGGGCGACCCTGGAGATCAGGGACGCCGCCGCGCGGGCGGGCGACCTGGACGGCTTCGCGGACGCCGACGTCGCCTTCCACCTGAGGGTGGCCGACGCCGCCCACAACCCGCTGCTCAGCGACCTCTACCGGAGCATGAGCGAGGCACTGCGCGACAGCGTGCGGAGCATGGAGCAAGCCGCCCTCGAACCGGACAGCTCCCACCACGACCTGCTCCGCGCCATCGAGGACCACGACGCCGCCGGCGCGGTGACGGTCGCGGTGAGCATCCTGGACAAGCACGAACGCGACCTGTGAGAGCCGCCTCACCCCTTGAAGACGATCGTGTCACCCTGACCTTCCGAGGGCGCGTCCGATGACCTTTCCGTGGGCTCGGACGGGTCAGCCTCACGGCCGCGACGCGCCGACCGTACGGCGAGCAGGGTGAGCAGCGCGCCGCCGACGGCGGCGAGCAGGAGCGCGTACGGCGAGGGTCCCTCACGGTCCGCGACAGGCTCCTGCGCGGCACCGGCCTGAGAGGCGACGACCCGGGGGGAGGCGACCGGCGCAGCGGCGGTGGGCGCGGCGGAGGCCCCGACGAGTGCCTCAGGCTCCCCCTCCCCCTCGGGGAAGCCCGGCGGCCGGACCGCACCCCAGGGGTTCTTCTCCCCGGCCCCGACATTCCGCACCATCTCTGGCGGCACCGGCCTGATCTCGACGCCGCCCGGCACCGTGAGCGTGCCGATCTCGTACGGCGGGAAGATCCCTTGAACACCCTCGATCCGGTACGTCCCTTTCGGCAGGTTCACGGCGGTGGCGTAGTGCCCGGCCTCGGGCAGCGGCGTGCCCTCGAAGGTCATCGGCCGCCCCTTGGCGTCGGTCAGCTTGAGCCCCGTCGTGCCCAGATCGCCCTCGAACGGACGGACCCCGTGCTGGAGCACCCAGAACCCGATCGTGTACGAGGTCCGGGGGGCGAACGCGCCGGGCACCGGGTCCAGGTAGGTCACCGCCCACCCACCGGCCGCCGAAGCAGGCAGCCCGCCGGCGAAGAGCGCGGCGACGGCGGCCAGGATGACCATGAATTTCCTCATGTCGCACCTCCGGCATGGATACACCGGCCAAGCCGCGAAGGTTCCATCCCCCATTGCGTTCCCGGACGATGCACAATCGGGGGGTAGACGGGGATTCGGCGGAGTAGCGAGGAGGGCTCGCGCGGTGTTCGCCACCGGCCGCGAATATCTCACGGGGATGCTCGACGTGCTCGTGTACGAGGGGATGCTGCTCGGGTGGCGGCGTGCCCCGCTGGACGGGTACGTGATCGTCTCGCATGAGGAGGAAGAGGTCACGCTCACCACGGCGCAGGCGCAGCTGTGGATTCAGGGCGCTTTCGGCGCCTACCTGTCATTGGTGGACCAGGGCCGCATCTCCCCCCGCATGCCCAACGGCACCTGACCCCCCGCCCCACCCCGGACGGGCCCTTCAGGACACCGACGTCAAGCGACGTTGCGGGCGCTTCCCAGGATGTGGGTGAGCTTGGGGCTGCCGGCCAGGGGCTGGTGGATGAAGCGTTCCTGCTCCTCGATCACCAGGCCGCCGGCGCTGATCGCCCGAGCCGTCTCGCGGTTGGGGCGGCAGCCGCCGGCGAGCAGCCGCCACAGGGGCGTGATCAGATCCTGCAGGATCCCGCGCACGGGACCGGGCGAGCGTACGTGCTCGAAGAAGCGCAGCTCGCCGCCGGGCCTGAGCACCCGCCGCGCCTCCACGAGCGTCACCCGCTGGTCCGGCACCGAGCAGAGGACGAGGGACATCACCACCGCGTCGAACGAGTCCTCGTCGTACGGCAGCGCGTCGGCATGCCCTGGCACGACCACCACGCGGACCGGCGCGGTGGCGGCGGCCCGCTCGGCGGCGGCGCGCAGCAGATCGTCCGGTTCGACCGCGACGACCTCGGTCACCGTGGCGGGGTAGTGCGGGAAGTTGAGCCCGTTGCCCGCGCCGACCTCCACGACCCGGCCGCTCAAGCCGGCGAGCAGACGTCTCCGCAACTCCGCCGTGGACCTGTCGGCCTCCACGCTCATCCGCTCGTACATGCGGGCGAAGCGCGGATGCTGGTACTTCGACAGGTCCGGCATGAGGCACACCCTAGGTCACACGCCCGGCCCCCGCGCCCGGCGGACGGACGCGGGGGCCAGGCGTGGCGGCCAGACGTGGCGGCCAGGCGTGGCGGCCAGGCGTGGCGGCCAGACGGAGGCCGAGCGCGGGAGACGGGGTGTCAGGAGGCGCTGTTGCTCATGTAGCGGGCGATCTTCCAGCCGCCGTTCGCCTTGCTGAGCACGAAGAACGCCCGCGTCTCGTCGGCGCCCTCACCGCTGGTCGCACGGACGAAGGCCCAGTTGCCCGCGACCGTCGACTCCTCGATGGTGGGCGACCCGCCGCGATCCTCCTGCCCCTCGATGAGGCTGCGCAGCCCTTCGGCGCCCTCGGCGGTCGCCTCGCCGTCCACCGCCGCCACCGCGTCGGGGGTGAAGAGCTTCACGGCCTCGTCGGCGTTCCCGGCGGCCATCGCGCTGTAGAACTCCTCGACGACGGCGCGCGGCTCGGCCATGCCGGCGCCGCCCGTGGGCGACGTGGTGTCGGTGGGCGACGGGGTCATGGTTTCGGTGGGTGTCGGGGTCATGTCGGTGATCGTCGGCGTACCGGTGTCCGTGGACGTGTCGGGCGGTGAGGTCGGCGGGCTGGCCGCGCCCTTCATCGCTTGTCCGGTGCCGCCCGCAGCGCAGCCGGCGGTGAGTAGGGCCGGGACGATCGCGGCCAGCAGGATGCCCCTGCGCAGGAAAGTCATGCTCATGGCCGCTTTGATTCCCGCCCTGATCAAGGGCGAATGCGCACTTTATCCACTTCGCACAGGCCCTTTACCAGCTCTGGCAACGCGCGCGGACTGTACCCACTGGCCCTCTTCACTGTTTTTGGAGAGATCGTTCAGAGCCACGATCGTTGCCCGTTAGAGACCTGATTTCCGGTGCGCCGCCGATACCGTCGTGCCAGTGCCGCAAAATAAGGCGAATCTAAGCATTCCCCCCGAGCCGCTACCGCAGCGTGACGACGCGGAGCGTTGCGACAGCGCCGACGCCGGACGGCGATGCGTTCTTCCAGCGGCCCATCCAGGCGCTCACGTCTACCCGCCTGTGGAGTTGGACCGCCGCTCCTAGCGGCCGTTTCTCCCGCGCCGTAAGGGGCAGCTGGGACGGATGCAGCACGACAGGGATGAGCCGGTCACGGTGACGCCTTACGAGGACGGCCCGCTGCTCCTGCGAGGGCCGTTCGAGCTCCGCACCCCGGACGGGAAGCGGATCGACTGCGGCCGGTCCACCGTGGCGCTGTGCCGGTGTGGCCACTCGTCGGTCAAGCCGTTCTGCGACGGCTCGCACAAGCTGACCGGGTTCCGCGCCACATGCGGGACCGATGGCGGGCCCGAGGGTGAGCCCGGTGGTGAGACGGCGGAGGACGCCTGACGGCGCAGCCTGCGGGTGGAGTGGGCGGCCCGCCGCACCCGGCGGCCCGCGTACGGCACGCCGCCGGTGAGAGCGGCGCCCAGGGCCAGCCAGCTGCACGCGGCGCGCTCCAGGACCCAGACGGGCGCGAACAGTGACCCGGTGGCGGGGAAGACCGCGCGCCCTCCGGCTCTGCGCCGCCCCGCCTCGGCCGTGACCACGGCCAGCCCCGCGCCCGCCGCCACCGCGCCGTAGCGGCGGCGCCGCAGCGCGACGGCCAGCGCGGGCAGCACCGACAGGAACAGCGCCATCCTGGCGGGCTGTGCCAGGTCGTCGTAGGCCTGGCGGACCCGCTGGGACCAGAAGCGCCGGACTTCGCACGGCAGCCGGCGCACGTACAGGTCCGGCGCGGTGACGACGCGACCGCCGTGGGCCCGCACGGTGCGGACCAGCTCCAGGTTCTCGAACAGCACGTCGCCGTCGTAGCCGCCCATCCGCAGGTAGAAGGGCCTGCGGATGCCGAGAGTGCCGGGATGGTCGGCGCCGAGGGCCCGGTTGAGCAGGGTGCGGGCGGTGTCCCAGCGGGCATGCCAGGGCAGCGGGTCGAAGAAGTTCTGGGGGCGCACCAGGTCGGCGCCGGCCAGCAGCCGGTGCATGCCGGTCAGGCCGCGCTCGTCGTAGCGGACGTCGTCGTCGGCGATCACCACCCGGTCGGCGCGGGCCAGGCGCAGGCCGGTGGTGACGCCGATGACCTTGCCGTTGGCGAAGCGCAGGTCGCCGTCGGGACGGGCGTGCGTGACCAGGCCGTGCCAGCGGCGGGCGTGCCGGTCGTAGAGCTCCTCGGGGCTCCCGTCGACGACGATCACGTGGGCGTGCCGGGACAGCCTGCGCAGATAGCCGGTCAGCTCCTCCAGCCCGGCGTCGTCGGACCAGCGCAGCGGCAGCACGTAGTCGAGGTCCATCACTGTCTCGCGACGAGGTCCGCCAGGTCGGGTTCGAGCAGTGAGCTCGCGCCGCACTGCCAACGGTCCATGACATGCTCGGCCCAGAGCCGTTCGAGGGTCAGCGCGCAGGCCGCGCCGTACAAGATGTCGCCGGTGAGTGACGGGAAGGCGGTCGCGAAGCCGCCGCACAGGTCGTTGGCCGCGACCTGCTCGTGCACGGCGTCGGCCTGCACGTGCTCGTCGTAGAAGCGGGCGGTGGCGTCGTCGCCGCCGAGCCGGCGCAGGCCGGCGGCGTAGCGCCGGTTGGGCAGCGAGGAGGTCATCTCCAGCGCGGCCAGGTGGCCGACCAGGGCGCCGCGCAGCCGCCGGTGCAGGCCGAACAGCGACATGGCGTTGGAGATCGCCAGCGTGATGCCGGGCACGTGCCCGAGGTAGGCGCCGTAGGCGTCGTCGAGGCCGAGGCCGCGCATGGTGGTGCGGAACAGCTCGGAGTGCATCCGCTCGCGGCGGCCGCCGCCGTACTCGTCGGCCTGGATCTCCACCAGCGCGGCCTTGGGGCCGCCGTGCAGGCGGGGGATCGCCCACGTGTGCGGGTCGCCCTCCTTGAGCTGGTAGATGGAGCGGTGCACGGCGAACTCGCGGAACTGCTCCAGGTCGGCCGTGCGCTGCAGGAACTGCGCCATCGGCGGCCCCTCGTCGGCGACGGTCAGCGCGGTGAGCGCCCGGCGGACATGCTGGGGCGCCACCGGCTGGGGCCGGGGCACGGCTCGGGCGAGCGCGTCCTCGAAGCCGCGCTCCAGCACGGCGCGGGCCCGCAGCAGCGACGGCTCCCACTCCCAGCGGTCGTCGACCTCCTCGAAGCCCTGATAGTGCAGCTCGTAGCAGGTGAACAGGGCGAGCTGAAGGTCGTCGTCCAGGACCGCGCCCGGCGGGCAGTCGGGCAGCGGGCCGAGCGTGCCCGGCGGGCCGCCGAGGTGGCGGAAGAGCTCGGCGGTGATCGGGCCACGGGCGGCGGGCAGGCGCATCAGGCACTCCAGAGGTAGACCGACACGTGCGCGCGGCTGTCGTCACCGAACGGGCTTCCCGCCCAGTCCGACCAGCGGTGCTCGCGTCGCATCCCGGCCAGCCTGGCCATCAGGTCGAGCTCGGCGGGCCAGGCGTAGCGGTGGTTCGCGGGCAGCATGCGCACCCCTTCGGCGCTCAGCCGCACCCTGGTCGTGCGCATGAGCTGCTCGGCGGGCGACAGCCGGGCCGCCTCGGCGACGACGACCTCCTCGCTCATGGACAGCAGCCGCAGCGCGCTGCCGCCGGCGAAGGCGGTCAGGTCGGGCACCCACGCCTCGACCACGAACCGCCCGCCGGGACGCAGGTGGGCGGCGGCGTTGCGGAAGCAGGCCACCTGGGCGTCCTGCGACGGCAGCGCGTAGACGGTGTTGGTGGAGAGCACCACGAGGGCGAACTCGCCGTCGACCGTGGCCGTGGAGAAGTCGCCGATGGTCACCGGGATCCGCTCCCCGCCCGGCTTGGCGCGCAGCACCTCGACCATGTCGGCCGAGCCGTCGATGCCCGCCACCGTGAGGCCCCGCGCCGCCAGGGGCAGGGCCAGGCGGCCGGTGCCGATGCCGAACTCCAGCACCGGGCCGCCCTCGGCGAGGTCGTACAGCCGTGAGACGGCGTGCTCGGTCGGCAGGTCCCGGACGGTCGCGTCGTAGATGTCCGCGATGCCGCGCCCGTAGGCGGAGGCGTCGAAAGCCGGCACCGTGCACCTCCCCCATCCCCCAGGTTTCAGCAGGTGGATGCCCGGGGGCGGGTCGGCTAAACGCTCAGCGCGACCTGCACGAGCTCGCCGTCCACGCGGACCTGGTAGACCGGCACAGCCACCTCCGGCTCGTCCAGGCAGTGCCCGGTGACCAGGGAGAACACCTGCTTGTGCAGGGGCGAGGCGACGGTCGGCTCGCCCTTCCTGGTGCCGACGATGCCGCGCGAGAGCACGTACGCGCCGCTGAACGGGTCGAGGTTGCCCAGCGCGTGCACGACGCCGTCGTAGGTACGGAACAGGGCCACCTGCCGGCCGTCGACGAGAGCGCACACGCCCCGCTCCGGCTGCAGATTCTGATAGCCGCAGACGCTCACCCAGCTGCTCATGACAGCACCACCGGCTTGATCTGGCCCCGCTCGGTGGCGAAGACGATCGACGGGTCCGGGACGCCCGGCGCGTTGACGAAGCTGACGAACCTGCTGAGCTTGTCCGGATCTTCCAACGTTGCCCTCCATTCATCCACGTAAGTGGCGACGTGCTGGCTCATGTGCGCGTCCAGGTCGGCGCAGATGCCCAGTGAGTCGTCGATGATCACTGAGCGCAGGTAGTCGAGGCCGCCGTCGAGCGACTCCACCCAGGCGGCGGTGCGCTGCAGCCGGTCGGCCGTGCGGATGTAGAACATCAGGAAGCGGTCGATGGTCCTGATCAGCTCCTCGGTGCTCAGGTCACCGGCCAGCAGGTCGGCGTGGCGGGGCTTGAAGCCGCCGTTGCCGCCCACGTACAGGTTCCAGCCCTGCTCGGTGGCGATGATGCCGAAGTCCTTCGACCTGGCTTCGGCGCACTCGCGGGCGCAGCCGGACACGGCCGACTTGAGCTTGTGCGGCGAGCGCAGCCCCCGGTAGCGCAGCTCCAGCTCGATGGCCAGGCCCACGGAGTCCTGCACGCCGTAGCGGCACCAGGTGGATCCGACGCACGACTTCACCGTGCGCAGCGCCTTGCCGTAGGCGTGGCCGGACTCGAACCCGGCGTCCACCAGCCGGCGCCAGATCTCCGGGAGCTGGTCGACGCTGGCGCCGAACAGGTCGATCCGCTGCCCTCCGGTGATCTTGGTGTAGAGACCGAAGTCGCGGGCCACCTCGCCGATGACGATGAGCTTGTCCGGGGTGATCTCGCCGCCGGGGATGCGCGGGACGACGGAGTAGGTGCCGTTCTTCTGGATGTTGGCCAGGAAGCGGTCGTTGGTGTCCTGCAGTGTCGCCATCTCGCCGTCGAGCACGTGCCCGTTGTGCAGGGAGGCGAGGATGGAGGCGACGGCGGGCTTGCAGATGTCGCAGCCCCGGCCGTGCCCGTGCGCGGCGATGAGCTCGGAGAACGTGGTGATGCCGCGCACCCGGACGATGTCGAACAGCTCGGCCCTGGAGTAGGCGAAGTGCTCGCACAGGTTCTTGCTGACCTCGACGCCCGACTTCTCCAGCAGTTGCTTGAGCATCGGCACACAGCTCCCGCAGGTGCTGCCGGCCCGCGTACAGGCCTTGATGCCCGGCACGTCGGTGCAGCCCTGGTCGGCGATGGCCGAGCGGACCGCGCCCGCGCTGACGTTGTTGCAGGAGCAGACCTGCGCGTCGTCCGGCAGGTCGAGCTGCGCGCCGCCGCCGGTGAACAGCAGGTCGGACGGGGCCGCGGGCAGCGGCTTGCCGACGAAGGAGCGCAGTGAGGTGTACGGCGAGGCGTCGCCGACGCAGATGCCGCCGAGCAGCGTCTGGGCGTCGTCGCTGATGAACAGCTTCTTGTAGACGCCGGCCACCGGGTCCATGTAGGTGACGTCGAGCGCCCCCGTCATGGCGCCGAACTGGGCCACCTCGACGCCGAGCAGCTTGAGCTTGGTGGACATGTCGGCGCCCTCGAAGCCGGCCTGGCCGCCCAGGATCCGGTCGGCGGCCACCTCCGCCATCGTGAAGCACGGCCCGACCAGCCCGTAGATCATGCCGCCGGCCAGCGCGCACTCGCCGATGGCGTAGATGTCGGGGTCGGAGGTGCGCATCGCGGAGTCCACCACGATGCCGCCGCGCTCGCCCACCTCCAGCCCGCTCGCCCTGGCCAGCTCGTCGCGCGGCCTGATGCCGGCGGAGAAGACGACCACCTGGGCGTCGATGAGCGTGCCGTCGGGCTTGCGCAGCCCGGCGACCTGCCCCTTGTCGTCGGTGACGATCTCCTGGACGCCCGCGCCCGCATGCACGCTCAGGCCGAGCTCCTCGATGTGCGCCTTCAGCACCGAGCCGCCGCCCTCGTCCACCTGGCGGGGCATCAGCCACGGGCTCATCTCGACGATGTGGGTGCGCAGCCCGAGCGAGCGCAGCGCGTCGGCCGCCTCCAGGCCGAGCAGCCCGCCGCCGACGACGACGCCGTCGGCGGCCTCCTTGGCCGCCATCCTGATCGCGTCGAGGTCGTCGATGGTGCGGTAGACGAAGGCGTGCTCGGCGCCGGGCACCGGCGGCACGAACGGCGCCGACCCGGTGGCCAGCACCAGCACGTCGTACGGCTCCTGCGCGCCGCCTTCGACGGTGACCAGGCGGGCCTGCCGGTCGATGCCGGTGACGCGGCTGTCGAGCCTGACCACCGCTTGCTCCGGCACCGGGTAGGAGAGGTCCTCGACGCTGACGCCGGACAGGTAGGAGGTCAGCGCCACCCGGTCATAGGCCGGGCGGGGCTCCTCCCCGATCACCGTGATACGGCCGTCGAAGCCGCGCTGGAGCAGGGCTTCCACGAGCCGGTGAGCGGCGGGGCCGTACCCGACCACGACGATCTTCTTCATGCGGAGATCCCTTCTTGTTCGCACAACCAGCCGACGATCCCCTCCACGGCGTCACGGCAGGTGCCGCAGCCGGTCGTGGCCCTGGTGGCGGCCGCCACCCCGGCCACGTTCCTGGCGCCCGCTTCCCAGCACGCCCGGATCTGGCCCTTGGTCACGTTGTTGCACTGGCAGACCTTGGCCGCGTCCGGCATCAGCACCGGGCTCTCCGCGACCGGCGCCGCCGCCAGCCCCGGGAACAGCAGCCCAGCGCGGTCCCCCGGCACCGGCCCGCCACGGTCGAAGAGCTGGGTGAGCGTGCCGACGGCGTCGCTGTCGCCCAGCAGGATCGCGCCGACCAACCGGCCGTCGCGGATGACGAGCTTGCGGTAGGTCCCCTTCGCCCGGTGGCTGAAGCGCACCACCTCGGCGTGCTCGTCGGTGAGCTGCGTCTCGCCCATCGCGGCGAGCTCGACGCTGCTCGCCTTGAGCCTGGTCACCAGCCGCGAGCCCCGGTAGCGGGACTTGCCGCCGGTGATCACGTCGGCGGCCACGGCGGCCTGCTCCCAGGCGGGCGCGACCAGCCCGTAGACGGTGCCGTCGTGCTCGGCGCACTCGCCGATGGCGAAGATCGACGGGTCGTCGGTGCGCAGCTCGTCGTCGACGACGACGCCGCGCCGCACCTCCAGGCCCGCGTCGGCGGCCAGGCCGGTCAGCGGGCGGACGCCGCAGGCGAGCACGACCAGGTCGCCGTCGACCAGCTCGCCCCCGGCCAGCCGGACGCCCTCCTCCTCGACGGCCTCGGCCACCACGCCGGTGCGGATGTCCACGCCGAGCCCGGTGAGCGTCTCGCCGAGCACCACCCCGGCCTCGGGGTCGAGCTGGCGCTCCATCAGGTGGCCGGCGAGGTGCAGCAGCGTCACCGGCAGGCCGCGCCCGGCCAGGCCGCGGGCCGCCTCGATGCCGAGCAGGCCGCCGCCGACGACCACCGCGCGGCGGCTGTGCGCGGCGGCCTTGAGGATGCGGTCGCAGTCGTCGAGCGTGCGGAACGGGACGGCCCGTTCGACCCCGGGGATGCGGGGCACGATCGCCTCGCTGCCGGTGGCCAGGACGAGCAGGTCGTACGGCTCACGCCGCCCGTCGGTGGTGTGGACGGCGCGGGACTCCCGGTCGATCCAGGCGACCGCGCTGCCCGGCACCGCCTCCACCCGGTTGGCGCCGTACCAGGACAGCTCGTGCAGCCGGAGCTGCTCGGGCCTGGCCTTGCCGGCGAGCACGTTCGACAGCAGCACCCGGTTGTACGGGTGGCCTTCCTCGGCGCCGAACACGGTGATCGAGATGTGCGGGTCGCGCGCCCGCACCTCGCTGACCAGCCGTGATCCGGCCATGCCGTTTCCTACGACGACGAGCCTCATATGTCCCGCTCCACTCTGACGGCGCAGACCTTGAACTCGGGCATCCGGGAGACGGGGTCGAGCGCCGGGTTGGTGAGGCGGTTCGCCCCCTCCCAGTGGAAGGGCATGAACACGGTGTCGCTCCTGATCGCGTCGCTGATCCTGGCCACGCCCCGGCCCTCGCCGCGCCTGCTCGTCACCAGCACCTGGTCCCCGGCCTCGATCTTCAGCCGCTCGGCCAGATCGGGGTGGAGCTCCACGTACGGTTCCGGCGCGGCCTTGGTGAGGGAGGCGATCCTCCGGGTCTGCGCGCCGCTCTGGTACTGCGCCAGCACGCGACCCGTCGTCAGGTAGACGGGGTAGTCCTCGTCGATCTCCTCCGCCGGGGGCCGGTGCTCGACGGGCACGAAGACGGCGCGGCCGTCGGGGGTGGCGAAGGAGTCGAGGAACGGCCGCGGCGTGCCGGGGTGCTCGGGCTCCGGGCAGGGCCAGAACACGCCGGTCTCGTCGGCGATCCGCTCGTAGGTGATGCCGGAGTAGTCGGCGGCGCCGCCCGCGCTGGCCCGGCGCAGCTCCTCGAAGACCTTGCCGGGCTCGTCGGCGAAGTCGTGGCCGAGCCGGCGCGCCAGTCCGGCGATGACCTCCAGGTCGCTCCGGACGCCCGCCGGCGGCTCGACGGCCTGCCTGCGCAGCAGGACGCGGCCTTCGAGGTTGGTCATCGTGCCGGTCTCCTCCGCCCACTGGGTGACCGGGAACACCACGTCGGCCAGCGCCGCCGTCTCCGACATCACCACGTCGCAGACCACCAGCAGGTCCAGCGCCCTGATCCGGTCGGCCACGTGGGCGGAAGCGGGCGCCGAGACGACCGGGTTGGAGCCGAACACCAGCATGGCGCGCGACCCCTCCGGCGTGCCGAGGGCGTCCAGCAGCTCGTAGGCCGAGCGGCCCGGCCCCGGCAGGTCCTCCGGCGGCACGCCCCACACGGCCGCGACGTGCTCGCGCGCCGCCGGGTCGTCGATCTTGCGGTAGCCGGGGAGCTGGTCGGCCTTCTGCCCGTGCTCCCTGCCGCCCTGGCCGTTGCCCTGCCCGGTGAGGCAGCCGTACCCGGAGCCCTGTCTGCCGGGCAGGCCCAGCGCCAGGGCGAGGTTGACGAACGCGGTCACCGTGTCGGTGCCCTTGGCGTGCTGCTCGGCTCCCCTGCCGGTCAGGACGTACGCGCTGCTCGCCGCCGCGAGGGCGCGCACGGCCTCGCGCATGCGCGGCACCGGCACGCCGGTGATCCGCTCCACCCGCTCGGGCCACCAGGCGGCCAGCGAGGTGCGCACCGCGTCGAAGCCCGAGGTCCGCTCCTCGATGTACGCCTCGTCGACGAGCTCTTCGGCGATGACCAGGTGCAGCAGGCCGAGCGCGAGCGCCAGGTCGGTGCCCGGCGTGGGCTGCAGGTGCAGCCAGGCGAGCTTGGCCGTCGGGGTGCGGCGCGGGTCGATGACGATCAGCCGGGCGCCGTCCAGGTGGCGGACGAACGGCGGCATCGTCTCGGCCGGGTTGCCGCCCGCCAGCAGGATGACGTCGGCCCCGGCCAGGTCGGTGATCGGGAACGGCATGCCGCGGTCCATGCCGAACGCCCGGATCGAGGCGGCCGCGGCCGACGACATGCAGAAGCGGCCGTTGTAGTCGATCTGGCTGGTGCGCAGCGCGACCCTGGCGAACTTGCCGAGCAGGTACGCCTTCTCGTTGGTGAGCCCGCCCCCGCCGAACACGGCCACGGCGTCGGGGCCGTGCTCGGCGGTGATGCCGCTGAGCCGTGCCGCCACGTAGTCGAGCGCCACCTCCCAGGACACCGGCTCGCCGTGCAGGAGCGGGCTGGTCAGTCGCTCGCCGTTGGTCAGCAGCTCGGCCGCCGTCCAGCCCTTCTGGCAGAGCGCCCCGGCCGCGTTGGCCGGGATGTCGGTCCGCGGGGTGATGGTGATCTCGGTGCCCTGGCGGCCGATCGTCATCCCGCACTGCAGGGCGCAGTACGGGCAGTGCGTCTTCACCGGTGCGTTCATCAGACCCTCGCGTAGGCCAGGCTGGGGGCCCGCGAGACGCCGACCGTGCGGGTGTAGCACCACCAGGTCACCCCCACGCAGGCCACGTAGAAGGCGCCGAAGGCGGCGAAGGCGAGAGACGGGCTGCCCGTCGCCGCGAACGACATGCCGAACGCCCGGTTGATCAGGAACCCGCCGAGGGCGCCGACGGCGGAGATGATGCCGATGGCCGCGGACGCCTGCCGCTTGCCGTACAGCAGCGCCGCCTCGTCGCTGCCGCGCTCGGCCACCGCCTTGGCCTGGAAGATCGCCGGGATCATGCGGTAGGTGGACCCGTTGCCGATGCCGGCGGTCAGGAAGAGCAGCTGGAAGGCCAGGAAGAACAGCCAGAAGTTACCCGAGACCGAGCCGAGCCAGACCAGCAGCACCCCGCCGCCCATGGCCGCGAAGTTCCACAGGGTGACCGGCGCGCCGCCGAGCCGGTCGGCCAGCCAGCCGCCGACCGGCCTGATCAGCGATCCGATGAGCGGCCCCGCGAAGGCCACCGCCGCCCACGGCGAGCCGGGGAACAGGCTCTTGCTCAGCAGCGGGAAGGCCGTGGAGTAGCCGATGAACGAGCCGAACGTGCCCACGTACAGGAACGACATGATCCATGTCTGCGCCTTGCCCGCCACCGCCATCTGCTCGCGCGGGCTGGCCTTGGCGCTGGTCAGGTTGTCCATGAAGAACCAGGCGCAGGCGGCGGCCACCACGATGAACGGGATCCAGAACCAGCCGGCCGCGGCCAGCCCGAACGCCCCGATCACCAGCGGGATGACGAACTGCACCGAGCTGACGCCGATGTTGCCGCCCGCGGCGTTCAGCCCGAGCGCCACCCCCTGCTTCTCGCGGGGGTAGAAGTAGGTGATGTTGGCCATGCTGGAGGCGAAGTTGCCGCCGCCGAACCCGGCCAGGGCGGCGATCACCAGGAACATCCAGTACGGCGTCGCGGGGTTGCTCACCGCCACCCCGAGCAGCACCGACGGGATGATCAGCAGCAGCGCGCTGACGACGGTGAAGTTGCGCCCGCCGAACCTGGCGGGGCCGAAGGTGTAGGGCACCCGCAGCACCGAGCCGATCAGGTTCGGCAGCGCGATCAGCCAGAAGAGCTGGTCGGTGGAGAAGGCGTAGGCACCCATCTGGGCGGCCACGATGCTCCACAGCGTCCAGACGGTGAAGCCGAGGTGCTCGGCCAGGATCGAGAAGATCAGGTTCCGACGGGCGACCTTCCGGCCGGTGTGCTGCCAGAAAGCCGCGTCGTCGGGATGCCACTCGGCGATCCAGCGCGCCATCGTTCCTCCTACGCTCGGGTGGCCAGGACTCGAACGTTAGGAAGCCGGAGTTACGCACACCGACGATCCGTGGCTGTGCGGGCGTTACATGTAACTCACCCGCGCAACACGCAATACATATGCGTCACGGCGGAAACATGTTGTTAATCCAGCGCTCTGAAAAAGGCCTGGACGTCGGCGACCAGTGCCTCGGGCTGCTCCATGGCCGGGAAGTGGCCGCCCGTGGCGAACTCCGTCCAGTGCACGACGTGGTCGGTGCGCTCGGCCAGGCTCCGCACCGGCCGCACGTAGTCGTGGGCGAAGACGGCCACGCCCACCGGGATGGGCGACGGCTCCGGCATGGTCCACGCGTGCGCGAACTCCCAGTAGAGCTGCGCGGCGGAGTCAGACGTGTTCGTCAGCCAGTAGAGCGAGACGTTGGTGAGCAGCCGATCCCGGTCGACGCCCTTCTCGGTCCAGTCGTCGAACTTCTCCGCGATCCAGGCGAGCTGCCCGGCCGGCGAGTCCGCCAGCCCGAACGCCAGTGTGTGCGGCCGGGTCGACTGGATGGCCATGTATCCGCCCAGCTCGCCGGTGAACCGCTCCAGCCCTTCGAGCCTGGCCTGGTCGGACTCGCTCAGCCCGTCGAGCTCGCCCGGCTGCCCCGAGGGAAAGGTCATCAGGTAGTTCACGTGCACGCCGATCAGGTGCTCGGGGTCGGCGAAGCGCAGCTCCCTGGCCACACCCGAGCCCCAGTCGCCGCCCTGCGCGCCATAGCGCTCGTAGCCGAGCCGGGCCATCAGCGTGGCCCAGGTCCGGGCGATGCGCGCGAGCGTCCACCCGGTGCCGGCCAGCGGCGCGGAGAACCCGTAACCCGGCAGCGACGGAATGACCAGGTGGAAGGCGTCGGCCGGATCGCCGCCGTGCGCCCGCGGGTCGGTGAGCGGGCCGATCACGTCCAGGAACTCCACGACGGAGCTGGGCCAGCCGTGCGTGAGGATCAGCGGGGTCGCGTCGGGCTCGGGTGAGCGTACGTGCAGGAAATGGATGTCCTGGTGGTCGATGGTGGTGACGTACTGGGGGTGGGCGTTGAGCCGCGCCTCGTGCTCGCGCCAGTCGTAGCCGGTGGCCCAGTGGTCGGCGAGCTCGCGCAGCCGCGCGGCGGTCAGGCCGCGCTCGCCGCCCGCTCCCGGCGTCTGGACGGGCAGCCGGGTACGGCTCAGCCGCTCGCGCAGGTCATCGAGGTCGGCCTGGGAGATGTCGATGCGGAAGGTCCTCATGGACGGAACGTTCGCAGCGATAGCGGCAAGCTTCTTGCCGGGATGGCCGTGAGAATGGAGGAATGCTGGAGACCTCCGCACGGCTGCTGCGCCTGCTGACGCTGCTGCAGACCCGGCGCGACTGGACGGGCGCCGAGCTGGCGGCGCGGCTGCGGGTCAGCCCGCGCACCATCCGTTACGACATCGGCAAGCTGCGCGACCTCGGCTATCCGGTGCACGCCGCGCCGGGGGTGGCGGGCGGCTACCGGCTGGGCGCGGGGGCCGAGCTGCCGCCGCTCCTGCTCGACGACGACGAGGCCGTGGCCGTCGCCGTGGGGCTGCGCACCGCCGCCGGAGGCACGGTCGACGGCATCGAGGAGGCCTCGCTGCGCGCCCTGGCAAAGCTCGAACAGGTGCTGCCGTCCCGGCTGCGCCCGCGGGTGCGGGACCTGCACGGCCACACCGTCTCCCTCGCCACCGGCGGGCCCGCCGTCTCGGCCGACACCCTCACCGCCATCGCCGCCGCCTGCCGCGACCACCACCGGCTGCGCTTCGACTACCGCGCCCACGACGGCACCGACCGGGCCCGTGACGCCGAGCCGTACCGGCTGGTCCACACCGGGCGGCGCTGGTACCTCATCGCGTGGGATGTCGAGCGCGCCGCCTGGCGCACCTTCCGGGTCGACCGGATCACGCCGCGCGTGCCGTCAGGTCCCCGCTTCACGCCCCGCCCGTCGCCGCCGGCCGACGTGGTGCCCAAGGGCGTGGACACCGCCCTGTCCCGCTACCGCGCCACCGTGACCGTACGCGCCCCTGCCGACGTCATCACCGCCCGGGTCCCCGCCTCCGTCGTCGTCGAGCCGGTCGACGACACCAGCTGTCTGGTGCGCGCGGGCGCCGACACGCCGATGCGGCTGGCCCTCCACGTCCTCATGCTGGACGCGGACTTCCACGTCGAAGGCCCGCCGGAGCTGCTGGACGCGCTGCGCACCCTGTCGGTCCGGGCCGGGGGTTATCGGCTCCAACCTGGGGTAACAGCAACTCAGCAAGGGGGGAATCATGATCAAACAGCTCCACAAGATGGGCATTAAGTCAAATCACATGTACCTCGCTGGGATCGGGTCGATCGCCCTTTCCTTCGCCACGTGGTTCGCCTCGAAAGAGGGCGAACCAGCCGGGATCGACCGGGCCGACCGGTGGGGGATCTTCGTAGGCCAGTGGGCGCCGACCTTCTTCGCCATGGGGGTCGCGCTCCGCATCGAGGAGACCCACCAGGGCGAGGAGGACATGCCGGAAGGCATGCGCGGCGAGTCCACCCATCGCACCACCGACCGGATACGCGCCGGCACCGGCGTCTGACCACCACAAGCCCAGGCCGCAGGCCGCGTCAGGGGGACGCGTCCTGCGGCCTGTCATCTCGCCGGCCGTTGATACCGAGGATTTACTTCGGGCGGGTGACCGGGGCCACGGAGAGGAGGTGGTCCAAGCCTTTGAACTCCTTGGGATTGCAGGTATGGAGCGGGAGTTGGTTGGCGATGGCGACGCAGGCGATCATCAGGTCGGCGGTCCGAGGGCGCGGCTTCCTACCCGAGGCGATGACCGCGGTCCAGAGCTGGCCGTATTCACGGGCAGCCGTCTCATCGAAAGGCAGCGGATCGAACTCGGCTTCAGCGGCCTGAAGAATCTTCATTCGCTGTGCCAGTTCCTGGGGCCCTGAGGTCACTAGGACGCCGACCGACAACTCCGCGGTCGTGATGGCACTGATCATCAATTCATCAGGCATTTCGTCGGGTCGATACCAGCGCGCAGGATGAGGATGCGGTATCGAGCAGCCCCGCGACATGCGTCATCCTGCCCCTCCGCGAACTCGCCCCTGCCATAGGCGCGCTCGTAGGGATCATAGAACTCGTCGTTGACGTGCCGGTCCATGTCCCGCCGATAGTCGCGGTCATCCAAACGAGGCATACCGCGAGATACGGCCGCGAATTCGGCGCGAGAGACAGCGCGGCGTCGACGGTGAAGGGGAACGAGGTCACCGATATGGTGACCGTTTCTGGTGACGGCATACTGCTCGCCACGTTCCAGGCTGTCCATGATCTCAGCTGACCGATGACGCAGGTCACGCTGGGAGATCAGATGCGAAGGATCGTAGTCCGGAGTGCTCACACAGCGATTCTCACGCGTGCGTGCTACCCGGTGCCATGAGATAGCACCACTGCTCTCACCTCGAGTGCAACGCGGACAACCCGGCGCCGACGAGGCCGGCCCTCTCCCCCAGGACGGCCACCCGGATCAGGATGGCGCGCGACCCGGGAAGCGCCTCGGCGCGGAAGGTCCGGCGCATCGGGCCCAGCAGCAACGAGCCGAGTCCCGACACACCGCCGGCGATCACGATCACGTCCGGGTCCAGCAGGTTGGCCGCGCCCCCCAGCACACGCCCCAGGAGACCTCCGGCCGTCGTGATCGCGTGCAGGGCCTGCGACCGCCCCGACCGGGCCAGCGAGGCGATCTCTCTCAGTCCCGCCGCCTGCCCTGTCAACTCCCTGTACGAGCGCTCGATCGCCGGTCCTGACGCATGCGCCTCGACATGGTCGAACGCACCACAGGAGCACCTGCGCCCGGCGACGACCGGCGCCGGCACGTGACCGATGGCGCCTGCCGTCCCTGACCGGCCCGTCACCGTCACGCCGTCGGCCACCAGCGCGCCGCCGATGCCGGTGCCGACGGCGACCACGAGGCCGGTCCGCGCACCACGTGCGGCGCCGATGCGCGCCTCGGCCGTGCCCGCCGCGTGGCAGTCGTTGACCACCTCGGCGGGGATTCCCAGGCCGCGCTCGGCGATGCCCCGGACGTCGGTGCCCGCCCAGCCCCTCAACAGGTCGGTGGCCCCGGCGATGCGGCCGGCCGGGTCCACCACGCCCGCCGTCGCGATGCCGCACGCCACCACCCGGTCACCGCCGAGGTCGCGCAGCGGGCGGGCGCAGTCGAGCACGGCCGCCATGATCGCCTCGCCGCCTTCGGCCGCCGGGGTGGCCGTCCTGCGCCGCTCGTACAGCCGCCCCTCGGCGTCCACCAGCCCCGCCGCGATCTTGGTGCCACCGATGTCGACGGCCACCGCCAGCGGAGTCGTCATCGGGAGCCGGCCGGGGTCGCCGCCGTCAGCCGGGTGGTGATGGCGACCGGGTCGGTGATGGCGCCGCCTACCACGACGGCCCACGCGCCCGCCTCGAACGCCTGCCGTACCTGCTCCGCCGTGCGGTAACGGCCCTCGGCCACCACGCGGACGCCGCGCGCGGCCAGTGCTCCCACCAGGGCGATGTCCGGATCGTCGGGCGTGGGCAGCTGCCGGGCCGTGTATCCCGACAGGGTCGTCCCGATCACCTCGGCCCCCGCCTCCCACGCCGCCAGTCCCTCCTCCAGGGTGGAGACGTCGGCCATCACCCCGACGCCCAGCGACTCGTGGACGGCGGCGACCAGCGCTCCGGAGGCGGGCGACTCGTGGGTCAGGTCGATGGCGATCAGGTCGGCTCCGGCCGCCGCCAGGTCCTCGGCCAGGGCCAGCGTCGGCGTGATCAGGTGGCGGTGGGCGTACGGCATCTTGTGCAGGCCGATGATCGGCAGCGCGGTGCGCTGCCGGACGGCGCGGACGTCCTCGGCGGAGTTGATCCGCAGCGCGGAGGCGCCGCCGAGCTCGGCGCACCGCGCGAGCCGGGCGATGGTGGCCGCGTCCCTCAGCGGATGCCCCTCGGGCGCCTGACAGGAGACGACGAGCCCGCCGCCCATCCGTTCCAGCACGGAGACGGTCCCCATACATGCCCAATCTCAGAGACTTTGCCCGATTTCTCCAGAAATATGGAGAAATATGATGTGATTGGTATAGCCCAATTCCGATCGGCCGGTCAAGCGGGAGGCCCCATGACGGACGGTGACGTGGCGCGTGGCCCGGTCAAGTCCACCGAGCTCCGCCGGCACCTGCGCACGCTCCTGCGCGAACGACTCGCCCCGCACGACCGGCTGCCCACCGAGCGCAGCCTGGCCGAGGAGTTCTCGCTCAGCCGGCTCACCGTCAGGCGCGTGCTGGACGAGCTGGAGCTGGCGGGCCAGGTCTACCGCGTGCAGGGCTCGGGCACGTTCGTGAGCGAGCCGCGCATCGCCAAGTCCGTCGAGCTGACCTCCTTCAGCGAGGACATGCGCGCCCGGGGCCTGACCCCGGGCTCGCTCGCCGTCACCGTCGAACGGGTCCCCGCCGGGGCGGAGGTCGGCTACGCGCTGCGGATCAGCCCGTCGGAGGAGGTGCTGCGCGTCCGCCGGGTGCGCACCGCCGACGGCGAGCCGATCTGCCTGGAGGACGTCCGCCTGCCCACCGCCCTGGTGCCCGACGACCTGGGCGAGGCACTGCACGGCTCGCTGTACGAGGAGCTGAGCGGCCGGTACGGCCTCGTCCCCCACCGGGCGGAGCAGACGATCACGGCGACGGTGCTCGACCAGGACAGCGCGCGGGCCCTGAAGGCGCCGCCGTTCTCACCGGCGTTCCTGGTGCGGCGCACCACCTTCGACGCCCGTGGCCGGGCCTACGAGCAGGCCGGGTCGCTCTACCGAGGCGACCGCTACGCCTATGAGCTCACGATCTATCGGACCTGACCGCCGAACCGCCGCAACGGCTCCCCGGCCAGCCGGTAGCGGATCCAGTCGCCCTGCGGCTTCGCGCCGATGGACTCGTAGAAGTCGATCGCCGGGGTGTTCCAGTCGAGCACCGACCATTCCAGCCGCTCGTACCCTCGCTCGACGCTGATCCGGCCCAGCTCCGCCAGCAGCGCCTTGCCGTGCCCGCCGCCCCGGTGCTCGGGCCGCACGTAGAGGTCCTCCAGATAGAGGCCGCGCGTGCCGGTCCAGGTGGAGAAGGTGAGGAACCACAGCGCGAAGCCGACCACCTCGCCATCGCTCTCGGCGACGTGCGCGAAGACGGACGCCTGCTCCCCGAACAGGACCTCCCGCAGCTGCTCCTCGGTGACCTCCACCTCGTGCAGGGACTTCTCGTAGTCGGCCAGCTCGCGGATCAGCTTGTTGATCACGGACACGTCGTCAAGGGTGGCGTAGCGAATCATGCGCCACAGGTTAGATGACCCCTGAACCGGTTCCGGTCACAGCAGCAGGTTGACGACCAGCGTCAGCAGGATCGACAGCACGATGGACAGGATGATCATCGTCACGCAACCGGCCGCGCCGCCGAGCGGTCTGACGTCCCAGTTTCCGAAGCGCATGGCGTACGCCTACCCACGCCGGGCGAGGTCACCACCGGATACGCGAAACGCCCTCCGAGAGGATCCTCGGAGGGCGTTTCGTTTGGTAGCGGGGGAAGGATTTGAACCTACGACCTTCGGGTTATGAGCCCGACGAGCTACCGAACTGCTCTACCCCGCGTCGACTTCTCCTTAAATATAGCGCACTCCTGGACCGCACGAACCACGAAGCGACTAGACCTGCCGCAGGACGTGCAGCAGATACTCCTTGCGGCTGAGCGGGTCGTGGTCGGTCCGTGGCCGGGCGGGCACCTGGCCGCGAACCTCCTGGTAGTGGTCGAAGGCGCTTTCCAGGACGCCCTCGCCTCGGGTGAGCGACGGCAGCCGCTGCTCCAGCTCGTGCACCCTGGCCGCCGGGATGACCCCTTCCACCAGGTAGGACGCCCCCTGCGGCGTGGACGTCCCGGGGACGGCGCCGTGGCGGGCGAGCACGGGCAGCACCGTGCCGAACAGGTCCTCGGGCAGGTCCAGCCGGAAGCGGTGCATCGGCTCGTACACCCTGGTGCCGGCCCGCCTGAGCGCCTCCATCAGCACCAGCGGCGTCAGGTTGCGGAAGTCTCCCGCCGTGCTCGACATGCTCTTGTCGAACACCGCGTGCGCGTGGCTCTGCCGGGGCCAGTAGCCGGTGTGCGTGAGGATGACCGCGCAGTCGGTGACCCGCCACCCGTGCAGCCCCTGCAGCAGGGTCTCCCGGACGGTCTCCTCGACGGCCCTGATGAACGTGTACGGCATCGAGCCGAGCTCGACCTCCAGCCTGAAGTCCACGCCGGAGCCGGTCGGGGCCGGCTCGACGCGCAGCCCGACGGTGGCCAGGAACGGGTTGGGCGGCTTGGCGATGAACTCGGCCGCCGCGCCGGTGCCCGCGGGCCGTTCGACGTGGATGGTGGTCGTCTCGCGGAAGGTGACGTCGAGGCCGAACTCCTCGGCCAGCGTCGCCTGGATGACCTCCTTCTGCACCTCGCCGTACAGGGAGACGGACGTCTCCTGCCTGATGTCGTCCTGGCGCAGGTCGATCAGCGGGTCCTGCTCGGCGAGCTGGGAGAGCGCGACGTGCAGCGCGCCCTTGTCGGCGGGCCTGGCGGGAACGACGACGGTCTCCAGCGTCGGCGGGGCGAAGTGGCGGCCCCCGGCGGGCGCATCGGTGCGCGGCAGGCCGAGCTCGTCGCCGATCCTGATGTCGCCGAGTCCCCACAGCTTGCCGATCTGTCCCGCCTCGACCGAGGACGCCCGTACGGCCGCGCCCCGGTCGAAGACGCGGACGGCGGTGACCTTCCCTTCTTCGTCCCGGAACGGCACCTGGTCCCGCAGCCGGATCGTGCCGGCGAACATCCGCACGTAGGCGATCTTCTCTCCCGCGGGCCCGCGCTCGACCTTGAAGACGGTGCCCGAGGGCGGGCCGCCGGGGTCGCCCGCCACGCCGGGCAGCAGTTCCCTGATCCCCGCGATCAGCTCGGCGATCCCCGCCCCGGTGATCGCCGAGCCGAAGAGGATCGGGTGCACCAGCGCCCGCCGTGACTGCGCGGCGAGCTCGTTCCGGAGCTCGCGGGGCGAGATGGCCTCCGTGCCGTTCACGTACGCGGCCAGGAGGGCGTCGTCGTGGTCGGCGAGCACGCTCAGCAGGTCGTCGCCGGCGACGCCGCCGGGGAAGGGCAGGTAGCGGGCGTCGCGGGCGCCGAGGCCGGTGACCGACCCCATCGCGACGGCCGCCGGGGCCAGCCTGCCGCGGATGCTCCGCACGACGCGCTCGTCCTGGGCGCCACGGCGGTCGATCTTGTTCACGAAGATGAGCGTGGGGACGCGCAGCCGGCGCAGCGCGCGCATGAGCACACGGGTCTGCGCCTGTACGCCCTCCACGGCCGAGATGACGAGCACGGCGCCGTCGAGCACGTTCAGCACCCGCTCCACCTCGGCGATGAAGTCGGGGTGGCCGGGCGTGTCGATCAGGTTGACCGTCACGTCGTCGAGCGGGAAGGAGACGACGGCGGACTTGATGGTGATGCCGCGCCGGCGTTCGAGCTCCAGGGAGTCGGTCTGGGTGCTGCCCTCGTCGACGCTGCCGATCTCGTCGATGACCCCGGCGGCGTGCAGCAGCCGCTCGGTCAGACTTGTCTTACCGGCGTCGACATGCGCCAGGATTCCTAGGTTGAGCGATTTCACTAAGCGCCATGTCCTCTGAGTGGATGGTCATTCTCAGCTGGTCAGACATGAACGCTGCGCGCATCGCTGCTCCTCGGTCGATCGATGATGCTCCGGTAGTGCAACAGATGGACGTCCGCCGGGACAACGGGTTTTCGGCGGCCATGGGCGTCACCCCTGGCCGCCGGGCGCCTCAGTCGCCGTTGAGCACCGGCATGATCCAGTCCAGGGTGCCCGTACGCAGAGCCTCCTCGGCCAGGCGTTTACCCGTGGGGGTCCTGAGCGCGGCCAGGGAGCTGTCGATCCACGGCTGCACGTTCTGGTGCCCCTGCTCGCGATACTCGACCGCCTGGATCAGGCACTCCAGCTTGTCGGCGTCCCGCGCGCACACGGCCTCCAGGCTGGTCTTCTCCTCGTACTCGCCGACCGCGCCGCGCACCATCTCCGCCACCGGCGCGGGCAGGCCGCGCATCTGGTCCGCGGTGACCTCCTCGTTCGGGGCGGCCTTGAGATAGCGCTTGCCGATGTACGGGATGTCGGTGATGCGGGTCTCCTGGGTGTCGTGGAACAGGCTCATGAACGCCGCCCGTTCGGCGTTGGCGCCCTCCAGCTTGGCGATGACGCCGGCGATGACCGCCGTGCGGAAGGAGTGATCGGCGATGCTCTCCGGATCACGTACGCCCGCCACCAGCCACCCGGTGCGCTTGTACCGCTTGAGCAGCCCGAACTCGTACAGCACACCGGCCACTCCCGCCAGTTCGTCCGTCACGAAGATCCCCCCTTGGCCTCGTTACACCATTTCGCCAGCGTAGACGAGGTGTACCCACTGGACCGGGCACCGGACACCCATGTCCTGGGCTCACCTCGCCGCGCCGTCAACGTCCGCCGGCGGGCGCGAACCGCGCCTTCCACCGGCCGGTCAGCACGACCTCGTCCCAGTCCCGGGCGTAGCGCGGCAGCGGCAGGTCGGTGTAAACCATGACCAGCCGGTGCCCGCCCTCCGCCAGTTCCCGGACCCGGGTCGGCGTCCGGGAGGCGAACCCCTGGATGACGCCCTGCGACTCGCAGCCGAGCAGGTAGCCGATCTGCACGCCGGACTGGCCGTACACCAGGCAGGGCGGGCGCACCCCGAGCCGGCGCAGCTCCTCGGTGGCCCGCCCGATCGCCTGCCTGGTCTCCAGCGTGTTGCCCGCCATCTTGTACGCGTACGCGCCCTGGAGCGCGAGGTGGGCGAGAACTCCGGCGGCCATCACCCCCGCCACGGCCCCCCGCCACCGTCCGTCTCGTCCCAAGCCGTCTCGCCCCAGGCCGGTGGCGGCCACCGCGACGGGCAGCGCCAGCAGCGCGTAGGCCGGCATCAGGAAGCGCGGCGCCGCGTAGCCGACATAGAACAGGTACGGCAACGCCACCGCCAGGCCGGTCACCGCGGCCAGCACGACAGGTCCCGGCCGGTGCGCACGCCAGGCCACCCACACACCGAGGACGGCCGTCGCCGGGATGGCCAGCCACCACACCAGCGCGATGGGCGACACCTCCCCGCACCTCACCCCGAACCTGCACAGCGAGGGCCCGTCCAGCGCCTGGGCGTGCTCCAGCACGGAGACGGTCAGCCCGGTCAGGTTGGCCTCCTCCGCCGCCCGCAGCCGCTCGGCCACGCCGCCGAACCGCGTCAGCGCCTCCACCAGCCACTGCCCCCACCCCACGGCCAGCCCGGCGGCCATCGCCACCAGCCCGAGCAGGCGCCGCCGGTCGAAGGTGAGCAGCGCCGCCACGCCCAGCGGCACCGCGAGGAACAGCGAGTCCGACGGCCGCAGCAGCGACACCACGGCCAGCGACGCGCCCAGCCCGAACAGCGCCGCCCGGGAGCGGCCGAGCAGGGCGAGAAACCCGGTGGCCGCCACCGCGCCGAGCGCGACGTACAGGTTCGGCATGGCCTCGTTGCCGTAGAACAGGGACAGCCAGCACGCGCCGAACAGCAGCGCGGCCAGCGGCACCGAGCGGTCGGCGCGCACCCGCAGCCAGACGTAGTACGCGCCGAACAGGGCGAGCGAGGAGAGCAGCGTCAGGTACAGCCGCAGCGCGAACACCGAGTCCGTCACCGCCACCACCGGCGCGACCAGCAGCGGCACCCCGCGTGCCCGTGGCGCGCTGAAGACCGCGGGCGGCGCATGGCCGGCGTACTGGCTGGCGTAGACCGTCTCGTCCCAGCCGATGCCCATCCAGGGCGAGACGATCACCAGTTGCGCCACGCCGTACAGCACGCTGACCAGCGCGAGCAGGAGCACCGGGCCGGGCGCGGACCTCGGCCGGGCGACGGCGGCCGCGAGCACCCGTGGGCGGCGAGTGACGGTCATGATGGGCTCCGAAGATCGACGGAGCCGGGGTCATACCCTCGGCCTCCGCGCCTAAGACCTGGTCAAGCCCGGTTTTACGGCGTGCTGATCAAGACGCTGCCCGCTCGTTCCCTGGCATCGGTGTCTGGGACGCGACGATCCCGCGGAACGGCCGTCGAGCAGGCCCTGCCGAGCGGCGGCGTGGCTCATCCCCCGTCGCCACCTGATCGACATAATGAGAAGAACAGCCCGCTCAGCACAGGTGTCCCGGCCACGGCCGGCAGGAGGAAGAGATGCGTGCCCTCATGGGAATGGCACTCGTCGCCGCCCTCGCCATGGGTTCCGGTCCGGCGGCCGAGGCGCGCACGGAACCGGCGGCCACCGACGATCCGCCGCCGAAGGACTGGAAGAAGCTCACCTCCCTGCGGGTCCTGCCCGAGGCGCCGCGCCAGAACAACATCGTCCGCATCTTCGCGCACTGCCCCGTGACGGCCAACCACGCGATCATCGGCTCCACCGCCTTCGCCCTCAAGGGCTCTCGGCGGCTCTACCGGGAGGTGGGTCTGGGCCTCTCCGACCGGGGCCTGGGCCGGCGCGGCGCCGTCATCTCCTATTACGCGCTCCTGGGCCATCACGAGGTGCGGATGACGTGCGTGAAGGTCACCATCGACCCCAAGACCCGCTTCCGGAAGATCCGGGAGATCAGCCGGTGCACCGTTCCGCTTACCGTGCGCAGGTTCCGGCTCGGCCAGTTCACCTGAACCGCTCGGGCGGAGCCATCGGGATGATGCTGGTCAAGCCCGGTTTCACGGCGTGCTGATCAAGCGCTGCCCGCTCGTTCCCCTAGCATCGGTGTCTGATTCGCTCCCCGAGAAGAGAGAGGCCCGATGATCTTCATCACCGCGAAGTTCCGTGTCCGGCCGGAGTCCGCCGACCGGTTCGGCGAGATCACCGCCGAGTTCACCCGGGCGACCCGCGCCGAGCCCGGCTGCCTGTGGTTCGACTGGTCCCGCAGCCTCGACGACCCGGCCGAGTACGTCCTGGTCGAGGCCTTCCGTGACGCCGACGCCGGCGCGGCGCACGTACAGTCCGAGCACTTCCGCACCGCGCAGCGGACCCTGCCGGGCCACCTCGCCGAGACGCCGCGGATCGTCAACGCGACGATCCCGCAGGACGACTGGTCCCTGCTCGGCGAGATGGCGGTCGACTAGGCCCTATGAAGCGGCGGCGTCCAGGAGTCCCTGGACGCTGATCTTCTTCATGCCGAACATGGCCTTCATGACCCGCTCGGCCGCCGCCGGGTCCGACGTGCTCATCAGCTCGGGCAGGGCCTTCGGGATGATCTGCCACGACAGCCCGTACCTGTCCTTCAGCCAGCCGCAGGGCCCCTCCTCGCCGCCGTCGGCGAGCTTGGCCCACAGCTCGTCGACCTCCTCCTGCGTCTCGCAGTCCACGTACAGCGAGATCGCCTCGTTGAAGGTGAACTGGGGGCCGCCGTTGAGCGCGATGTGCTCCTGCCCGGCCAGCGTGAACGTCACGGTCATCGCCGCCTCGCCGGCGCGCTGCACGTGCACGATCTCGGAGTTCGGGAAGAGGGAGGTGTAGAAGGTCGCGGCCTCCTCGGCCTGGTTCTCGAACCACAGGTAGGTCTTGATCTTCTGCATGGTGATGTCCTTCACGCTCGCTGTCCGTTCTTTCACAGACGCGTCGTACGGCCTCCCACTGGATCGACACACGACCCAGAAGTTTTTTCAGGAGCCACGTTGCAGTAAATACTGCAATTACCGTAATAATAGGACCATGGACGATCTCGGCGAGAGCACGTACGTCCCCCAACCCGAAGGGAACCTGCACGTCATCACCCGCGGCGAGGCGGGCACACCGGTGGTCCTGCTCAGCGGCGCGGGCGTCGACAACGCCGTGCTCAGCTGGCGGCGCGCCATCCCCGCCCTGGCCGCCGAGCACCGCGTGTTCGCCCTCGACTGGCCCAAGCAGGGCGGCAGCAAGCCCTGGGCCGGCACCGCCGGCCACGAGCGGATGCTCGGCTGCGTCACGGCCGTGCTCGACCACTTCGGCCTCGACCAGGCCGCGCTCGTCGGTCTGTCCCAGGGCGGCGCGATCACCCTCGGCTACGCCGTCGAGCATCCGGAGCGCGTCTCACGCATCGTCGCCCTGGCTCCGGCGGGCGTCATCTCCTTCCCGCCCGTCGTCCATCAGCTGCTCTGGGTCACGGCCCAGTGGTCCCTGCTCAACCGGACGCTCCCGTCGCTCGTCTTCCGCAGCCGCGCCGCCTGCGCGTGGTTCGCCCGGCGCGCCCTCTTCGCCGGCGGCCACGTCGACGACTTCGACCAGATCGTGGACGAGTACCACGCCGACGTCCTGCGCAACGGCGCCGGCTCCTCCGACTGGCAGAACGGCTCGATCGGCTTGCGCCGGATGCGCGTCGACCTCCGCCCGGACCTGCCCAGGATCGCCTGCCCGGCGCTGTTCATCCAGGGCAGCGGCGATGTGGGCGTCAACCCGGAACACACCCGTGCCGCGGCGGAGGCCGTACCAGGAGCGAGGTTCGAGCTGATCGAGGGCGCGGGACACTGGGCGAACCGGCAGGCCCCAGAACGGATCAACACCCTCATCGCGGACTTTCTCCGGCAATCACCCGGCTCTCCGGCAACAATGGGATCATGACCGAGCCAACGAACGCCGAGCTCGACTTCGTCGACGACGTAGCGGCCTTCTTCACCGAGGAGGGCCTGCCGCACATCGCGGGACGGGTCGTCGGTTGGCTGCTCATCTGCGACCCGCCGGAGCAGAGCGCCGCCCAGCTCGCGGACGCCCTGCAGATCAGCCGCAGCTCCATCAGCTCCACGATGCGCCTGCTCACCCCGAGCGGCCTGGTGGAGGGCTTCCGCAAGCGCGGCGAGCGGCAGGAGTACTTCCGCATCGCCGCGGACGGCTGGAGCCGGATGCTCGCCTCCCGCTACGCCAAGACCTCGGCGTTCCGCGAAGTGACCGAACGCGGCCTCGCCGTCCTCGCCGACGCCGCCCCCGAACGCACCGCGCGCCTGGCCGGCGTCGCCGAGCTGTACCGCTTCCTCGAAGCCGAACTCCCCGCCCTCTGGCTCCGCTGGGAGCAGCACCGGGCGACCCTGACTCAGGACGAGCGCCCCGCGTAGTAGCGGCGCGACTTGTCGCGGCTGCCGCAGGTGGTCATGCTGCACCACCGGCGGCGACGGTTCTTGCTGACGTCCAGGAACACCCAGCAGCACGACGGGCACGAGCCGAGCCGATCCAGCGGCCCGTGCGTGAGCAGCTCGACCGCCGAGGCCGCGACCTCCCACAGCAGCACCCGCACCGTACGCGGCGCCCCCCAGGCCAGCCGGAAGACCCCGTCGGCCTCCTCCAGCCCGCCGTGGGCGACGCCGTCGCCGTACAGCGCGAGCACGGCGGAGAGATCCGGCCGCGGCGCCCTGTCCCCGTGCGCCAGCGCCTCGAACACCCGGAACACCGCCTCCCGCAGCCGCCGGGCCTCCGGCAGGGCCGCCGCGAGCCCGTCCAGGTCCTCGATCGGGCGCCCGGCCGCCGCGCTCCAGGTCATCGCCCCCTCCGGCGTGCCCAGCCAGTCGCGCCGGGCGACCGGACGGGCGTTGACCGTGTTGGCGAAGTCCAGGCAGAGCGCGTTCCCCACCAGCTCGATGTCTGTCATGCCTCCACTATCTCACCGATCAAAGACGGTTGACAGGTCAGACGATCCGGGCAAGGCTATTACCGATCAAACACGGTTGAAAGGTAAGAACATGTACCCGAGCTCGTTGGGCCGGCCGTTCAACGCGCTGTGGTTCGGCACCGGCGCCGCGAACCTCGGTGACGGCATGGCACTGTTCGTCCTCCCCCTGCTCGCCATCGCGGCGGACGCGTCGCCGGGCGGGGTGGCCGCCGTGACGGCGGCGCTCACCCTGGCCTGGCCGGTCTTCGGCCTGCACGCCGGCTGGATCGTGGACCGCGTGGACCGCCGGCTGCTCCTGACCGGCGTCAACCTGGTCCGCGCCCTGATCCTGACCGCCCTCACCGCCGGCCACCTCACCGGCGCCCTGTCCCTGCCGCTGATCCTCGCCGCCGCGGTGCTCCTCGGCGTGGCCGAGACCCTGGTGGACACCGCGCTGACCTCCACCATCCCGATGGTCGTCCAGCCCACCGGCCGGAGCAGCGCCAACGCCCGCATCGAGGGGACGGTCAACGTCACCAACCAGCTCGCCGGGCCGCCGCTCGCGGGCCTGCTGGCGGGCATCACGCTCGCCCTGGCCACCGGCGCGAGCGCCGCCCTCTACGCCCTGGCCGTCGCCGGGCTCGCGCTGATGACGCTGCGCCGCCGCGCCCCGGCCACGCACGCGACCTCCGGGAACGTGGTCGCCGGCTTCCGGTACCTGTGGCGGCAGCCGGTGGTCCGCACCCTCACCCTCTTCACCGCCGTGATGAACATCCCCTGGGCGGTCGCGACCGCCCTGCTCGTCGTGTACGCCGTCACCCCCGGCCCGCTCGGCCTCAGCACCGCCCAGTACGGCCTGGTGCTGACCGCGATGGCCGTCGGCGGCCTGCTCGCCTCGGCGGTGGTCGAGCCGTTGCGACGCCGCTTCGGCGTGACCAGACTGCTGATCGCCGACGCCGCCGGGACGGTCCTGCTGGTCGCGCCCGTGGCCTTCGGCGGACCGGCGTGGACCGTGGCCGCGGGCGCGGTGATCGCCGGGGCCGGGTCCAGCGTCTGGCGCATCCTGGTGGCCACGATCCGCCAGAACCTGTCCCCACCCGACCTGCTGGGCCGCGTCTACTCCGCGTCCCGCGTGCTCAGCTGGGGCGTGATCCCCGCCAGTGCGGCGATGGCCGGCCTCGGCGCGGAGCTCTGGGGTGTGCGGGCGGTCTTCGCCCTCGCCACCGCCCTCGCCGTCGCCATCCTGGCCGCCTTCATCCCGTACGCCCTCCGTACCGACCTCTCCACGGCCATCTCCCCGGTCATCCCACCAGCCGTCCCACCGGACGTCTCACCGGACGAGAATCGTCAGACCCGGACGCTACGCTCGCCGACGTGCTGACAGAGAGCGACATCGAGCTGGCCGACGGCCACATCCTGCACACCTACGACACGGCCCCGGGCGACACCACACGCCTGGCCGTCTTCTGGCACCACGGCACCCCCAACCTCGGCAGCCCGCCGGCGCCCCTGTTCCCGGCCGCCGACCGCCTCGGCATCCGCTGGATCTCCTACGACCGCCCCGGATACGGCGGATCCACCCCACATCCGGGCCGGGACGTGGCCTCGGCGGCCACCCACGTCGCCGCCGTCGCCGACGCCCTGGGCATCGACCGGTTCGCCGTCATCGGCCATTCCGGCGGCGGCCCCCACGCGCTCGCCTGCGGCGCCCTGCTCCCCCACCGCGTCCTGAGCGTGGTCAGCGTGTCCGGGATGGCGCCGTACGACGCGGAGGGGCTCGACTGGTTCGCCGGCATGACGCCCTCCGGCGCGGCCTCCCTGCGCGCGGCCGCCGAGGGCCGCGCCGCGAGGGAGGCGCACCAGGCGAGGGCCGAGTACGACCCGGAGATGTTCACCCCGGCCGACCACGCCGCCCTCGCCGGCGAGTGGTCCTGGCTGAACAGCGTCGTCGGCCCCGCCGTGGCGGCGGGCCCCGCCGCCCAGATCGACGACGACCTCGCCTACGTCGCCCCCTGGGGATTCGACCCCGCCCAGGTGACCGCCCCCGTCCTGTTCCTGCACGGCAACCAGGACCGCGTCATCCCGTGCGCGCACGGCCAGTGGCTCGCCCGCCGCTGCCCGGCGGCGCAACTCCGCCTCACCCCGGGCGACGGCCACATCTCGGTCCTCAACTCGGCCGCCTCAGCTTTGGACTGGCTCCACGCCCAGACCTGAACGCTCTATAAAGTAGCCCGTCATGTCCACAGGAGCCGAAAAGCCGGGCCGAACCGCTCGGCCTGGCCAACGCGTCGGAATCGGCCTCCTTATTTTCGCCGTCCTGAGCGCGGGCTTCCTCTTCCTGAATCGTGACGACAATCCCCGGGCGGCACCCGAATGGAAACCCGGGCCATTCGATCCGCCGGTGCAGTACGCGTTCATCCCCGAGAATTCGGACTGCCATGACCGGCTCCCGCCCACCTCGACCACATGCGGCGAATGGCAACTGCACGTGAACTACAGAACAGGCGAGGGAAGGCAGGAGCTGGATATCCTCTACGGCGTCAGCCTGTGGTGGGCGCGATGGCGGCTGTTCAACCGATGTCCCCCTCCCTGACGCGGTCAGCCAAGCCCAGGTGAACGACGCCGGCCGCCGCAACGGCATCCCACTCCGCATCACCGCCGACGGCCATCACCTGGCGTACTTCAGCAAGCAGCGGATGCGATTCGTCGGCTGGGATCTGCCCGCCGCGCAGCTCAAGGCCATCTCACCGCCCCTGGACTTAAGGCACTCGGAGATCTCCGCAATCTGCGTATATCGACCGACGGCCGATTCTTCGCCGTCGCATTCGCCGGCGCCCGGCCCCGGCTGCTGCTCACCGAGTTCGCCACCGGGAGGACGTCCGCCTTTCCCGGGTTCTGCGACGTGCTCGGGCTGAGCGAGAACGCCGCTGTCATCGCCGCCGCACGCAACTGCCCGGAGCGGGGCGAAGGCTCCGCGACCGGTACGGTGACCATGCTCGACCGCCGAGGCCAGGTGACCGGAGAATGGAGCGGAGACGGCTTCGACGGCGACCTGTCCCCGGGCGGGGACGTACTGGTGACGACGCACGCCACCATCGGCGAGGACGGCGACGAACATCTCTTCACCTATGACACCGGCACAGGCAAGACCATGAGGAAACTGAAGCTGCGACTGCTGTCCGAGCCGAGCGACGCGCGGGGACACGGCTGGCTCGACGCGGATGAGTACATCGTGGAGGCAGAGCCTCCCGAGCCCGGCGGCTCCTTCGGTTATTACCAGGTCAACGTCCGGACCGGGAAGTCCCAGTGGATCAGGGACCTCGGACTCGATCTGGGCGACCGGATCTCCCTGGGCGACGTGCGTATCGGCAGCTGAACGAGGGTGGGCATGGAGATCGAGGGGTCGTTCTGGCGGGCGATCGCGGTCTACCGCATCGCCTCCCTCGGCTACGCCGCGCTGTTGCTGGCCGGTGCCGGCGGTTACCAGCGTCCGGTCGCGGGCTGGCTCGTCTTCGGGGTGATGACGGTCTGGACCGTGGCCACCACTGTCGCCTACTCCACCAAGAGGACCCGCCCCCTGCTCATGATGGACGTGCTCGTCACGCTCGGCTGCATGCTGACCTCGCCGTACGTTCAGGGGGACGCGGCGGGACCGGGGCTGATGCCGGTGACGGCGACCTGGGTCGGCGGGCCGGTGCTGGCCTGGGCCGTGTACGGCGGGCGGCGGGCGGGCGCGGTCGCGGCGGTCGTGCTCTCGCTCGCCGACCTGTGGCTGCGCGGGCTGCGCGCGTTCGACCTCTCCGTCCCGGTCAACGGGGCCGTCCTGCTGATTCTCGCCGGAACCGTCGTCGGTCACGTGGCCCGGCTCACCAAGCAGGCGGAGGAACGGCTGCAGCGGGCCGTCGAGATAGAGGCGGCGGGCCGCGAACGCGAACGGCTCGCTCGTGGCATCCATGAATCCGTCCTCCAGGTCCTGGCGCTGGTGCAGCGCCGTGGGCTGGAGATCGGCGGGGAGGCCGCCCAGCTGGGACGGCTCGCCGGGGAGCAGGAGGCCGCCCTGCGCGAGATGATCCGTAACGGACCGGTCATGCCGGACTCGGGAGTCGTCGACGTGGGCGCCCGCTTACACCGGTACGCCACGGCGACGGTCACCGTGTCCACCCCCGCGACCCCGCTGCCCCTCCCCGCCGGCCAGGCGTACGAGGTCGTCGCGGCCGTGGGCGCGGCGCTCGACAACGTACGGCGGCACTGCGGCGAGGACGCGAGGGCCTGGATCTTCGCCGAGAACGACGACGCCTCGATGACCATCACGGTGCGTGACGAGGGGCCCGGCATCCCCGCGGGCCGCCTCTCGGCGGCGGAGGCGGAGGGCAGGCTCGGCATCGCGCAGTCCATCCGGGGCCGGATCGCGGGCATGGGCGGCACCGTCGGCGTCACGTCCGTGCCCGGCCAGGGCACCGAGGTCGAGCTGATCGTTCCCGCCGGTTTAAGGTGACGGCATGACCAGCGCTCTGCGGATGATGGTGGTGGACGACCATCCGATGTGGCGGGATGCGGTCGCCCGTGATCTGGGTGACGCCGGCTACGAGGTGGTGGCGACCATCGGCGAGGGCCGCCAGGCGCTCCGCGTCGCCGCCACCGTGCGTCCCGACGTGGTCATCCTCGATCTGCGCCTGCCCGACCTGCCCGGGGTGGAGGTGGCCCGGGGCCTGGCCGCGTCCGACCATCCGCCCCGCGTGCTGGTGCTGTCGGCGAGCGGTGAGCACGAGGACGTGCTGGAGGCGGTCAAGGCCGGGGCCTCCGGTTACCTGGTCAAGTCGGCGAGCCGGGAGGAGTTCCTCGACGCGGTCCGGCGCACGGCCGACGGGGAGCCGGTCTTCACCCCCGGGCTGGCCGGGCTGGTGCTGGGCGAGTATCGCCGCCTGGCCACGCAGCGGCCCGTCAGCGACGGGCCGAGCCTCACCGACCGGGAGACCGAGGTGCTGCGCCTCGTCGCCAAGGGCCTGTCGTACAAGCAGATCGCCGAACGGCTGGTGCTCAGCCACCGGACCGTGCAGAACCACGTACAGAACACCCTGAACAAGCTCCATCTGCACAACCGGGTCGAGCTCGTCCGGTACGCGATCGAACGGGGCCTCGACGAGGCGTAGGCCGGGTCAGAGCGTGTCGACCTTGTACGGGTCGTGCTCGCTGATGAGCTTGTCGAGGCGCGCCTGGTCGACCCGGCTGGCCATGCTGACGATCTCCTGCCGGTCGCGCAGGCACTTGGCCAGGCCGAAGGCCGTCGTCACGGTGTACAGCACGGAGACCGCGAGGAACGCGCGAAGCCAGGGGTCGATCGGCAGGAAGATGACGCCGAGAGCCACGCTGCCGAGCGCCGCGCCGAAGGAGATCACGCACTGTGCGTATTAGGCGCCGGTCATGGTGGGTTGGACTGGTTTGCTCATGCCTGCCATGGTCTGACACCGGCCGGCGCGACGCCTGAGTACGCGTACCTACTCGGACTAGGTACGCGCACCGGTCCTCCGGAATGGCAGCGGCCCCCCGGACTTACCCAAGCCGGGGGGCCTTGAATGAACTGCCGTGTACGGGTGCCAGCGGCGTTTAAGAGTGCCGGTCATCATTACGATATCGCGCTCTACCATTAAGCCACGGACGCATGAGAGAGCGTCCAGCGGGAATCGAACCCGCATCTCGACTATCACAGCCTGCACTCGGTTGATCTGGCACTCGACGGTGAATACTGAGCTTAGAGCGAGAATCTGATTCTTAGCGGCTGCCTCTACCATTGGGCCACCGGGGCGCGTGTGCCCCGGGAAGGACTCGAACCTTCATGTCACCGCGTATCAACTTCAGCCTGAGCTTCAGCTTCGCGCTTTCGCGCACCCCGCGCTCAACGGGGAGTCTTCATCTTAGGCGAGCAGATAGCGGAACAGGCGCTCGCCGATCTCCTGATCGGTCACCGCCCACGTGTTCGCCTCCTCGCGCGCGTACTTCACCGCGTCCTGCACCTTCTGGATGCGGGTCAGCAGCTCGTTCACGCGCCGGTTCGGCAGCGCGCCGGAGAAGGCGACCTTCGTCCAGTAGCCGACCACGACGTCCTCGGTGAACACCTGCACCTGCGCCGGGTGCTTGTCCGTCGCCTCCGACAGGACGTGGTTGCGCGGCACCTTCTTGGTCCGGGTCGTCTTGACCGGCTCGGTGCGCCACGTCTCGGCGTTGTCGTCGTACGACCACGTGTCGGCGGGGTCGAGGGTCGGCAGCTTCGCCACGAACGTGTGCAGGTCGACGAGCTGCTTCTCCAGGAAGAGCAGGTAGGTGACGGGGGCGTCCTCGATGAGGGTCTCGCCGTCGACGACCACGCTGGCCCTGGCCTGCGTGTTCGCCCAGTCCTTCGTCGCGGTCACGTCGAAGAGCCGGGTCAGCGCCGTGGCGACGTCCTTCAGGACACTTTCGGCCTGCACCTGCACGCGGGTGGACTCGGGCGGCAGCATCTCGCCCTCGTCGTCGATCGGCTGGTAGGTGCGGGAGATGCCCGACAGCAGCGGTGTCTTCTGGATCCGGTGGTAGGCGTCGGTCACCTTGCGCTGGGCGTCGGACTTGACGCCCTTCTCCACGGCGAGGATCTGGTTCAGCTTCGCCACGACACGAATCCGTTCATCAGGGGATTTTCCCGTACAGCGCATGATCGTACAGCGACGTGACCGTGGGTCGCATGTCATATACCGGCAGCCCTGACCCCGTCGAGCAGCTCGACGAGCTCGGCGCGCTCCTTGGCGTCGAGGCCGGCGTAGGGCGCGGCGGACAGATCGTCCGTGAGCCGCTCGGCCCGCCGCAGGGCATCCCCGGCGGAGGGCGGCATGGCCGGCCAAGGCTCGGTCCAGCCGTCTCCGCCCGGTGGGCTCAAGCGGGCAGGGAGGCCAGCCAGCCGGTCAGGATCTCGTTGACCTCCGCGCGGCGCTCCTGCTGGATCCAGTGGCCGCATCCGTCGAGAAGGTGCGAGGAGACCAGGCCGGGCAGAGTGGTGGGATAGGCCCGGATCGCGTCGGACAGCCAGGTGGTCGAGGCGTCCAGGGCGCCGCCCACGAACAGGGATGGCTGCGTGATGGGCGCGCCGTGGAAGGCGGCGAGGTCCGCCCAGTCCCGGTCCATGTTCCGGTAGCGGTTGAGCGCCCCGGTCATGCCCGTCCGCTCGAACTCCCCCGCGTACACGTCGAGGTCGTCCGCACTGAGCCAGGCGGGCAACCGCCCGGCGGGGAACCGGTCGCGCAGCTTCCCGCCCCGGCTCACGAAGTGCGGGTCCGGGGCGGCGGGCATGGTGTCGGCGGAGAAGGCCGCGTAGAAGCCCGCGAGCCAGCCCCGCACGTCCGGCTCGATCTCGGCCTCGGCCCGCTCGGGCTCCTGGAAGTACGAGACGTAGAACTCCTCGTCCCCGCCCATGTGCGCGAAGACCTCACTGGGCCGCGGCCCGCCAGGCGGCGCGTAGGGCACGCTGAGCAGGCCGACCGCGCGGAAGACCTCCGGCCTGACGAGCGCGGAACTCGCGGCGATGGTCGCCCCCCAGTCGTGCCCGACGATCACCGCCGTCTCCTCTCCGAGCGCACGCACCACGGCGACGTTGTCCTCGACCAGGTCGAGCATCCGGTACGCGGCCACGTTCGCGGGCTTGGACGAACGCCCGTAGCCGCGAACGTCCATGGCGACCGCCCGGTAACCGGCCGCGGCCAGCACCGGCAGCTGATGACGCCACGAGTACCAGGACTCCGGGAACCCGTGCACCAGCAGCACCAGCGGCCCGGCCCCCTGCTCCACCAGGTGAATCCTGCCGGCAGGCGACGAGACGGAACGATGCGTCACATCGGTGGGCTGGGACATGAATCCTCCAGGACAGTTCGCCGTGGGCAACGCGAGCCATCATCCGCCCGAGGCGGCGACCGTAACGAATCCTGTTGCCACTTCGGCAAACGCCGGCCACGCGACTCCCTCACAGATTCCGGAGCGGCCTGGCGAAGGGATCCCAGGCGATGACGACGAGTCCGCCGTACCGCTCGGCCAGTCTGCGGCGCAGCTCCTGGTCGAAGGTGTTCGTTGTGACGACGATTCGGTTGAGCTCCGGATCGATCCCCATGCCGAGTGCTTCCGGTTCGTCGATCGGTCGACCGCCCTCCCTGTCCTCCGTCACCGCGACCAGCTCGGCTTGACTGTTCTCCGCCGGTCTCACCTGGGGCACGATCGCGTACGGGATCCACGCCCCGTCCGACAGGTTCACGCCAGAGATCCGCGGAGCTGCCAGCTCGCGTCCGCGCGCGGTGACATAGGGAGCGATCAGCCGGTACGGCCCGTGCAGGATGTACGGCGGCGCGAGATCGTACGGATGGGTCCTGGCCCGCCTCTCGGCCGTCTCCAGAGCGCGCAGGAACGGCCCGATGCCCTCGTATGACCTGAGGTGCACCGTGGAGACCGGCTGGTAGTAGACCTCGGCCCGGTCATCCGTCGCGGGCTGCAGGATCACCCGCCACTCGCCCGGGAGGAACGCGGGCGCCGCCGTGACGGCGTAGACGGCGAACAGCACGAAGATCACCTTCAGCCGCAAGGGTGCTCGCCTCCTCGTGGTCATCGGGACGGACTCCTCATGGCGGACGGATCATCCTCGACAGGCTACGACCCCGGCCCCGGCGAGCAACCGGTATCGACGCAAGGGGTTGAGTCTCGACCGGCTTGAGACCCCATAGTGGACGCCGTGGACGACAACGAGCTGTACCCGATCGGAGATGTGGCGCGGCGCACCGGCCTGAGCGTCAGTGCCATCAGGTTCTACGCCGACGCCGAGGTCATCGCGCCCACCGACGTCACGGACGCCGGTTACCGGCTGTACGACGTCCAGGCCATCGCCCGGCTCGAACTCGTCCGCACCCTCCGCGAACTGGGCGCCGGCCTGGAGGACATCCGCCGGTTACTGGCGGACGAGACGACGCTCCGCGATCTGGCCACGGCGCATCTGGCGCTGGTCGAGCGCCAGACACGTCGCCTCCAGGCCAGGCGGGCCGTCCTGCGGACCATCGTGAAACAGCACACCGCGACCGAACAGGTGAGTCTCATGCACAAGCTCGTCTCCATGTCCGACGACGACCGTAACCGGCTGATCGACGACTTCTGGGACGAGGTCACGACCGGCCTCAACGTCCACCCGGCCTTCGCCGAGCAGCTCCACCGGATGCGGCCGAACCTGCCGGAGGAGCCCGCCACCGAACAGCTCGAAGCCTGGATCGAGCTGGCCGACCTGGTCCAGGACGGCGACTTCCGCCAGGCGGTCCGCCAGTTCTTCCACGACAGCTTCGCCGCCACCTCCGCCACTCGGGCACTCGAGGTGACCTCACCGGAGATGATGGAACACATCGAGAGACGACGGCTGGTCGAAGTCGAGGTCTCGACGGCCCGGCAGTCCGGGATGGCCCCGGACTCGCCCGAGGCACGGGAGCTCGCCGACCGCCTCGTGGCCGTGACCGCGGAGTTCGTCGCTTACGCCGGCGGCGAGTACGACGTCGACGAGGTGCGCCGCCACATGGCCGCCCCCGACCGCACCAGCGAGGCACACCGGCACGCCGAGGAGGCCGTGTCCCGGTTCGGCAGCGTGCTCGACAGGTATCTGTCACTCATCGCCACCATCGACGGGACACCGCAGCCGGACCCGGACGAAGCCGTGGCGACCGAGGAATGGGTCGCCGCCGCTCTCACAGCGGACCACAAGCTCTGAGGGACCGCGGTGGTGCTCAGCCGCGCCGGGTCGTGAGCGGTGGTCAGCCGGCGTCCGGAACGTAGGTCAGGTTGAGCACGCCGGTCTGGAAGGTCTCGGACTTGACCAGCTTCAGCGGGTGGGTCGGGGTGTCCTCGAAGAGCCGTTGACCATGACCGACCGCGATCGGGTGGACGAGCAACTTCAGCTCGTCGAGCAACCCGTTGGCGAGCAGCCACCGCACGGTCGTCGCGGAGCCGGACATCTGGATGTCGCCGTCGATCCGCTCCTTGAGCTCGCTCAGCCTGGCCGCGACGTCACCGGAGATGACGGTGGTGTTGTCCCAGTCCGCCGTCTCCAAGGTGTTGGACACGACGTACTTGGGAGTGCCGCTCAGGGCCTTGGCGACATCCTGGTCGGTGTCCGTCGTCGTCCAGTACGTGGACCATTCGTCGTACAGCTTGCGGCCCATCAGCATCGCCGCCGCACTCTGCATGCCGGCCTCGACCACCGCGCCCATCTCGTCGTTCCAGTACGGGAAGTGCCACTGGTCGGGCGATTCGACCACACCGTCCAACGAGATGAAGAAACTCGAAACGATCTTTGCCACTGTTCTCCTCCTTGTCCTCCGGAAGGTTAGACGAGGAGGAGAACTCAGGTCTTGTACAGAAGCGACAGCGGCTCCGGCTGGTCCCGATCGCCCAGCTGCGTGGCGGTCCGCCCGATGTAGCGGGTCAGCGACCGCGCCAGGTGGGGCTGGTCGAAGTATCCGAGCCGGTGGATCACGTCCTGGGCCGGCACCCCCTCCTGAATCAGGACCGCCGCCTGCCGGGCCCGATCGATCTGCCGGATGGCGCCGCGGGTGAGCCCGGTCGCCGCCACGAAACGCCGCTGCAGGGTGCGCTCGGACAGATCCGGCGACGCGCCGCGCAGCACCTCGGCGACGATCGGGTCACGGTCCAGCACCCCCTCACGCACCAGCCGCCGTACGAACTCCTCCGCATTGTCGTAGTCCGGCAGCCGCCAGGCAGACCCCTTCAACCAGAACGATCTACGCGTGGCGTCGGGAATCTCCGCGGAACCGTCGACGAGCCGGCCGACCGGAAGATGCGGCATCGAGGTGCCGGACGAGAAACTGATCCCGAAGAACGTGGCGTCCTCGGGCACGGGGGCCGCGCTCGCCCTGGACCACGGCCCTTGGACGGCCGCGCTCACCTGGCCTCGGTGCTCCCAGAAGACCAGGTCCCAATGCGCTGCCGCGATCGACGTCATCCGGTCGACGTCATGGCTGCGGCTCCGCCACACCCGCTCGACGTACGGCGAATCGGACGATCGACTCTCGACCTCCAAGCCCATCCCGGCCATTCCCTTTCGCCCCGGTCCGCCACTGCTCGCGCTGCGAGAATCGTACGCGCCCGCATTATCGCCTGGCTCTGGAGACGGCCTGGATGACACCATCATGCGTCGGGACCTCCCGCCCGCCGCGAACCCCCGACCAAGGACCATCTCGATGTTCTCGCTGCGAACCGCTGACCTGCGCAAGCTCAACTCACTCACGAAATACCCGTCGATCCCGACGCACCACGCTCTGGATCCGAAGAACGGCGGCCTGCTCGAAGAGGCCACCCAGTTCACCGGGACCGTGATCGGCACGGAGAAGGTCGACGGCACCAACGGCCGGATCGTCCTGCTCCCGGACGGCGAATGGCTGATCGGCTCCCGCGAGGACCTCCTCACCGCCTCCGGCGACATCGTGCACAACCCGGCGCTCGGCATCGTCGACGCCCTGAGAGGCGTGGCCGGGCGAGCCACCTCGGCCGAGCTGGGCGGCACCGACGAGATCATCGTGCTCTACCTGGAGGTCTACGGCTCCACGAAGCTTCCCGCGTGGAAGCAGTACGGCGACGGCGCGGCGGCGGTACGGCTGTTCGACGTGGCCTCGATCGGCAGCGACCTGCCGGCCTGGGACCTCGACCGGATCTCCGCCTGGCGGCAGCGAGGCGGGCAGGAGTTCGCGGACGAGACCACCCTGGGCAAGGTCGCCGAGACGTGCGGCACGCAGGTGACGCCGCGCCTTTTCGAGGTCGACGCCGACGAGTTGCCGTCGGCGATCGAGCCGATGCGCGCGTTCATGGAGCCGTACCGGCACACGCTGGTGGCCACGTCGGGCGACCCCGGCCTGAACGAGGGCATCGTTCTCCGTGCCCCGGATCGCAGCGTCATCAGCAAGGCCCGCTTCCAGGACTACGACCGGACCCTCAAGCGGCGCGCCAAGCATGCCGGACGAGCAGTCACCGGCGTCACGCCCCAAGCCGGCCGCTGAGTGGCGCGGTGGGCGGAGTCGGAGTCGATGCCACGACGCCTTTCATGAGCTCTTCCGACTCAGTCATGATCGCGAGCATTCCATATCGGCGTTCGGGGTGGACGGCGGCTCTACACGGTTCGCGCTCTTCACCCGATCGTCCCGTCCGCCTCGTCCCATGGGGGCAGCCTGAAACCTCCTGCCACGGGCGATGCCTGGGGTTCGCCACGGCCTGGCGAGCCGCGACGAACCAGGCCGTCCGACTGTCCCGATCAGCGCGTCAGCATGCGCGGACGTACCAGGCCGGCTCGAAGTCGTACGCGGGGTGCGAATCCCCGGGGTCGGTGTCGTAGATGGAGATGCGGCTGCTGTTGAGGATCTGGGCCCGCGCGCCACCGGTGTTGTTGTTGTACCAGGACCCGTAGCCGTTCCAGCGGCTCAAGGCGTACTCCTGGCAATAGAACAGCCGGAAGACCCGCCCACTCCATTCGGGGCCGGTGTAGAGGCAGAAGTTGCCGGCGGGGCAGCCCTCGCTCGCGGGACGGGGTGTCACCCCGGACACGCGGGCGTTGGCGTTCAGCGGATCCTCGTCGGCGTACGCCGCCGTCGGCACGGCGAAGGCCGCGGCGGCGCATACGGCCGTCACCGTGATCAGTCGTTTCAGTTGCTTCAGTCGCCTCATGCGAATCCTCCTTGGGTGGCCACCACCGGCCTGACTGCGCGGTTCGTACTCCTTCGGCCGAAGCATTGTTCTTCTGCCGCGCGGGAGAAAGATTCGTCGAATGACTTGTCAGAAAACTTGGGATTTCCGTCCGACGAGCGGGAACCATTGTTCGAGATCGGAGGCGAGGTCTTTTCGCAGATGAACGGTGTGCGTCTCTGACCAGTGCCCCTCGACTCGAAAGCGAGAGCGTCACACCGAACGCAACGAAGAACAGCAACCGGCCACGCGACGCCGGACGTGCGGCGACGCCACCGCGGCAGGCTACGGCCCTTCACGCGAGGCCGCGACGCGGAGTACGCCTGGTACCAGGATCGCGACGGAGGCGGCATCGTCTGCGAACGCTGAGCACCACCGGGAGACGGCAGGGGCCGGGCGTCCCTGATGTCACTCGGCGTTCTCCGCCGCGCCACCACCCTCCACGACCTCGTCGCGGTTCGCGTCTCTCTGCCGGGACGCACTGCGTTTACGGACGGTATTGCTGAGCATACTTCAAGTGAGCATGCCGTTTTCTATCCCAGTGTTGATGTCGATGGCATCCGCACGTTCTATCGGGACGTGGAAGACCAAGTCTCACCGCCGCCACAAGACTCCAAGACGGCTCGGAATGCGACGAGGAGCCGTGCCAGCGCCGACCGCCTTACCTGCCCGCCTAGGGGGACACCATGACCGATGCCTTCGCGACTGTCTGGCGCCCGGGCGACGGCACACAATGGGTCCACTGGGGCATGACGGAAGACGACTTCAAGGCCAAGGACTCCACCTACTTCCCCCAAGGACTCCGCATCACCTCCCTCATCATCAAAGACGGAACATTCGCAGCCGTCTGGCACCCCGGCAACGGCACACAATGGGTCCACTGGAACATGACAGAGGACGACTTCAAGGCCAAGGACTCCACCTACTTCCCCCAAGGACTCCGCATCACCTCCCTCATCATCAAAGACGGAACATTCGCAGCCGTCTGGCACCCCGGCAACGGCACACAATGGGTCCACTGGAACATGACAGAGGACGACTTCAAGGCCAAGGACTCCACCTACTTCCCCCAAGGACTCCGCATCACCTCCCTCATCATCAAAGACGGAACATTCGCAGCCGTCTGGCACCCCGGCAACGGCACACAATGGGTCCACTGGAACATGACAGGCGACGACTTCGCTGCCCGGGATCGGACCTACTTCGCCCAAGGGCTGCGCCTCAGCGTCCTGACGACCGACAACGGGCGACTCGCCGCAGTGTGGCGTCCCGGGAACGGTACCCAGTGGTGCAGTTGGCGGCGGCACGTTGTCGACTTCAAGACCGAGGATGGCGCGTACTTCCAGCAGGGGCTCAGGATTGCGTGCCTCGACCTCGAAGAAGCTCCGGTCGGCGCCTACCGGTATCCGTGGAAGGGCGGGGTCACTCACACAGTTGGACAAGGAAACAACAACCCCGCCGGCTCCCACAATGGCAGCCAATCTTGGGCCTTCGACTTCGGCCTGCCCGAGGGCACCGAGATCCGCGCCGCCCGCGAAGGCACCGTCGAGTGGCTCCAGGAGAACCTGACAGCGACCTACAACCCCAACCAGCCGACCACTCCGACCAACACCCCGTTCCCGGACGGGAGCCTGCAGAATTGGGGCAACGCCGTGCGGCTCCGCCACGCCGGTGGATTCACGAGCTGGTACTTCCACATCCAGGCCAACGGCGTGCTCGTGAACGTAGGCGACCAGGTGGCGCGGGGACAGGCGATCGCGCTCTCAGGCAACACGGGCCGATCGTCCGCACCACACCTGCACTTCCAGGTGCAGGCCGACTCCACGGACTGGGGCCAGTCCGTGGCGCACACCTTCGGCGCGGGCTGCGAGCAGCCGGCGAGCGGGGCGTCCGTGACGTCGGACAACGCCACCTGACCGCCGCCGAGCGCGCGATGGTCCTCGCCGCTGATCGTCACTGAGAAACCTCGATGGGTACACTCGGCCTCCTCTACGGGGCGTCCGAGGAGCGTGACCGCATGAGGCATTACCGACATGGCCGTGTCGCGGCAGTTCTCGCCAGTGTGTACGCCAGCCTCGTGATGCTCCTCGGCGTTGTCTCGGTGGTGACCTTGCTGACCGTGCCGGACCCGATCCTGCTGTCCGGCGTCGCCCTCATGTTCGTTACGATCCCGCTTGGGCCGCTTATCTGGTGGGGATGGGATGCTCTCCCGCCTCAGACGGCGAACCCCGTACTCCTCGTAGTGATCCTCACCGGCGCGGGCTTGCTGCAGTCGTATCTGATCTGGCGGGCCGTGCGTGGCCCGTCGGTTCCCGACGGCAGGGCCGCCTGATCCCTTCGAACGAGTGCTCTGGACTGAGCATGAGGCCGGCCGCCATCGGCTGGCTCGCACCAGTTCCGAACGCCGCAGGAGCGTCGTCATCGGGTACGGCCCCCGGACGTTCTCGCCACGTCAGGGCGTAGCCCACCGGTGGCATTCCGCTCACCCACCATCGTCGAACCGCGTTCATGTGGGTACGGTCCCCGGCATGGCCAAGAGCGACGAGCCGCCGATCTGCGACACCTGCCTCGGCGCGGGTGGCGAGTGGATCGAGAAGAACGGGAAGCAGGAGAGCCACAACGAGTGGGGCTCCTGTGGCGCGTGCAGCGGCACCGGGCGGCGCGGATGAGCGACCCCATCACCTGCCCGGAGTGCGAAGGCCGCCGAGGGCAGCGGCTCGGCCGGATGTTCCTCACCTGCCGGTTCTGCCAGGGCCGCGGCTGGGTCGGCGGCGCGCATGAGCCCGCCGAACGCGACCAGAACCCGCCGCCGGTACAGCCACCGGCGTGGGAGCACAAGGCGTGGGCCGACCCGGTCGTGGCCGCCGCACTGCCGTGCCGCTACTGCCTGGGCGCCCGTTCTGTGGCGCATGTGGACGAGGACTCCGGGACGCTGTTGATGGCGGCGTTCCCAGGATGTGCTGACGTCGTCTGACGATCCGGGACACGCGCTCGCCCGGGGCGCGGTGAGTCCTGTCCTTATACGTGGTCGAGTCGCGTTCTTTCGACCGGTTGACCATCGGTGCCCGCCCAGCGCGACGAAGTAAACAAGCGAAAGCTGGCAGTACAACGATGGGCATCGCCATGCCGATCTGCGATCATCGAATTCGGGAAACCTCAATGAGGTGATCTCAGGGAAATAATTCGGGACGATGAGGGATGTTTGGGACGCCTATGGGGGCGTTTCGGGCCTTTCGG